>JAEZLJ010000169.1 GCA_023415275.1 Bacteroidota bacterium
CAACAAAAGAGATGACAGGGGCGGCAGAAGATATTGATCGGCCTCTCCCTTTTAATTTATAGAAAGCAGCATTCATCATGCTGCTTTTGTTGCTTTAGGCTGTCAAAGTTTTAAAAATTCAAGCACCTTTTCCCTGAAGATCTCCGGCGACTGTATATGTGGAATATGTCCCACTCCTTTTAGTTCCACCAGCTTTGACCCTTTGATATTCTGTTGCAATTGCTTACCCAGTAATGGATATTGTCCATGTTTTTGTATGCTTTCCTTATCTAAAAGATTCTTACCAACAATAGTGCGGTCCTCCTGCCCAATAATAGCAAGTGTGGGCACCCGGATATTTTTCAATTCATAAACTACTGGTTGTTCATAGATCATCTGGTAGGTCAGTGCACTGGCCCAGGTGGCAGTTTTAAAATCCGGAAGCTGCAGGGCAGCATATTGCGCATCTACATAAGGTTGGTAGGCTTCCTTCCATTGAGGATAATAGGACACCTGGTATTTTTTTAAAGACTCTTTGGTCGCTTTTAATTCATTGGCGTATTGTTCATCCAAACTATGGTAAGGCACAAAGGTCTTGTAGTCTTCCAATCCTATAGGATTTTCATATATCAGCCTTTCTACCATATCCGGGTACATAAGGGTGAAACGAGTACCCAGCATGCCTCCCATGGAATGCGCCAGAAGCGATACTTTCTTTATACCTAGTGAATCCAGTAAATGGTGGGTATTATCAGCCAGCAAATGAAAGCTGTAATGAATATTGGGCTTATCGGAGAAGCCCCAGCCCACCTGGTCAGGTACAATGACCCTATAGCCAGCCGCAGATAAAAATGCGATCACTTCTTTCCAATAATAACCGTTGAAATTCTTGCCATGGAGCAACATTACAGTCTTGCCATTGGACTTAGGTGGCTTTACATCCATATAGGCCATCTTAACCGGTTGCTGTTCTATAGTAAGATGTACATAATGAACCGGGTAGGGGTATTCGAGGTCCTGCGCCTTCACCAGGGAAATAAATAGGATCAGTAAAAGAATCATTAAAGGCTTCTTCATGGTTAGAGTGTTTAGTGTGATAAGGGAACTGCAAAGAAACAAAACCTTTCTCAGGGCCGCTTAGAACCCATCTTCTGGTGGTAAAGCTTTAACCTGTCGTTAATGTAATAGATTACTTCTTCATTAGAGGGATGTTCGCGCAGCCATTGATAAGAAGGGGTGTTCTCATAGAGGAATTGGCGAAGAGTATCGCCTTTTAGTCCTGTATAAAAGGATACCATAATGGCCGGGTAACGATAATTGGTATAGGCAAACCGTTCTGTGTTTTCAAATGACTTCTCCTGCTTCCTTTTATCCTTGTATTTGCTCTTGGTGAACCTATCCAGGTTCAATACAATACCAAAACCTTCATGCCGGCTTTTGGAAACAGTTGATAATGCATTACCCCGCATCAGCTCAAATGTGGAACGCCTGTCTATGCTATCCAGCTGGTACTTGTTGTACCGGGAACTTACTGTAACATTTGGAAGAATGTCGCCTGTAGGAGCAAGAAAAATAATGATGGTATCTGTCGATAAAAAAGAATAACGAAGTGTGTCGCTGTGGTGATCAGGAGCGGAAGCCATGAGTAAGTCACCGGGTGAAAGCTTCAATGTAAACAAACCCCGGGCATCTGTTTTTATTAGGGCCCGCGAGCTTTCATTCAAAAGACTTCCATTACTGATAGGAAAATGAGTAATGCTGTCTTTCAACCATCCACTCACAGTAATGGTTTGAGAACTGGCACTATAACCTATGCTAATCCATAGTATCAAAAGACAAAAAGCTTTATACATTCGTTCCGGCTTAGCCAATGAAATTATACCAACAAGCGGTATCAAATGGTTAACACGAGGTTAATAGCTAAGGGCGAAACCTCAGCCCTTTGGGCATTTTCAAATATCTTGCAGAAGAGCAGACAAAATACCTTCATTAAAATCTTTTAGCTGTATGAAAATTGGAAATCTTCTTTTTGCGCTTTTTATCACTACTACTGTTACTGCCCAAACCAAAGCTCCGTTGGCATTGATACCAGAACCGGTTTCTGTGCGTACCACCGGTGGCCAGTTTTCATTGCCCGCTCATGTGATTATTGCCGCACCAGCCAGCGCGGACATGAAGGAAGTAACAAGCGCCCTTCAACACCATCTTACTGCAGCTACAGGGTCAAAAGTAACGGTTACTACTGCATCACCTGCAGCTTCCATACAAATGGAACTCAATAAAGTCAATGATAAAAAGATCGGGGCTGAAGGGTATAATCTATCTGTCACGCCAAAAAAGATACTCATTAATGCTAATACGCCGGCAGGCTTATTTTATGGCGTGCAAACACTCTTGCAATTATTTCCTAAAGAAATAGAAAGCGATTCGGTCTTGAATCATGTTGCCTGGAATGTTCCTGCCGTGGAGATCACCGACTACCCACGCTTTGGCTGGAGGGGTTTGATGTTTGATGTAACAAGACACTGGTTTACCAAGGATGAAGTGAAACAATTCATTGATGATATGGTGCGCTACAAATACAACCTGCTGCACCTGACGCTTTCCAATGATGAAGGCTGGCGCATTGAGATCAAAGGATTGCCTAAGCTTACCGAGGTGGGTGCCTGGCGCGTGAAGAAGGAAGGCTATTTTGGGACCTTCTCACCTCCTACTCCTGATGAACCGCGTAATTATGGTGGTTATTATACCCAGGATGATATCAAAGAACTGGTGCAATATGCTAAAGACCGTTTTGTGAATATCCTCCCGGAAATAGATGTTCCCGGTCATAGCCTGGCTGCAGTGGTAGCCTACCCTGAGCTTTCCTGTACTCCTGATGCTAAAAATTATGTAGTACGTTCTGGTGAGCAGATCATGGACTGGTCGCATGGTGCGCCACCTATTGCACTTGTTGACAATACCCTTTGTCCTGCCAATGAAAGGGTTTATGGATTTTTAGATACAGTCATTACTCAGGTAGCACAGCTATTCCCTTTTGAATACATACACATGGGTGGTGATGAAACGCCACAGAACTTTTGGAAAAAAACGCCCGAGATACTGGAACTGATGAAAAGAGAAGGGTTAAAGGATATGCACCAGGTGCAGGGGTATTTTGAAAAGCGGGTGGAAAAGATTGTGCAGTCGAAGGGAAAGAAATTCATGGGCTGGGATGAGATCGTAGAAGCAGGCGTTACACCCACAGCAGGTGTCATGAGCTGGAGAGGCATGAAGGGTGGTATTGAGGCTGCCAAAACAGGTCACGAGGTGGTAATGAGCCCAACAACTTATGCTTACCTGGATTATATGCAAGGTGACCCTATTACAGAACCTAAGGTTTATGCATCCTTAAGGTTGAATAAGGCTTATGAGTTTGAACCATTGCCTGAAGGCGTGAATGCCAAGTATGTAAAAGGGGGACAAGCCAATCTATGGACGGAGCAGATCGCCAACATGCGTACCGTGCAATATATGCTTTGGCCCAGGGCATTGGCCATTGCAGAATCGGTATGGAGCCCTAAAGAAAAAAAGGACTGGAACAAATTCTTTCCAAGAGTAGAGCAGCATTTTAAAAGATTTGATATTTCTGATACCAAGTATTCTCCTGCCGTATATGATCCCATATTTGAAGTAAGCCGCAACGCCGATAAGACCCTGAAGATCACACTGAGCACTGAAGTAGATGGGCTGGATATTCATTACAGTTTCGACAATTCATTTCCTGATCAACATTACCCGGTTTATAAATCACCACTCACCCCACCAAAGGATGCAGTGATGTTAAAAGTGGTTACCTATAGAGGAAACAAACAAATGGGCAGAATGATCTATATGCCGATAGAAGAATTAAATAACAGGGCGGATAAAAAGAAATAAAGTAAGTAACGCCTACAGATATTGCAATCATAATAACAAAAACTGGTATGACAATAAAAAGCCCCACCTTGTGTGGGGCTTTTTATTTATGCATATCTCCTTTTAATCAATCGGCTTGTAATCTGTGAACAGATTGATCTTTGTATTCTCCACTTGTGACCGGTAATCTTTCCACTGGTTGGCGTAAAAATTATTGATCCTCTTCACGGCTGCCGCAATCATTGCTTCTGCGTTTTTCACCAATTGCTCTTCCTGCGGCCCGGGTGCTACGCTTTTCGACATAATGTAGTTCTGCGCCTCCTGCATGGTATTCAACACATTGATGGTTGGCGGACGTGATAATCCCTGGCGATCAGATGACTTTCCACTGATATACTCCCGGATGGCCTTAATAGAATCTTTTGTAGCATTGGTTGACTTTTGCAAAGAATCTATTTCCTTGCCCGTCAATCCTTTAATATCACTCGTCAGCTTAGATAATACATCTTCAGATTCGGCCAGGCGGTCCATACCTGTCAGCAATTTATCTGAGCTCTTACGCAGCCGCTCCAGCATGGCACGCTGCGCTGTCTTCACCCCTTCGGTTTTATTCAACCGTGGATCATCCTTAATGGTAACATAGGTTGAATCAGCCTCCTTTCCAAGGGTGATCACTACTTTATAAGTGCCTGGGAATACTTGCAGTCCTCCAGGCTCATTGCTATTGGCATTACCGCCTCTTGCCGCACGGCTGCCTGGCTGGCGAAAACCTTTTTCCTCCATACCCCACCATTGACGGTTCAATCCCGTATCAGCTTTCCACTTCAAATTGCGGATCACTTCATTCTTATCATTATAGATCTTTACAGTCACACTATCCATAGCAGCCTTACTTTTAGCAGCAGTAGTATCA
The DNA here is from genome assembly GCA_023415275.1 of Bacteroidota bacterium. Classification (GTDB taxonomy): domain Bacteria; phylum Bacteroidota; class Bacteroidia; order Chitinophagales; family Chitinophagaceae; genus Flavisolibacter. The sequence goes on from JAEZLJ010000169.1 coordinate 4,790, forward strand.
ATGCTGGCAGTAACAGCGGCCATTTTATTGCCTTCCTTTTTATCCTTTACTTTAGTAGGTGCTGTTGGCTCTGTTGTTTTTTTATTAACGTAGTAGGAAACCTCAGCCCCTCTTCTCCTGTTAGGCGCGTCCCATAATCCATACGTGCTCCATTCATAGCCCGGTGCATCTTTATAACTGGCCTGGTAAGCGAGTGGTGTTTCAAATGCTGTAATGGCCTTATTAAATACTTGTCCTTTATTGGCAGCTATGCGTCGCAGGGGGCGAATATCATCCAGAATCCATAGAGTGCGTCCAAAGGTAGCGATGGCCAGGTCGGCTTCCCGCTCCTGTATGGCAAGGTCGAAAGTGGAGACGGCAGGAAAATCATCGTTCTTCCAGTGCTGGAAGCTATTGCCGTTATCGAAGCTCACCCAAAGGCCATGCTCACTGCCCGCAAATATCAAATTGGGTTCTGCTGGATCCTGAATCACACAAAGCGCATATCCATCAATGTTCTTTCCTGCCAGCATATTGGTCCAGGTCTTACCATAATCCTTTGTTCTAAAGATATAAGGCTTGAAATCACCGCGCCTGTAATCATTTACCACTACAAATGCTTCTGCTCCATTGAAACGAGAAGCCCTGATTTGGGGCACCCAGGCTCCTACCGGCATGCCGGGTATCTTACCGCGGAAAGAGGTCCAGGTCTTGCCACCATCACGTGTCAGCTGCACATTGCCATCATCCGTACCTACCCAAATTACCCCTTGCTCTTTAGCCGAGGGTTCTATAGCCAGGATGGTACAATAATTCTCTGCCCCTGTAATATCAAGTGTCAACCCACCATTTTCCGACTGGTCGATCTTTGCAGAATCATTAGTGGTCAGATCGGGTGAGATGGTCTGCCAGCTGGCTCCTTTGTCCGTACTCTTGTGCACAAATTGGCTGCCATAATAAATGGTGCTCTTATCGAATGGGTCCTGGGCAATGGCGCTGTTCCAGTTGAATCGAAGCTTGATAGAGGTATCCAATGCAGGTGGCTTCAGAAACCAGTTCTCTCCTGTCTTATAATTCAGTCGCTGCAGGTTACCTCCCTGGCTCATTGAATATACCCAGTCGGGATCTCCTGCATCCGGCATGGCATCAAATCCATCACCTCCGCCGATGTTATTCCAGTAAAAATTCCGGATGCCACCGTTCGTCCAGGTGTAAGCAGGTCCATGCCAGGTACCGTTGTCCTGCATGCCACCCATCACATTGTAAGGAAGCTGGTTATCTACATTAATATGGTAAAACTGGCCTACGGGCAGGTTCTCGTTAAAGGTCCAGGATTTGCCCCTATCGCGTGTAATGCCCATACCGCCATCATTTCCATCAAGGATAAAGTTGGGATCCTGTGGGGAGATCCACCAGGCATGATGGTCAGGATGTATACCGCCATAGGGCAAAAGGGTTCTGAATGTTTTGCCACCATCTTCACTGATATCTATCACATCGTGTATGCTGTACAGGCGATTTTCATTCTTTGTATCTACGGCAATGTCCTGGAAATAGAAAGGGCGATTAGTCACCCATTTAGGATCACTGTTCACCAGCTGCCATTTGGCCCCACCATCATCACTCATGTACAACCCGTTTTTTGTGGCTTCCACCATGGCATAAACCCTTGTTGGCATGCTCTGAGAAAAAGCAATTCCTATACGTCCGTAATTGCCTTCTGGAAGGCCATCATCCTTGCCCAGCTTTTTCCAGTTCTTTCCACCATCATAGGTAATGTACATGCCACTGCCGGATCCACCACTTTTAAAGCTCCATGGTGTGCGGCGATGCTGCCACATATTGGCTATTAGCTTATTAGGATTGGATGGGTCCATGGCCAGGTCTGCACAGCCGCTGGTATCATTGGTATAGAGCACCCGATTCCAGGTGACACCGCCATCAGTGGTCTTGTAAACGCCACGCTCGGGGTGTTCAGCATAGGGATTACCGATAGCCGCAGCATATACTATGTCCGGGTTGGAAGGATCAATAATAATACGGTGCAGGTTGCGGGTCTTTTCCAGGCCCATGCGCTTCCAGGTCTTGCCGGCATCCAGGCTTTTATAAATGCCCTCCCCTATATTCAGTGAATTGCGGGGGTTGCCCTCGCCGGTGCCTACCCATACCACGGCAGGGTTGCTTTGCTGAACGGCCACTGATCCTATATTGAGTGTAGGTTGCTGGTCAAACAGTGAGGTCCAGGAAGCCCCTGCATTGGTAGTCTTCCAAACACCGCCGGAGGCGGCTCCTATATACCAGGTATCCGGGTGGCTTTCCACTACATCTATTGCGGTGATGCGGCCACTCATTCCCGAAGGGCCAATATTCCTTGGCTTTAAATTCTTTAATTGATCAACTGAGATGTTTTGCGCAAAAAGAGAAAATGATAATGCAGTAAATAATACAAGTAAGCAGGGTCTCATTCGTAAGTTTTATATGGGGATAAACTTACAGATAAGTTGTGAGAGTTGACCAGCTTGGGAAACCGCTGGCAATAATCTGTAACCTGCAAATAACTTATTTGGTGTACAGGATCACCAGCTTAGGGTGCTTGGAAGCATCAGCATATTTACTGGAACAAAAGATCCGTGAAGTATAGATCACTTCATTTTGAAGCTTGATCATAAACCCATAATTGCCCATTTGCTGCATGGCCTTCATTTGAGTGGTTACATCCAGGTCGGTGATATCTAACCGCGACAATGGAGTATGAGGAATAACAATTTGTGTGGAGGCATCAGTGCCAGGTTGAGTTTGCCAGGTCAAAGACGTATTCCAGTTACTGGTTACTCTTTGAATGAGTAAAGTATTATCAGCTCCATAATTGGCATCAATAAAATTACCATTCAATGGGGTTGGATTAGAATACAGGGTCATCCGGGCAGAAGTTATAATGGCATTAGCAGGAAGAGAACTCAAATCAAACTTCACTAATCCTCTCACATATGCAGGCACACTATTGATGGTCCATGCTGCAGCGCCTATTTCAGGTGCTTGTGGATCGTTATTACTTACGTTACCAACTAACTGGTAATGCATATCATATGGACTTTGATTGGGCTGCAAGGTCAAAGTGAATACTTCAGGAGCTGTTATGGTAATCGTTACTGTCTTCACACCTGTGGCACCTTTATCATCAGTAGCCATTAATTGAAATACATATTTCCCAGTTACCACACCGCTGATATAAGTAGTTGGCGAACCACTGTTATGAATAATGGCCGGAACAGGACCAGACACCTGGCTCCATAAGTAGGCCACTACGTTCCCATCTGCATCTGCTGCTGATCCGGTAAGTTGAACACTATCAGCCGCATTTTTTAATTGAATGGTGGCATCATTTCCGGCATTAACTGTTGGTGGCTGATTTTCAATTTGCTCTTTCTGGCAACTACCAAGTATGAATGCAAGGAATAAACAGCAGTATAGGGTTGTTCTCATGTCAATGAATCAGTCGACAAAATAACCATTATTTGCAACTTATGAAATTAGAATTGACTTAGTCTGAAATAATCAGGAAAACCTTATGCATGCGCATTCAGACAATTAAGTTGCCCTTTTCTATTGCCTGATCTCGTATATATTTAGCATTGAAATTTGATTATTCCAATGCTGAAGCGTCTTTCGTTGACACCTCTATCCTGGTCAACTTGTTTTCCCCCTCAGCAAATCTACCTTACTTTCCCTCATTCCGGTATGCCACCCCCATACCTTGTACCCATTAACGGTATGGATCTTCGTGCATTTACAAAGTATTTAACCTATCTCACAATACCCTGGTGATACAGGTGGATGCCCATGATGGTACAGACGCTCTATATGTAAAACAACAGCAATTGCATCTATGGTTTTTTTACATGGCCTTTAAAGGTACCATTAGGTTGTACAGATGTAAAACCTGTTGCCTTACCATTTTCCAGCTGGAAATGGATGGTGTAGCCATTAATATTCTTTAAGGTAAATGTATCTGCCGATAGTGGCACCATCTCTTCATCTGTTTCCCCCGGCACGCTTGACCATAGGGTGCCATTCTTTAGATAAAGAGTTACAACTACGGGAAATCCTTCAATATCATAAACACCTTCAAACTGTTTCAGCTGCTGTTCGGTCATAGTAAAGTTGGGCTTGCCCTTCAGGATATTCAACTTGCGGCGGGTGTCAGCACTGAATTGCAAGGCCAATGCTTTATTGTAATAGTTGATGGCTTTAACAGTATCTTTTTGAGCCACCATAACATCAGCATAAGAATCATATACATTGCTGCTTTGAGGGTAATTATCCACATTCATGGCAAAAAGTGCAGCCGCTTTTGTAAGCTGTTTCTTAGCCATGGCATCATAGCCAAGGTAATTGATGAAAGCCTCAGGAGGCGATACCTTATAACCCATTTCGCCAGATACCCTATCATAATGCTTCTTGTATTTGTCTGCCAGTGCAGTAGTGGTATCAGTAAAATCCTTCCCTGTCAAATTAATTTTATAGAAATTAAAAATGTACCGTAGTCCATCATATTCTGTAATTAATGGTGCAGAGGAATGATTGTCTTCAGAATAATATTTACTGGTATACTGCAAGCCGGCTGGCGGATTTGCCTTTATATATTTATCCATATCCAAGATAGAGCGCATATGCCGGGTATTGGAAGTAGTGTCCCTTTTTAATTGTTGCAAGGTCATTCCATCGGGCATGGTATTAGCGATGCCGACGAACAACTTCCTGTTATTGAAATGATTTGTCGATAACTTCTTCTTTGTAGTAGCCAGGAAGTGCTGGTGATCGTACCACATGCTGGGATCAATAGCGATATAGGCATTGAATAATTGCGGGTGACTGGTAAGAACATCCATTACGGTCAGGCCGCCAAATGAATGTCCAACCAGTACTTTATATGGTGCAACAGGATAGGCGGAATCAATATGCGGCATCAGCTCCTTTTCAATAAAGGCCAGGAAGTTGGGCCCACCACCGGAAGTCCTGGCAAAGTTTGCGTCCATGGCTGGGGGATCGCTGTCCACATGTGTGGGGGTGAGGTCCCGGGTCCTGTCGGTGTTTGGAATGCCCACCACGATCATTTCCGGCAACACGCTGTTTCCGTTCACCTGGCTTAATTGCTGGATCAGTCCAGTAACCGAAGGGAAATGGGCATCGCCATCCAACAGGTACAGGACAGGATAACGCTGGTTGGTAACGGGCCCTACAGAGGTCATAGAAGGTGTATAGACCCATACCATTCTTTTTTCTTTCAGTAAGGAAGAATACACACTATCAATTTTACCAATAACGATCTTGTTATCCGTTTGAGCCCTGGCCGAAATTATCGCACCGCAAAGGAGGAACAGTAATAAACTTTTCATGTTGCTTCAGTGGATTTTTAGTGGGGGATACCTGGAACTTTTAACTGCCTGTTTCGTTCTCTAATTTAAAACATTAAAAAATGTAATGCCATCGACAGTCAAATTACTTCCAGCCCTAATTAATTATTCAATAGGCTAATGGCGTTGCAAAGTTATTTTGTCGGAAAGTTTACAGTTCACTACCTGGGAAAAAGCCAGAAGACAACACCCGGTTAAACCTTCTTGGAAAAGTGGCCGTCATTTATTTGTATTCCAGGTATTTGTATTTAATTTGATAATGGCCTATTAAATGGCCGGAAACTAAAACCACCTGGGAGAGGAAAGCATATTTAAGAAATAATTGAATGCTTAATTAATGCATGAGCCTCCAGCCCCGGTAAATCTTCACAATCAATTAACTGCATTATTTCAATGAAAAAAGTAACAGGAATAGGAGGCATCTTCTTCAAATGCAAAGACCCGAAAGCCGTTAACGAATGGTACAAAACTCACCTTGGATTTGATACCACACCTTATGGTACCAGTTTTGAATGGCTGGATAAGGATGACAGTAATCAAAAAGGCCTGACGCAGTGGAATCCGTTTGCTGAAACCACCAAATACTTTGAGCCATCTACCAAAGAGTTCATGATCAATTACAGGGTTGCTGATTTGGAAGCGCTAGTTGAACAATTAAGAAATGAAGGCGTAACCATTGTAGACAAAATAGAAGACACAGACTATGGCAAGTTTGTTCACATCCTTGACCTGGAAGGCAACAAGATCGAATTGTGGGAACCCAAGGAACAGCCAGAGTAAAATTATTATTAGAGCCATCTATCGGAATCGAACCGACGACCTGCTGATTACGAATCAGCCGCTCTGGCCAACTGAGCTAAGATGGCTGGTAAGAACAGGAAAACACGGTAGTACTAATTTAAAAAAACCTGTACTAAAATGCTTTCCTGTCAATATGATATTGATCAGTTAAAAGGTCTTTTTCACACCACCCGGCACATTGGCATTCTCCGGGTACAACACTGCCTTCACATAATTGTCCATTGTTAAGAACTTCTGCGCTGCTTTTTGCAGGTCAGCTACTGTCAACTGGTCAACCCTTTGTTCATAGTCCAGCATATTTTCCGGGTCTACCTTGTCAATAAAGGCCTGAGAAAGACCGTTCAGCCAGTAACTATTTTCCTGCAATTGCGTACGGTAATGCTTTTTCCAGGTCTCTTTCACCTTATCCAGGTCTTTTTGATCTACACCTTTCTGTTGTGCCTTTTTAATAATATCCAATAAGGCATTGGTTAGCTTGTCCACATTTTCAGGACCTGTAGGAATGGAGGCCGACACCGTATAATGTACGTAGGGTCTTTTTACGATGGAGCCTCTTAACCCACCACTATACATACCTCCCAGTTCTTCCCTGAGCTTTTCAATGATGGAAATATTGAGTACCTCCAGCAATGCCTGGAAAGCCATGTTCTCCTCGCGGTTGTAAGCGGTTTCCCCGGTCCACAGCATAGTGATGAGCGCCTTCTCCTCTTTACCTTTTTTAATGTTGGCTTCCACTACACCTTTTACAGGCCGTATATTATTGTCTTTGTAAAGATGATCGGCAGGAGTAGCTGGCAGTGAACCCAAATATGTTTCCAGCAATGGCCTCACCTTGGCCATGTCAATATTACCAACAAAGGTGAAGTGCATGCCATCAGCGTTTCCAAACACTTGTTTGTAAATGGACATAGTAGTATCCAGGTTGAGATTATTGTATTCTTCCTCGGTGGGTATCACACTTACCCATGGATTGTTGTTATAAACGATCTTCATCAGGGTATCCTGGTAAAAGGCCTGGGGATTGCTTTTTATGAATTGCACCATGCTTTTTTCCTTTGTGACCATAGATTTAAATAAGCTCTCATCCTTCCTGGGTTGTGTTAAATAAAGATTGACCAGTTGCAGGAAGGTTTCGAAATCCCTCACACTGCTGCTGCCTTCTATTCCCTCTTCATTTTCGTTGATATATGGTGTCACTCCTACTGTCTTGCCTGAAAGGAATTTCTGAAGATCTGTGGGAGAAAGATCCTTTACCCCCATTTCATTGATCACTTGTGCTGCATGTTTGGCATTGTCTTTTTCTGACAATGGGAACCTTTGATAACCGCCCCAGCGCCACGCATCCATCAATATCTGGTCATTCTTAAATGTAGTAGGCTTTAATGTTACCGTCACTCCGTTGCTTAACGTAAGGTTGGTTGTTCCCAGCTTATCATTCTTTGTTTCGGAAGTGATCTTGCCTGCACTGGGCTTCTCGGTCATCAGGTTTTGCGCCACTGCTTTTTCCTCGTAAGGCTTTACTTCCTGTTTTGTAGCTGCCACCATTTCCTGCAGCAAGGCTTCACTGGAAGGCAGCTTGTCTTTCATTTTTGCGGGTGCCATCAAAAGGGCAAATGCATTTTTATTATCAGGCATCTTTTTAGCCACTGCATTGATCTCTTCTACAGTAATACCTGGCAACACCTGGCTGATGAATTTGTAGCGGTTCTCCACTCCCGGTATGGGATCACCCTGTAAAAAATTATTCAGGTAGCCCTGGACCAACTGTGCTGATTGCAACTTATCCTTTTCATGAAATGCCGTTTCAACGCTGTTGAGCAGGGAAGCTTTCACCCGATCGATCTCAGAAGGAAGAAATCCATATTTACGAGCTCTTTCTGTTTCAGCTACTAACGCGTCAACAGCTTCTTTGGAACTGTTATTGCCCAGCACTGCAAATGATACAAAAGCTTCGTAACCCCGTATGAAAGATTGCTGCCCGGTGAAGGCATAAACAAATGGAGGATTTTCCCTGGTAGTCAATTCCTGCAGCCGCTCATTGATCAAAGAGTTTACCATATCCTCTATAAGATCTTTGCGATAGTCGGCCCATGTCTTTATTTTCTGAGCAGGCCTCAGGTAATTAATGACTTCAAGAATGGTATTGGTGTTTTCTTCATCAGTCAGCACCATGGCTTCAGGACTGGTTCTTGGCTTAATAGGAATGATGGCTGGACGGGCTTTAGCAGTCACGGGATTTTTAAAACCCGAGAAGTGAGCCCTGATCTTTTTTTCTGCTTCTGCCGGGTCAATATCCCCTACCACGATAACTGCCATAAGGTTGGGACGGTACCATTGCTTATAAAAGCGTTGCAGGGCAGCTGGTTGAAAAGTTTTTAATATAGAGTCCGAACCAATCGGCAGGCGCTCGGCATACAACGATCCGTTGAAAAGCTTGGGAAAGTATTGGCGCAACATTCTTTGCTGGGCGCCCTTGCTCAGGCGCGACTCTTCCAGCACCACCCCTCTTTCCTTGTCTATCTCTGATTTGTCCATCAGGTTGTTAAAAGCCCAATCTTCCAAAACAGTGAAGCCTTGCTCTACGATCTTTGGATCATCAGTCGATATCGGGAGAATATATACCGTCTCATCAAAGCTTGTGTATGCATTCAGATCGGCGCCAAACTGTACGCCTATCTTTTGCAGGTAATTCACCAATTCATTCTTGGGAAAATGTTTGGAGCCATTAAAGTTCATGTGTTCCATGAAATGCGCCAGCCCGCGCTGGTCCTTATCTTCCAACACAGAACCTGTATTGACAGCCAGCCTTAATTCTACCTTATTGTCAGGCTTTGTATTCTTCCGAATGTAATAAGTAAGCCCATTGGATAACCTGCCCACCTTCACATTGGGATCGACAGGAATGGGACTTGATAGATTGATCTGTGCAATGGATTGCAAGCCCAAAAGGACCGCAAGCAAAAAGACATAAGAATGCCGGAACTTCAATTTCATAAGAGTTTTGTTAGAATACTAATATAATGGAATAGTATTATTTGAAAAGCGCTTACGTCATAAAATATGATCAATGTTTCGCTAATGCTATAAAACAATTAACCCCCCGGACGGAGGGTTAACACAATGAATAAAAATTATTAAAATGCTTTCTTCTTTTCAGTGGAGGCTGCCCCACTGCCTGACAGGTATTTGTCAAGGAAGTCAAGCGTAACCTTTGCCGCTTTGATCTGGTTTTCTTTCTTACGGAAGCCATGGCCTTCATCAGGGAATAATACATATTCTACCGGTGTGCCATTCTTCCGTGCACCAGCCACTATTTCATCGCTTTCTACCTGTAGCACCCGTGGATCATTTGTGCCCTGCAGCACGAGCAGTGGCGTTTTGATCTTATCTGTATTAAATAGAGGTGATATATTATGAAGCCTAACACTGTCTTTATTGGGATCGCCCATCTCTTCGTACAGGGCTTTTTTAAAACTCTCCCAATATGGAGGCACGCTTTTCAGGGTACGCAACCAATTAGTAACCCCAAACAGGTCAATACCTACCTTGAATTCATTAGGATACTGAATAATGCCTGCCAGGGACATAAAGCCTCCATAACTCCCACCATAGATACCAATCTTATTGGGATCTATATAGGATTGTGAAGCCAGCCATTTTTTACCCCACACACAGTCCTTAAGGTCTTTATCACCATGGTTCTGGTTATCCATTTTATAGTATGACTTACCATAACCACTGCTGCCCCTGTTATTTACAGCAAGTATGGCATAGCCATGGTTGACAAAGTATTGAATGGCCTGTGAGTAGCCGGCACGGCTTTGCCCACCGGGACCACCATGCACCCAAACCAGTGCAGGTACTTTTCTACCTCCTGATGCCTGTTTAGGCTTATAAAATATTGCCGGCACTTCCTGGCCGTCAAAAGATTTATAACGCACCACCTGTGCATCCACCAGGTCATTGGGATTGATCTCAGGGTTCAGGGCGGATGTCAGCTTTTGCATTTTACCCGAACTGAAATTATACCACCATAGATTTACCGGAGAGCGATCGCCGGCTACATAAATGATCATATTCTTTTCGGAAGGAGAGATACTAACTCCCTGGACATTGCCTTCCTTAATGGCAGGAAAAGGAATTTGCTTGCCGGTACGATGATCAAAGAACAATACTTTATTGCGGCCATCTTCATTGATTCCAATGACATGATATTTACCATTATTACTGAGGTACATATACATCACATCCCATTTATCCGAATAAACAGTTTGTTTTTTGCCTGTGGCTATATCATACTTCATCAACCTGGCAAATTCATTGTCCTCATTGGTCAAATAATAAAAAGCACTATTGTCCAGTTCAAATCCCTGTGGGGAATAAGTAGCCTCATCCTCAACAGATATCTTTTTCAGATCCCCGCTTTTCCTGTCCAGCAGGTACATTTCATTCTTATCAGTAGTGATGTTCTTCACCAGCAGAATATGGTTCTCATCTGGAGATATACTACCCACATCAAAACCTTTCTCATTGGTGTAAAGCAATTCAGGTTTCCAGTCGGACAGGCTCATTTTATAGACATCGAAAAACTTGGGATCTCTCACATTGGATTGATAATAAAAAGCTGTCTTCGCCTTATTCCATCCAAAGAAACCTGCCTTCTCTTTCTCACCAGGTGTCAGGTCCCTGGTAGAATCTCCTGATTGGAGGTAAATATGATTATTTTCATTACCGCCTTTGTCAGCTGTGTACAGGAAATCATTAGAGCCGGGTATATAATCGATCATGAAATAGGACTCCTTGGAGGACTGTGTCAACGGCTTCTTCACTTTGGTAGCCAGGTCAATTTCATAGACGTTGAATATGCCAGTGCTGTTATCATGCAGCAGGATCTTATTTTCCTGCTTATTAAAATTTCCACCACCATAGTTTATGGTCTTATAAAATTGTTCGATGGTGTATTGCTTTACAAATTGCTGTGCATTCAGGGTTTGAATGAGCAGGAGAAAGATAAAAGAAAGAAAGGCCCGATTCATATGCATAAGTTTTAGGTCCTTAAAAGTTAATGCATTAAACGACGGGGGCAAAAAATTTATGATAAGAGGAAAGAGAGGAAAGTCAAAATGCAAAAGTAAAAAGTAAAAAAGTTAAGGCCGGGGCGGCCTTTGCATAGCAATTCGAACTACTCTATTAAGAGTACTCTACAAAAATCCTATCTAATCCTATAAATCTTAGTTCTCTAATTGTCTTTCTTTCCTTCGTAATGCTTCTCTGCTTCCTGGGCTTTTTTGAAATCAAGCACCACTCCATTGATGCAATAGCGAAGACCTGTAGGGGGAGGGCCGTCGTCAAATACATGCCCCAGGTGCGATTTGCATCGTCCGCACATCACTTCAGTTCTTTTCATACCATAGCTGTTATCAGGTGCATATATGATGCTTCCCTTACTTACTGGCTGGTAAAAGCTGGGCCAACCGCATCCGCTCTCAAACTTGGTATCACTTACAAATAATGCATTACCGCATACCGCACAATAATACGTGCCCTTGTCTTTGATGTTCTCTAATGGACTGCTCCAGGGTCTTTCAGTTCCTTTTTCCCGGGCCACCTGGTACACGTCGGCCGGCAGGATCTTTTTCCATTCGGCATCAGTTACGTTTACTTTAGAACTATCTGTATGGGAATAAACCGGGTTATTTTGATTGGAGTTAGCCATTGCTGTAGGTTTTTTTGATTGTGAGTAGGTGCAAAACTGCAATCCCAATGCCAGGGGTAATAAAATAAGTATTCGTTTCATGATTGGGTATTCATCCAAATTTACGAAGAAAGAGAGGCAGTAGTTTTGTAAACAAATGTGAAACCATTCATGGATATTGTTAATTGTTCTGGGTATGAATGACGCTAAGGAATTCTAATTTCCTAACCAAAATCATGTGGCCTGAACAGCTAACAACCTACGGCGAAGCGCTTTTTCCTTATATTTGTTTTTCAAGCTTAGGAAGCGTCTATGTTCAATTTGATCTTATTTGGCCCTCCGGGGAGTGGAAAGGGCACCCAATCCGAAAAAATAGTAGAGAAGTTTGGTTTGATCCATTTATCAACGGGTAATTTGCTGCGCCAGGAGATAGCTGATAAAACGCCCCTGGGACTGGAAGCAAGGAATTTTATGGACAAAGGGCAACTGGTTCCCGACGAGGTAGTGATCGGCATGATCGACTCGTCTTTGGATAAACACGCCGATGCCCGTGGCTTTTTGTTCGATGGATTTCCCCGTACCATAGCCCAGGCAGAAGCGCTGGATAAGTTATTGGCCCTCAAAAAAACAGGCATTTGTAAAGTGCTGGCACTGGATGTAACGGAAGATGAACTGGTAAAAAGACTGGTAAAGAGAGGAGCTACCTCCGGCAGAAGTGATGATACAGATGAACAGATCATCAGGAACCGCTTTAATGTGTACAAACAGGAAACTGAACCTGTGGCTGCTTATTATGAAAGAGAGCATAAGCTGGAAAGAATCCATGGTGAAGGATCTGTAGAAGACATCTTTGCCAAACTCAGTGGTTGCATCAACAACGAGATGGAAAAGCAATCAGCAACTATTGCTGAAAGTGACAGCCGTGAAGAAGCATAATTAACCTCTATATTTAATTTATACATTGAAGCCCTGCATTGCCAGGGCTTTTTCTTTTCGACGTTTAAAGTAAAACAATTAAGCAGCCCGGCTGAGGCCGCATTTTTTACCTAAATTGGCAGCCTATAATCTGCTATATGATCCAAGAGAAAGTGCAATTTCTGAAACATAAGTTGGTCATCCTGCTGCGGCAGGTTCCTTCTGACACTGCGCCACAATGGGGCAAAATGACCCTTCAGCAAATGGTGGAACATTTTTCAGACTCGGTCCGGATTGCATCAGGAAAAACCAGGTACACAGAAATTGTCACGCCTGAACACCACCTGGAAAAGATGAGGAGCTTTTTGGTAAGCGATAAGCCATTCAGGGAAAACACCATGAACCCTTTGATGCCCGAAGTGCCGGCCCCGGTTAGAAACCGGTCGGCGGAGGAAGCCATCAATGAATTAAAATCAGAGTTAGCCAATTTCTTTTCCTCCTTTGAAAAGGCTCCTATACAAGTCACACGCAATCCTATTTTTGGCGACCTCAATTTCGAGGAGAATGTACAGTTACTATATAAACATGCATTGCACCATTTAAGGCAATTTGGAATAACCATTGAAAAAGAAACACAGGTATGAAGAAACTGGAGAATTATATTAAAGGCGAATGGATCACAGGAGATGGAGACGGGCAATTATTAACTGATGCAGTCACCGGGCAAGGAATAGCAATGGCCACTACCAAAGGACTTGATTTTGCGGAGGTACTGCAGTATGGCCGCCAAGTGGGTAATCCTGCCCTACGTAAAATGACCTTTCATGAAAGAGGCCGTATGCTAAAGGCATTGGCTACTCATTTAATGGAAAGGAAAGAACAGTTTTACAACATCAGCTATCACACTGGTGCCACCAGGGCAGATAGCTGGATAGATATAGAAGGCGGTATTGGTAACCTTTTTTCCAATGCTTCATTAAGACGCAAGTTTCCCGACCTTCCCTACACTACCGATGGCGACCCTGTCGGGTTAAGCAAGGGAGGCAATTTTATGGCGCATCACCTGCTGGTGCCCAAAGAAGGCGTAGCAGTACATATCAATGCCTATAATTTCCCTGTATGGGGCATGCTGGAAAAATGTGCGGTAAACTGGCTGGCAGGTGTTCCTGCTGTAGTAAAGCCTGCAAGCATTACTTCCTATCTCACCGAAGCGGTAGTGAAAGAGATCATTGCATCAGGCATACTTCCTGAGGGTGCCCTACAGCTCCTTTGTGGTAGTGCCGGTGATCTGCTGGACCATGTATCGGCCCAGGATGTGGTGACCTTTACAGGATCAAAGACCACGGGACTCATGTTGAAATCACACAAGCGCATATTGGAAGAAAGTGTTCCATTCAATATGGAAGCCGATTCCCTGAATGCACTCGTGCTGGGCGCGGATGTTACGCCTGGCAGTCCCGAGTGGGATATATTTATTAAGGAAGTACGCAAGGAGATCACAGTCAAGGCAGGACAAAAATGCACGGCTATCAGGCGCATTTTTGTTCCACAGCATTTACTGGAAGATGCATCCATAGCATTAGGAAAAGCTTTATCTCAAACTGTTATTGGTAACCCACTTAATGAAAAGGTGAGGATGGGCTCTTTAGCCAGCCTGGGGCAGCGTGATGAAGTGAAACAGAATGTTCAAAAGCTACTGGCCAGTTCGCAAATAATATATGGTTCGCTTGACAGCCTGGAAGTGCTGGATGCCGATGCAGGCAAGGGAGCTTTCTTATCACCTATATTATTGCGCAATGAACAGCCATTCCGTTCCGATACAGTACACGATATAGAATGCTTTGGACCTGTCAGCACTATTATGCCATATGATGGAATGGCTGAAGCCATTTCTCTTGTAAAAAAAGGAAAAGGATCGCTTTGCTGTTCCATTGTCACCAATGATGACCGTTTAGCTACAGACTTTGTAGTGGGCGCAGCTACCCATCATGGACGGATACTGGTATTGAACCGTGATGATGCCAAAGAAAGCACTGGCCATGGTTCTCCACTACCCTTGCTGGTGCATGGCGGACCCGGTCGCGCAGGTGGAGGTGAGGAAATGGGTGGTGTCAGGGGGGTCAAACATTATATGCAAAGGGTAGCTATCCAGGGCTCCCCTACCACTATTACCGCCATCACACAATCTTATCAGCCCAATGCCAGGGGCATTCAAACAGCTGTTCACCCCTTCCGCAAATATTTTGAAGAACTGCAGGTGGGCGACCAGGTAATTACTGAAAAAAGAAAGATAACCTCTGAGGATATTGATGCTTTTGCCGATCTGAGTGGTGATCATTTTTATGCGCATAAGAAAGATACCGATTTCACAGGCACCATGTTTGATCAACAGGTGGCTCATGGATATTTTATATTAAGCGCAGCCGCCGGCTTGTTTGTGGATGGCAGCGAACTGGGACCTGTTTTACTGAATTATGGAATAGATGAGCTGCGGTTCACCAAGCCTGTGTATCCCGGCACTGAATTGACGGTAAGGTTCACGTGTAAGGAAAAACTGCCACAGGATCCAAAAGATGAAAACGACATTCCTAAGGGTATCGTCAAATGGCTGGTGGAAATGCTTGATGAGACAGGAGAACATGTAGGTATAGCTACCATTCTCACCATGGTAAAAAGAAAGTTATAAGCTTCATATTAATTTTTTAATACGCACAGGAACACTTTCCTGTGCGTATTTATTTATAGTTGAAATCCTGGATGCACTAAATATAAAAAGCATCTTTTACCCACTATTCTTTATAAATAATCTTGCTGGTATTCAATAATTTTGAAACAGGCAGAGGCAAGAATAATTTCACCCTTTACGTTCCTTAATAAAAAATGAAGCTATGGCAAAAGACATGACCAACGGATATGTAAACACAGAAACACACAATGGAATTACCACTATAGAATTTCATCATCCCCAAAGCAATTCGCTTCCTTACCGGTTGCTTGAAGACCTGGCCAATGAAATTCATGCGGTGGGTACGGATAAGGAAACCAAAGTGATCATTATACGGTCATTAGGGGACAAGGCATTCTGCGCAGGCGCTTCTTTTGACGAGTTGACCCAAATAGAAAACGAAAAGAAAGGTTTTCATTTCTTCAGCGGCTTTGCCAATGTGATCAATGCTATGAGGAAATGCCCAAAGATGATCATTGGCCGCATTCACAGTAAATGTGTAGGTGGAGGCGTAGGACTTGCCGCTGCTATGGATTATGCCATTGCACTGGAGGGCGCTGAGATCAAACTTAGTGAGCTGGCTATAGGCATTGGACCTTTTGTAGTTGGCCCTGCCATTCAAAGAAAGCTAGGCTTATCTGCCTTCTCTCAATTAGCTATTGATGCAGGCATGTGGCGCAATGGTGACTGGGCACGTCGGAAGGGTTTGTATGCAGAATTACATCCCTCGGTAGAAAGCATGGATGAATCCATATCCAGGCTTTCAGGACAGTTGGCGAAGAGCAGCCCGGAGGCAATGTCAATGCTTAAGAAAACCTTATGGCAGGGTACAGAAGATTGGGACGACCTGTTGAGTCAGCGTGCTGAGATCAGTGGCAGGTTGGTATTGAGCAATTTTACGAGGGAAGCTATCTCTAAATTCAAGAATAAAGTATCCTGAGTATAACAAAAAATCATCGGGGCTGGCAATATGCCAGCCTTATTTTTTGGTATGATTGAACGATTTTCTAAAGCTACCTTACCTGCCTTATATACCACCATTAGTCAAAAGGATGAACACCTTCTTAGCATCGTGAAGGAATATGGTCATCCACCATTATGGATAAGGCCCAATAATTTTGAAACACTGGTGCTGACCATCCTGGAACAACAGGTATCACTGGCATCAGCATACGCTGCTTACAAAAAATTAAAAGAAAGAATCGGCATCATCACACCAGGAGCTTTATCAAACTTAACCGATGATGAATTGCGGAACTGCTACCTAAGCCGGCAAAAGATCGTTTATACACGGGGGTTAGCCCAAGCCATTTCCAGGGAAGATCTCAGCCTGCGGAAATTACATCACCAGCCAGATGAGGTGGTGCGCCATGAATTGAAAAAATTAAAAGGCATTGGCGACTGGACCGTTGACATATACCTGCTGCATGCTCTCAGGCGCACAGACATTTTTCCTGTAGGCGACCTGGCGCTGCTGAATGCTATCAAAATGGTAAAAGGATTGGATAAGCTGTCAAAAGAAGAAGCCCTGGACATGGCTGAAGCCTGGAAACCTTACAGGTCCATCGCCACCATGTTGTTCTGGCATTACTATATCAAAAAGAAAAACATCAAAATATTACATTGAGGAAGACATATTGACCACAACGATATCAATGCACATTAATACAAAAGCGCTTCCGTGAAGCGCTTTTGTATGATACCTCTAAGATGTTTGATTACTTCCCTTGTCACATATACAATCCACCGTCTACGCTCAGCACCTGTCCTGTTACATAGGCACTCAGGTCTGATGCCAGGAACAAGGTAACATTGGCAATATCTTCTGTAGAACCAAATCGACCCAGAGGAATGCCCGCTTTGTATTTATCAGCCTGTTCACCTTCTTTCAGGTAACCTGTCATGTCAGTTTCTACAAATCCAGGAGCTATCGCATTACAACGAATATTACGACTGCCCAATTCCTTGGCTACCGATTTGGTAAATCCAATGATGCCGGCTTTAGATGCAGCATAACTGCTCTGTCCTGCATTGCCCATCAACCCGATCACGGAACTCATATTGATAATACTGCCGCTCTTGGCCTTCATCATGGGGCGAATGACCTGCTTGGTCATATTGAAAACACTTTTGAGGTTAATGGTCATTACATCATCCCATTGCTCGGGTGTCATGCGCAACAATAAATTATCTTTAGAGATCCCTGCATTGTTTACACAGATATCTACCTGTCCCATTTCCTTGATCACGTTATTGACCAGTGTTTCACATTCGGCAAATTCCCCTGCGTTACTGCGGAAAGCCTTAGCCTTTACACCCAATGCAACCAGCTTTTGTTCCAAAGCATTAGCCTTTTCAGCACTGCTTTCACTAACATAGGTAAATGCAATACTGGCACCTTGTTCTGCCAGTTTCAAAGCCACTCCCTCTCCTATTCCGCGGGCAGCGCCCGTTACAATGGCAACTTTTCCTTCCAATAATTTCATGCGTTGATTTTTGTAGGCAACAAATGTAGGCAAAGGCAGAAAATAGGTAGCAGAAATTAAGAACTCCTGGACTTAAATAGAATAATAAACTAAAGAATAAAAGATTTGATATCGTCCAGGATGGTTCTTTCGTTTGACAAACGGGGCACCTTATGCTGACCTCCCAGCTTGCCCTTGCTGCTTAACCAATTGGTGAAAGTATTGGGCGGCACTGAATTGATCAGGGGCATTCGTAATGCCATATCCTTATACCGCTTGGCTTCATAATCGCTGTTGATATTTTTCAATGCCAGGTCTAGTTCTGAAGTAAAACCCTCCAGGTCCTGCGGTTCCTTTTCAAATTCTATCAACCATTCATGTGCGCCATTTCCTTCATCAGAGAAATATACAGGTGCAGCCGAGTAATCCTTTACTATGGCACCCGTCTTTTCACTGGCCACAGCAATGGCCTGGTCAGTATTGTCAATAATGATCTCTTCGCCAAAAGCATTGATATAATGCTTGATGCGGCCAGATACTTTAATACGGAAAGGATCAAGAGATACAAACTGTATGGTATCACCCACCAGGTAACGCCACAATCCTCCATTGGTAGTTATTACCAATGCATAGTTTACGCCTGTTTGTACCTCATCCAGCTGGATGGTTTCGGGGAACTCTTTTCCATATTCACTTACCGGCATGAACTCATAGAAGATACCATGATCACACATCAGCAACATCCCTTCGCGGGTCACATCATCCTGCGCTGCAAAAAACCCTTCAGAGGCGTTATACATCTCCAGGTAGTTAATAGGTGCTCCTATTAACTTTTCAAACTGCTGTTTGTAAGGCACAAAGCTTACCCCGCCATGCATATACAACTCAAGGCTTGGCCAAACCTCCTTTATGGTTTGCTTGCCCGTGATCTCCAGGATGCGTTTTAATAAAACGATCAGCCAGGTAGGCACCCCGGCCATGGAGGTCACATTCTCCAATATAGTAGATTGCGCCAGCTTCTCGATCTTACTTTCCCACTCGTCCATTAATATAATGGAGGTATCAGGTGTCCTGATCCAGTTTGACCAGAATGGAGAGTTTTGAACGATCACCGCACTCAGGTCGCCATAATGTACTTCTTCATTTACCTGGCTGATCTGGTGGCTGCCTCCAATGATCAGGCTCTTGCCTGTAAGCAGGTCGCTTTCAGGATGAGAAGCGTAATAGAAGCTTAGTACATCCTTTGACGCTTTATAATGGTTATCCTGAAGGCTTTCTTCACTCACCGGAATGAATTTGCTTTTATCGCTGGTAGTGCCACTGCTTTTGGCAAACCATGATATAGGAGTATTCCACAGGATGTTCTCTTCCCCTTTCATCATCCTGTCGATGTAGGGTTTCAGGCTATCATAATCCTGTATAGGAACAGTTCTTTTGAATTCTTCCAGCGATTGTATCTGTGAGAAATGATAGGCTCTGCCGAAGGCTGTATATTGACCTGCCGCCAGCAGGTCCTGCCACACATCAAACTGGTTGCTGGCTGCATCGCTCACCCATTTTTCAATGGACCAAAGGCGCCAGCGTGCAAAACGTGATATGGCAGGGCTAAGCAACTTCATGAGTCGGGGCAAAATACGAAAGAAGAATCATTTTAAAGCGGAAAATCAGCTATGGAATTATATAGCGAACTGAGCCATGGAGCTCAGTTTAAACATTTATAGAATATCAGGATTTGTTACAAACTATCTGTCACTGCTTCAGGATTAAAATCCTGCAGCAGGTAGTCCTTTCTTTTTAATTCGAAATTCCTTCCCAGGTACAGCTTTTTCACCTGTTCGTCCTCAGCCAGTTCTTCAGCGGTACCATGTTTAAAGATCTTGCCCTCAATAAGCAGGTAGGCGCGGTCACAGATAGACAGGGTTTCTGTTACGTTATGGTCAGTGATCAATATGCCTATATTCTTAAACTTTAATTTGGCTACGATGGCCTGGATATCCTCTACCGCAATTGGGTCAATCCCTGCAAAGGGCTCATCGAGCAATATGAACTTGGGGTCCACGGCCAGCGCCCTGGCGATCTCTGTTCTTCTTCTCTCTCCCCCGCTTAAAACATCTCCATGGCTTTTGCGCACATGTTGCAGTCTAAATTCTTGCAGCAAAGATTCCAGCTTTTCCTTTTGCTCCTTTTTAGAAAGCTTTGTCATTTCCAGTACGGCCTTTATATTATCCTCCACACTCAGCTTGCGAAAAACCGATGCTTCCTGCGGCAGGTATCCTATTCCCATCCTGGCCCTTTTATACATGGCTAAAGGCGTAATGTTTTCATCATTTAGAAAAACTTCCCCTTCATCGGGCTTGATCAAGCCTACCACCATGTAGAAGGTAGTGGTCTTTCCGGCCCCGTTAGGTCCCAGCAACCCCACTATCTCGCCTTGCTTTACTTCAATGGATGTATGATTGACCACCGTTCTGTCACCATATCGCTTTACCAGTTCATTGGTATGTATTCTAATGCTCAAAAAGAAAGTTTTGGTAAAAATAATTGTTTCAATGCTTGCCAAACCGTTAAACCGTAGGGAGTATCCTGTTGGAACTATCAAAAAAGAACCTTTTCAATTAACCAGGCTATAATGCAGAAGCAATATGGTGTGGAACAACTTGTACGCCCTCAACTTATCAACTTTACCTAAGTTTGCGGCACTTTATGAAAGTAATCGACCACATCAGGGAAGACAAAGGAACCCATATTTCCTTCGAAATATTGCCGCCATTAAAGGGAAAAGGTATCAATGCCCTTTGGGAGCATCTTGACCCCTTACTGGAATTCAAACCCTCCTTTATTAATGTTACCTATCACCGTAGCGAAAGCATGTTCAAGCGTAAAAGCGATGGCACTTTCGATAAAGTGGAGGTACGCAAAAGGCCGGGTACTGTAGGTATATGTGCTGCCATTCAAAACCGCTATAAGGTAGATGCGGTAGCGCACCTTATTTGTGGAGGCTTCAGCAGGCAGGAGACAGAGGATGCCCTGATCGACCTTAACTTTTTGGGC
The DNA here is from genome assembly GCA_023415275.1 of Bacteroidota bacterium. Lineage (GTDB taxonomy): Bacteria > Bacteroidota > Bacteroidia > Chitinophagales > Chitinophagaceae > Flavisolibacter. Next base: position 25,835 of record JAEZLJ010000169.1, read on the forward strand.
GTAGACAATGTTCTGGTGCTCAGGGGCGATGCGCCGAGGAATGAAAGCTTTTTCGAACCAGAACCAGGTGGGCATCGCTACGCCATAGAATTGATGCACCAGGTGATCAATATGAACAATGGCATCTACCTGGAGGAGGATTTGAAAAATGCAGTAAAGACCAACTTCTGTATTGGAGTGGCTGGTTATCCTGAAAAGCATTTTGAAGCGCCCAATATGCAAACGGACCTTCAATATCTCAGGGCCAAAGTGGATGCAGGTGCTGAATATGTCACCACTCAAATGTTCTTCGATAACAAGAAATACTTTGACTTTGTAACTGCCTGCCGCAATGCGGGCATCACAGTGCCCATTATTCCGGGACTTAAACCTATAAGCACCAAAAAGCAGCTTACAGTGGTACCCCGGACCTTCCATGTGGACATACCCGCTGAGCTATCAGGCGAAATACTGAAATGCAAGACCGATGCAGACGTGGAAATAGTAGGCACAGAATGGCTGCTGCAGCAATCAAAAGAATTAAAAGAGGCAGGGGTTCCTGTGCTGCACTATTATACTTTAGGAAAGCCCCATATTATTTCCAACGTGGTGAAAGAGATCTTATAAAAAAGAAAAGAGGCTTTGTGTTAAGCCTCTTCTTTTTTACTTGCTATGTATGATTCAATACTTTTTCTTTTTCTTTAAATCTTCCAACGCCTTCTGGTTCATTACCACCGGGTATTTCTTCTTCAGATTTTCCAGCCAGTCCTTTTCCAACTGTGCCTGGTAATCGGTGATCACCAATCCTTTGGCATCAGTAAAATTGCGGGGCTCTGTTTGCGGATAATATTTCAATATATAGGCAAAGGAAGCGGTGTTATCCGACTTGTTCACCAGAGGTGCCGTGATGGTTCCTGCGGTTACAGAAACATTCGAAGGGTTGGGTATTTGCTCCAGTTCAAACCTGGAAGAATCAACCGCTATCTTCTCACTTCTCTCACTTGCCAGCGCTCTCCATTGTGATGGATTCTTTTTTAGCTCTGTGGCCAGTTCATTGGCACTGGCCAGATCATTAGCATAAAAGATCACTGCATCTGCACTTTGCTTCCAATTGTATTTACTCTTATGTGCATTGTAGTAAGACACCAGGGCAGCAGAATCGTTTTGAGCAGGTCCCCATACTTCTCTTTGCATGATCTCAAAGAACAGGTTGCCATCTTTGAACTCATTCACCTGCTGGCGAAAATCCTCGTTATAATCTTCCAGGTGCTTTTGATAATAATCAATTGCGCTCGCCTCCACAAATTCATCCATTACCTGGGTATAGGGTTTAATACCGCTGCCATCTGCTCGGTACCTGAAGTTTTGTGCATAGTTGATCCAGTCATTCACCGTAACATTTTCTTTTCCCAGGGTAAACAAAGGACTTTCGCTGTTAAGTTGCAAAGCTGTCCTCGGTGATTGATGATTGAACACACTGTCAGAATAGGCCCAGAGTTGGTTATTATCGAAAGCAGCCTTTCTGAATTTGGCATCCTTCATTATTTTCTTTGCCAGCAAGGATTTAGTAGTGTTGATGCGGTCGTTCTGCTCCACCTTAGCCTGCATCTCTGTTAAAGCTGCAGTAGTGGGTTGCGATGGCGTGGGTATCTTACTGATCCTTTTTACAATATGGTAGCCATATGGCGTCAGGAAGGGAGGGGTAATGTCACCATCTTTAGCTATGGCAAATACGGTCTTTTCAAATACAGGATCATAGTCGCCTGTTCCAAACTCCTGCATCTGTCCGTTTGAAGCGCCTGACACTATATCATTACTGAATTGCAATGCCAGCTTTCCAAAATCATCTCCTTTTTGTATCCTGTTGTACAATGAATCAGCTAATTTTTTAACGCTTGTTTTTGTAGCTTCATCTGCTTCCGGCGGGAAAGCCAAAAGTATCTCCGCCGCTTTCATTCTTCCTGGTGATTTTCTTTCACCCAGGTTTTTAAAAATATGATAACCGGCTTTTGAACGGTAAGGCATAGATGTTTTTCCTACAGGCGTAGCGTAAGCCAGGTTTTCCAATTCGTAAGGCAGGTTAAACACCGTGATATAACCCACGTCCCCGCCATTGTTTTTAGCAGCAGGATCGTCGGAATATTTTTGATCCAGTTCGGCAAACGACTTACCCTTTTTCAGCTCTGCCTGCAGTTCTACCAGTGTCTTGCGGGCTTCCACTGTATCGGCACCTTTGGCAGCAATAAAGATGTGCGCCAGGTGAATATCTTTCTGTGCACGGGAGAAAGCTTCACGTACAAGTTTTTGTTTGCTTTCCTTATCGGTGAGGTAAGAAGGTAGTATTTGATCTCTCAGGCTTTGCAGGTCACTTACAATCTGTGGCAGGGTATCATACCCCTTAGCCCGTGCTTCAGCTATCTTGAGCCTGGAGGCTATATAGAGGTCCAGGTAGTCCATAAAAGCTTTCTCGGACCGGGCGCCGGTATTATTCTTTTGATAAGCTTTCAGGAATTCGTTCACTGAAACAGAGTCTTTCCCGTAGTGGAATAAGGTTTGGGCTGAAGCCGAAAATGAGGCCCAGAGAAGACCAAAAGCAATTAGTTTTTTCATAGTTCCTTTAGCGGTTTTTGAGCTTGTATTGCAATATTTCATCCACCTGCTCAAACGTTACCTTCTTGGCGATGATACGTTTGTCTTTATCAAGCAGGTACAAAGTAGGAAAAGTTTGAACATCGTACAACTGCGAATAGCTGGGAATATTAGCGCTGGTGCGGGCCCGGTCATCTTCCTTGGAATAATACACATTCACCCAATCACCCAGGTGATGTCCGCTGATAAATGATGTCCAGTCCTTGCGGGTACCATCGGTTTCCTTGGCCAGGGCAAACACTTTTAATCCATAGCCTTTCCATTTGGCCCTGTACATGCTATCCAGCTTAGGCAACGTTTCTTTGCAATGTCCACAGGTTGGGTCCCAGATGGCCACCAGCACAAAAGGGGCTTCTACGCCATACAGGCTTTTTTTCTGCCCCAGGCTGTCGGGCAATTCTATTTCGGCGGCAGGCGAACCCATAATATTGGCCATAAGGCTGTAGGCCCTGTCCGTGATCAGTTTCTTTCCTTTTTCGGTGAGCCAGGGATAATCCTTTTGGGCAAAATACTTTTCAAAAAGATGCACGAATACAGCATCTTCCCACATGTATTTCTGGTTCAGGTATCGGTTGACGAATTTTAAGAGCATGAAGCGCTGCATTTCATCGTTCACATTGGCATAACTCATCATCCAGTCCATCTCTTTGATCACCGAATCGGCAGCCGGGTACACCAGGTTCTCCATGTATTTATCCACCCGCGCATCAAAGAAAGGCGTGCGGGCCAGGCGGTCGTCCATCAGGTTCACATCATCCCAATAATGCTTTTTGAAATAATGGTAGGCAAACAAAGAATCCGTTTTTTCCGCCGGGTCATTCTTGGGCACCTCTGGTTCTTTCATGGCCTTCAACAACACGGCCAGGAAACTTTGAGGCTCTTTGGTCATAAGCGATTGCCTGTATTCCCTGATCTTTTTATTTAACACCTCTATCTGGGCGGTCAGCTTTACAGAATCTTCCATGGCTGCGCCCTTTCTTTTGGCCAGCAGGGCATCAATGGCGCGGCCATTGGTGGTCATAAATTCCTGGTAGGCTTTGAATGCCACATTTTCAGGCGAGTTGGTAAAGCTTACTTTTTGAATATGGGCAGTATCGGCCAGTATGGAAAACTCCTGGTTTTTATCTATCAATATTTCGAAGTTCTGGGCCCTGTCGGGATAGCCCACGAGGTAAATGCCTCCTCCCAGCTTTTTATCGCCTTTAAAAACACCCTCGCTTTTATCGTTCAGCATCACCGAATCCACAATGGGCAGTTGCCGGCCATAATAATGACCCAGGTAGATCCATTGGTTCTTAAATGGCTTCAAGGTAACCTTGATCTCATAGCCGTTCTGGGCAAAAAGCGATAGAGAAATAAAAGCAGCAAGTAGGGTGGCAGTAAATTTCATAGCTTGAATCTATCTCGTAAAAATATCTAAAAAGAGTGCAAAACAGGTTAAAGAGTTGCAAAGACCAGTGGGAATGAAAGGGTACCACTACTTTTCCCCCTGGTCCGCTCCCGTGCTCCTTCCTACCTCCGGTATAGGATCCCCCTATCTACGCCCGGGATACTCCGTGC
>JAEZLJ010000057.1 GCA_023415275.1 Bacteroidota bacterium
CGTCTGTTTTCTGCATGATGTTCTGCTATAAAAATAATTCAATTGGGTCTTGAAACCTGCTAATCAATGCTTAATTAAGATGATTTTAATTGAATAAGAATCAATAAAAAGCTGGTGATGAAACGACTCACCACCAGCACAGAAAAGCCACCAACAGATCATTTAGAAGATTTGTCGCCCAACAGCAGTAATTCATTGACCTGCACTTCAGTGAAGTATTTCTTCACTCCATCTTTATCATTATAGGTTCTATTTGTCAACTTTCCTTCAATAGCTACTTCTGAGCCCTTGGTCAAATACTTCTCGGCAATTTCAGCGAGCTTGCCCCAGGCCACCAGATTATGCCATTGGGTCTCAGTTACTTTTTCTCCTTTTGCATTACGGTATATTTCTGAGGTGGCGATTCTCAGGTGAGCCAGTTTTTTACCACCTTCCAGTGTTTTGATCTCGGGATTGCTGCCCAGGTTGCCAATCAGTTGAACTTTGTTTTTAAGTGCGTACATAACCTTGAATTTGTGCCGCTTGATTTTTTACGGAGCGATTATTAATTTATTTATTCCAGTCAGCCAGGCGCCGTTCGGCTGACAGGACAAAGATGGGGTCACAAAAAAGCCGTATCCGGTTTTTAACCGTTTGCTTTCGTCTATACCCGTTTATAAACGTTTGTACACGGATAGAGAATTGATTATCTGGGAATAAGAAATATCAAGGATAGGCGCTTCATATTATAACCTGCAGTACAAATAGGTTGCAGGATTTAAAAACAAGGTAATCAGGTAAAGGATCAATTAGGAGTGCAACCAGACAACTATACCAATGTGCCTGGAAGTAAAACCCCTTAAAACATCCAATGTATAGTGACGGGGCTTTTTGCAAAAAAAGCAATTAATAATATGCACTTAGCAAAATTCAATTTTATAAGGCCTCTATAAGAATTTAGTTTAGTGAAAGGAAATTTCCCCGTTAGCCTGGCAATTAAATATGAAAAGAAGCATTTATGCCTCAGGTTCACAGGCAATCTTTGTGTATTCAAATCCTACAAAAAAGCAAGGATAGCAAATCTTTAAAATGATTATGGCCTGGCTATGCATCTACCATAAAAGCTAAGCCGAAGATCATTCATATGGCTACTCATTTACAGAATGTGGAAGGTCAGCTTTAGAATTATACCCCACGAAAAGTATCACCGCCTTTATGAAAAGTTACATGTACATGATATCTATTCAACTTAATCAAATCAAAAAACATGAAACAAGTAAAAGGTTACAAAAGCCAAAACAACTGGGGTGGATCCAGCATGAAATTCTATTGTTGCCTGTTTGTGTCAACATTATTAATTGCAACCAGTTGCCGTAAGGAAATGACTCTGGAAAATTCACAAGCTAATGATGCACTTATCTTAAGACAATCCCAAAACGCTAAAGCTATCATTGTCTTTGTTCAGCCCGGGAATTCTATACAAGCTGCTGTAACAAATGCTGGTGCAGGCACCATTATCAAAATTCAACCCGGCACATATAAAGAAAATATAGTGGTGGATAAACCCGGTATCACAGTTTCAGGTGAAGGTGATGTTGTTATTGAAAATCCAGGTGGCAAAGACATTGGGGTCAAGGTAGTAAGAGGAGCGGATGGTTTCAGTTTAAGTGGTGTTACTGTGAAAGGGTTTGGTGAAAGAGCGGTGGAAATAAAAGGAATAGATGGGCTGTTGTTATCGCATGTCACAGCTATTGGAAACAACACGGAGGAATTTGGATTGTTTGTACAGGATTGCATCAATGCCACGATAGAGCATTGCGAATCAACCGGGCAGAAGGATACAGGGATCTTTGTAGGAGAATCCACTGGTGTATCTGTTTTCCAAAACAAAGCCTATGCTAATACAATAGGTATAGAAACTGAAAATGCCATGAACATAACTATTGACAAAAACCATGTGTATGATAACGCCGCTGGCATTTTGAACTTACTGGTGCCCGGGAAATCACTGTCACAATCTTCCAATATTACCATTACAAAGAACCAGGTTCGGGATAATAACCATATAAACCTGCAAAACGATCCCACGGAGCTCGAGGCCATATTGCCCAGTGGTATAGGCATACTGATTTTAGGAGCAGACGATATGATGGTAGAAGACAATCATGTAACAGGCAATCAATACACTGGCATTGCCGTGGTTAGTACCGGGCTGCTAGGACCTACACCTGGCATTGACCCCGTTTCGGACCATGTAAAAATTGTAAGTAACCAGGTCAAAGAAAATGGTTTGAATCCCCAGCCTTCGGCTTTCCCTGCTTCTTTTGCTGCTGACCTGCTTTGGCTGGGACCAGCCATAGGGGCAACAGGAACTGGAAACTGCTGGAGCAATAATCAATATGGAACCTCTTTCCCATCAGATCTGCCGGCCTGCCAATAAAAACTTAGTGGATATTATTTAAAGAAAAAGATTACTACCGCGTACCAGGCGCTTGTATTAGCCTGGTACTTTTTATGTCTTACCCAATAGGTTTAACAGGTACCGGGCTCAATATCATGATCACCCTTTTTGCTGTTGGCACCCCATCATAATATTGTACACAGAGAAGCTTCTAATAAATTATTGATAGAAATTTAGCCGTTTGTACACGGATAGAGAATTGATTATCTTGGGGAAAAGACCAACCATGCTTTCTGCCGTTTCCACCCGGAAATGCCTTGCCTGCGATAAAAGCCTTCAGGGAAGGGCTGATAAAAAGTTCTGCAATGATTATTGCCGTAATGCGTATAACAATCAACTAAAGGCTTCTTCCAGCAGTACCGTAAGGAATATTAATAACATCTTACTCAAGAACCGCCGTATCCTGGAGCATGTGCTTGGAGCAGAAGATATGGGTAAGACCAATAAGGAAAAATTATTACAACAGGGCTTCCATTTCAACTACCTGACACACACATACACCAATAAAAAAGGCAATGTGTATAACTTTTGTTATGAATATGGTTACCTGCCCCTTGAGCATGATTGGTACCTGGTAGTGCGTCGTAAGGCGGAAAAATAGGGCTGGTCCATGATTTGATAATACAATAATTGCTGTAATTTAGTAATCCATAAATACTTCTTTGAAAAGCCTTTCGTGATCCAACCTTGAAAAAAGCGCATTGTTCGCTAAATCAAAAGACTCATGAAAAGGTTAAGCCTGGTTTTGATCTCTACCCTTATTGGGTATGGTGTGTTGGCACAGGTATCTTATAAAGATATAAGGGGCTTGTTAGAGCTTAACCCGAACAAACTGGAAAACCATCTGCAGAAAAAAGGATTCAAAAGATCTTTCCTTTCCGAAAACAACGTAATTGGTTACTCGCAAACCAAGGTCGATAAAAAAGACTCTACTCAGGTATCGCGCAATTTTCAGCTACAGGAACATGTAGATAATCCAGGATTATTATACAGCACCACCAATAAAGAAGAATGGGTAGCGTTTATCAATGAATTAAAGTCAGAGCAATTTCATTACAATGAACCTACGGATTCCAATAAAGCTTTATTATTTCAAAAAGAGCAGTGGCAGATGAGCTGTTCCCGGAAAATGGTTGATAGCTCCTACACATACCTTATCGAAGCTTACAAGAAAAACATTCCTGATCCACGCAATATTAACTATGCCGAGGATCTATTGAACCTTGATGCCCATGAATACCTGGTAGCTGCCTTTGGTAAATCCAATGTAAAGGCAGATTCATTTATGTTCTCTAAAACCATGACCGGTAAGTGCAGCGTCATTTTTCCTAACACCAGTCACCAGGCTATATTCATTTGGAAGGACCAGGAAAACCTTAAGGATATCGCCTTCATCATTATTGGCGAGCAGCTGCAGCATGAAGGAAACAATAATGTCAATGCGGTTATGCTATCCCGGTGGCGTTCCAACCAGGGCTTGTATTGTGGCATGAGTCTGAAAGAAGTGCAGAACCTGAACAAGCAGCCTGTCAGCTTTTACAATTGGCGAACAGAGTCTGCCGGCTTCCTTGCCCCGAGCAATAAAGGAGAGATCAATTTCAGCAAAATCATGCCGGTGTTCAATTGCATGAACTGCAGCTTTTTGTATGTTGATAAGTCAATGGATATTATCGGATCTGACTATGCACTTGATGAAAACCAGAAAGTGTATGTAGCCAGCTATGTTGTCCTTCCAGAAAAGGAAGAAGTGGAAAAGTCCTGGCAAACGAGTATGAAATAATCTCACAGGCTATACTACCAATTCTTTAATTGTGGTGAATTCAGAGATCTTATCTATAGCAGAGTTTTATGTGTACAGGTTACTTTTTCCTGGAAATAATATTGTAAGGTGATTGTTGCTTATGGCTGCACATTCCAAAAGATTTTCTATTATCCTGCTGTTTATTATTTCCCAGTTTCTTAGCAATTGTGTGAACGCACAGGGAATAGCCATAGAACCAGTATACAATGACTCAGTGTATTCCGTGAGGGTATTATACAATGGAGTCGCCCTGGCAGTTGACGAAGCGCCCTTTTCAATATTTCTATCAAATACCGATGGAAGCGCTAGTACAAAGCTATTAGCACCAAAGGCAAGCATCAACCAGGTTTCAGCCAAGGAGATTCGCCTAACCAGCCAAGTTTTTATACCTGAGCTTACAATGGATTTGTTTGCTGAAACTATTTACACACTGGTGAATGAAAATGCGGTAAGAAAAAAAGTTCGCCTGTTTCAGTCATCAATGCCACACGTAAAATATATTTTAGAAGAGAAGACTTCTCCAGCAGTTGCTCCCAAACAGTTTGTAACCTTCGAAGAGAATAATTTCCCCGGAGGATGGATACATGAAATGTTTCCGGCAATGGGTTTCATATCAGGGAAATATGTGGTGGGTGTTCTTACTGATGCGGGATATAAAAATCAATACACAAGAAATACCAGGCGCAGGTATACTGAAAATGGCGGAGGGTTTGTGGGTATGCGAAAGTTGGCCGATGTATCCCTTTTCTCTATTTCTGATTCTGTTGATAATAAAAGAGGCCATTATTTCCTTAAACAAACTTATGGTGAATACTATGACCTGGATAATGCGAAGGATTCCGCCATTAACATCAGTGATCGATTAAAACCCCTTGGGAAATTACAGGTAATAGTGAAAGGGAATACTATTTCTTTTAAAGGCAAAAAGGCCGGTCCGGCAGGTGCGGAAGGGATCATTCATCTTCCCGGCCAAAATGTATATACGGTTTCTTTCCAGGCAAGAGGAAATTCGCCTGTGGTTTTAAAATTATTCAGGGTCAGGGGTGGTAAAAAAACTGTTGAACTGGAGCATGGCATAAAATACATTGACAACTTCCCTGCAAATGATTCGGTTTGGAGAAGTTTCAAAGGGAGTATATTGATACCATACATTGGGAATGATGACATTTCAGTATTCATTGGTCCGGCTACAAATAAGGATGTTCACCTTGACATAAAAGATCTCAGTATGGTACAACACAAGGTGTCATCTCAACCTTATAACATGCTGCCACAGGGAGATACCATTAAAAAGACGGGTTATATTTTTATTGAGCCCTGGCAATCACAGCACCAGTTTATGATCTCCTGTCAAACAAGGCTTGCCGAAGGCATGGGTTTCCGGGGTTCTGACATTGAAAAAATGATGTATGCCAATGTGAATATGCTCACCTGGATTTCAGACATCAATGATTTTTCTCCATTCCTTGTTCCAAACATGAATTATGCTCCCGACATGTATAACCGGGATACCTATTTTTCAACAGTGGCCACCAATGATAAATACCTCAATTTAAATCTCTGGGAGAAATGGGGCAAAACACAAACAGCGAATGGTGCGATCGGGACCATCATCACTCCTTCCATGGGTTCTGTTGAAGTAAAAGATAACGAAGCCACCATCTTATGGTTGCAATGGGCCTTGCTGAATAAAAGAAGGTTCTATACACAGCTGCCAAAAGAAAAAATAGACCGGGCCGTTGATTATGTGTTGAATGAATTTGATCCCGACCGGGATGGTATTTGCGAAGCACACTTTCCCTTGAACTAGATTGATGTAATTGATTATGTTCCAAAAACCAAGCGACTGGCGGCCAACCAGGGAATGTTTGCCGTAGCCTTGAAAACCATCAAGGCATTAGGCTATGATGAAGTGAGCGATACATACATAAATAAGGCCGTAGCTACCTACCGTAATTTTTATGATCCAACCCGCAAACATTTACTATTTGATACTAAGTATCCTGACCTGATTTCCCTGGTAGACCTTGAACCGGAATTCTTATCTATATGGTTATTCAATGAAAAAATGCTGACCGACGAGATGGTTATCAATCACCTGGATAAAACCCCATTGCTTAATAAAAATCAAAATGCGCCACATCCGCAGTTGGGAACAACCGCACCTATCTTGATCAGGGTGATTGGCAAGGGCAATAAGTTTTCTTACTTCAGAAAAGATTATCAACCCTTTGAAAAATTTGGAGAAGAGAATTACATAGATGGAAAGAATGATGGCTATTATTATAATGGAGGAAGCTGGTTCCGATCAGAATATTGCGCCTATGTAACCGGGTTAAAACATGGTTGGAGCAAGGCACTACCTATGATGGAGAATAGGATCTGGGCAGAGATCAATTTGAATCCTAAATGGCCGTTCAGCAAAGAATTCATTCCTACAAAATGGACGACCACCGATTCCTGGTGGCCCAGCACCAAAGGCCTTAGCTGGAATGTTTTCATTTTGATAGCAAATGAAGTGGCTGAATTGAGAAAACCAGGAATTGATAGTGGTCCCAACTAGGAACGCCTTTGCTGTTTTAGGAGCAATTCCCGGCTGAAATTTTATTGGGATGGTAAGGATATCTTCCAGTCTACATATATAATAACGAGGCACAAAAAAAGAGACCACATATCTGTGATCTCTTTTCCGTGGTGTGGGGCGGGATCGAACCGCCGACACAAGGATTTTCAGTCCTTTGCTCTACCGACTGAGCTACCGCACCTCCTTGAACAATTGAAGATCAAACACTAAGGTTTGCTATTCTTTTATTCGGGGCAGCAAAAATAAGGAACTAACCGATATAAAGAGGAAAACTTGTGAATAGTTTTCCAAAAATTCTTCTCCCCCTTATTAGTTGCCATATACGCTCAGGAACTTGATGCGCATTATTTTTAACTGCTCCCAGTTATAATTACTGTCAGACAATTCCTGCTGCGCAATATCCAGTGAGGAAGTCTCACAGCCCTTGAAATAGTCTATGATCTCTTCCTGCTCATATTCATCCAGCATCTGGTCAATGGCATAGTCCAGGTTCAGCTTAGTACCGCTGGCCGCAATGGTTTCCATTTCCTCCAGCAAGGCATCCAGGCGCAGATCTTTATTTTTGGCAATCATTTCCAGCGGTATCTTCTTATCTACCTGCTGAATAATGTGCACCTTGTTGCCACTCTTATTCACCACGCTCTTCATCACAAAATCATCCGGCTTCTCAATATTATTCTCTTCTACATACTGGGCTATCACATCTATAAATGGCTTTCCATATTTTAATGCCTTACCCTTACTTACACCCTGGCAACGGGCCAGTTCGTCGGTGGTGGTAGGATACATAGTGGCCATATCCTGAAGCGATGTTTCCAGGAAGATGACAAATGGAGGAAGATTCTTGCGCTTGGCCTCTTTCTGCCTCAGCTCTTTCAGCATGGTGAACAACTTCTCATCGGTGGCAGCGCCTGCAGCGGAATCCGTTCCTTCTTCATCATCCTCGTTAGCTTCTTCAAACAGGTTGTTCAGTACAACCATGAAAGATTTCGGCTTTTTCAGGAAGTCGTTTCCTTTCTTAGTGATCTTAAGCACTCCATATTCTTCTATATCCTTTTTCAGGAGGTCTTCCAACAGCATTTGTCGCAGCAATGAGTTCCAAAAATGATCAGGCTGCTGCTTCCCTATGCCGAATTCAGGCAATCCTTCATGGCGGAACATCTTGATCTGCGGCGTTAAATGGCCGGTAATGATCTTCACCACGTAGTCCGTAGCAAAGCGTTCATCCAGGGCTTTAATCACCTGTAAAGCCTGAACTACATTCTGTTTGGCTTCGATCTTTTCTTTCGGATGCTTACAGTTGTCGCAGTTGCCGCAGTTTTCCACGGTGTATTCTTCACCAAAATAGCTCAATAGCACCTTCCGGCGACATACCCCACTTTCCGCATAGGCTACCGATTCATTGATGAGCTGTGCCCCTACTTCCCTTTCACTCAAAGGCTTGTCACGCATCAGGTGTTCCAGCTTCGACACATCCTTATGAGAATAATACAGGATGCACTTCCCTTCCAGGCCATCACGGCCGGCACGGCCAGTCTCCTGGTAATAATTTTCTATGGATTTGGGGATATTAAAATGGATCACAAAGCGGATGTCCGGCTTGTCAATACCCATTCCAAACGCAATGGTAGCCACAATAACCTGCACATCCTCGTTCAGGAACTGGTCCTGTCTTTCTGCACGCAGCTTGGAATCCAGGCCGGCATGGTAGGCCACAGCCTTAATGCCATTGGCCATCAGCATATCGGCCAGCTCCTCTGTGGTTTTGCGGTTCAGTGTATATATGATACCACTTTTACCCTTGCTTTGAACTATGAAGCGGGCAATGCTTTTCAGTGTTTCATCCTTCTTGATCTTGGGAAGGATCTCGTAGTATAAGTTGTCCCTGTTGAAGGAGGATATAAATATCTCAGGCTTGCGTAGTCCCAGGTTTTTCACAATATCGCTCTGCACCTTCGGTGTGGCCGTGGCTGTCAGGGCAATTACGGGAATATCCGGGTTGATGATATCCATCATATCTCTCAGGCGGCGGTATTCCGGCCTGAAATCATGACCCCACTCCGAGATACAGTGAGCCTCGTCCACCGCGAAAAAGGAGATCTGGAGGTCGCTGAAAAAATCAAGATTATCTTGTTTGGTAAGGGTTTCAGGGGCTACATAGAGCATTTTAGTACGACCGGATTTGAGGTCGTCGTGCACTTCCCTGATCTCTTTTTTAGAGAGGGTGGAGTTTAAAAAATGGGCCACATCATCATTGCTGCTGTATCCTCTTACCAGGTCCACCTGGTTCTTCATCAGGGCAATGAGCGGGCTTACAATAATAGCCACACCAGGGCTCACCATAGCCGGGAGCTGGTAACAGAGGCTTTTGCCTCCGCCGGTGGGCATAATAACGAATGTATCCCGGCCCGATAGCAGGGATTCTATGATCTGCTGTTGTTGTCCTTTAAAATCTTTGAAACCAAAATATTCCTGCAGGGCAGCACGTAAATCAATTCCTTTTCCTGGACTGGCTTTAGTTTTCTTGCCAGGGTTTTTCTTTGCGGTAGGCATTTTCTTTCAATTTTAGCTTTGAATAAAGCTTATAGATAAATCTTGCCCTTTAGAAACAGCACTCTGGAGTGGCCTTGCTTTTTAACCTAATAATAGAAATTTCTTACTAATGAGGTGGATGGCGGAGCCCCGGAAGGCAGTTGGTCAAAAAGGCAAGCGAATTTAGCGAGGAGTGCCCGCATTTGAAAGTTAAAATAGTTAAAATGACAACCAATTTTGGAAAACCTCTTTTGACACCAAATCATCTAATTTTGAGGCCTTGGAAATAAAAGATTCTATAAGAAAAGCCGCATTCCGGACCATTGAAATGGAAGCGGCGGCCATTAGCCGCCTGGCTAGCATGCTGGATGACCAGTTTGACAACGCCATCGACAGGCTAGCAGCCTGCAAGGGGCGCATAGTAATCAGCGGCATTGGCAAAAGCGCCATCATTGCTCAAAAAATAGTAGCTACCCTCAATTCCACCGGCTCACCTTCGGTCTTTTTGCATGCGGCCGACGCCATCCATGGCGATTTGGGCATAGTGCAGCAGGAAGATATAGTGATCATCATCTCAAAAAGTGGTGAAAGCGCTGAGATCAAGGTATTGGTGCCCCTGGTCAAAAATTTTGGCAACTGCCTCATAGCTATTACCGGGAATACCAGGTCTTTTCTGGCCCGCAAGGCCGATTTTGTGCTGAACACCACGGTAGACCAGGAGGCCTGTCCTAACAACCTGGCCCCTACCACCAGCACCACGGCCCAAATGGTGATGGGCGACGCCATAGCGGTTTGCCTGATGGAGAAGCGTGGCTTTAATATGGAAGACTTTGCCAAGCTGCACCCCGGGGGTGCCTTGGGCAAGAAGCTCTACCTGCGGGTATCTGACCTGTATGTGGAAAATGAAAGACCAGAAGTGCGCCACGATCAGCCTGTAAAGGAAGTGATCATGGAAATGACTAAAAAAAGGCTGGGCGTAACAGCTGTTTTAGACAGTGAAGACAAGCTGGCCGGGATCATTACAGATGGAGACCTCAGGAGAATGCTGGAAAAAAGCACCACCATTGAACACATAAGGGCCAGCGATATTTTAACCCCTGATCCCAAGACTATCGGACCCACCGAAATGGCGGTTAACGCCCTGGACCTGATGAGAAAAAATGAGATCATGCAACTAGTGGTTATGGAAAATGGAAGGTACCTGGGCATTATTCATTTGCACGACCTTGTAAAAGAAGGATTGATATAGCCGGCGTAATAAAAAAATGGCATCTTTACGAATTCTATCCAGCGCATTTTAAAGTGATTTCAGAAGTGAAAAGCAATACTACAGAACAAGAACCCATGCAGCAAGAGATTCATCATAAGCACACAAATACCTATGTAGCCATTATGGCCGGTGGTATTGGCAGCCGCTTCTGGCCACTGAGCCGGGTTAGTCATCCCAAACAGTTCCTCGATATCCTGGGCACGGGAAAGACCCTGATACAGCAAACCTTTGAAAGGTTTGCCAAATTAGTACCTGTTGAAAATATATATGTAGTGACAGCCAATGAATACCTTGGCATTACGGCGCAGCAACTACCGCATATTCCAACAGAAAACATCCTGGGCGAACCTTTCAGGAAAAACACAGCCCCCTGTATTGCCTACATCTCTTTTAAACTGCAGCAGCTGAACCCCGAGGCTTCTTTAATAGTGGCGCCTGCAGATCACCTGATATTGCAGGAAGAAAAGTTCCTGGAAACCTGTGAGGAAGCTTTGAACTTTGTCAATCATTTCAATGCATTGGTCACTATTGGCATCACCCCTACCAACCCCAATACTGGCTATGGTTATATACAGCATGATGGTGATGAGGCCGTGCCAAAGGTATATAAGGTAAAGACCTTTACGGAAAAGCCCAATAAGGAACTGGCTAAGACCTTCATTGCCAGTGGTGACTTTTTATGGAACTCAGGCATCTTCGTCTGGCAGATCAAAAGAGGCATTCATGCTTTCCAGAAACATATGCCTGAAATGTACGAGCTCTTTGCCTCGGAAGAAGAGAAGTTGAACACAGAAGAAGAAAAGGAAGTCATAGAAAATATATATCCCCAATGCTCCAACATCTCTATCGATTTTGGTGTCATGGAAAAGGCCGATAATGTATTCGTTATTCCTGCCTCCTTTGGCTGGAGCGACCTGGGAACATGGAACAGTGCATGGGAGAATATGGAAAAAGATTACCTGGAAAATGCAGTGGCAGGCAACAATGTCATTGTCTTTGATACCTCCAAATGCGTGGTGCATGTTCCCGATAAAAAACTGGTGGTATTGCAGGGCCTTGAAGACTTTATCGTAGCAGATACCAAAGACGTGCTCCTGATCTGCCATAAGGATAAGGAACAGGAGATCAAACAATACGTGGCAGAAGTAAAAAGGAATAAAGGCGATAAGTTTTTGTAAATTATGCTTTGAAGAGCAAGATCATCTTCCCGCCAGATAAAACAAGACACTATGAACTTCAACAATATACTTTTCCTGGATATTGAAACCGTTTCACAGTTTGAAACCTACAATCATTTACCCGAAGACTGGAAGGAACTGTGGGATCTGAAGGCGGGAATCATTAACCGCAACCGTGAAGATGAGACCAGTGAAACAGCGTACCCACGGGCAAGTATATACGCAGAATTTGGAAAGATTATCTGTATCTCCTGCGGCTGTTTGCAGGGCACCGGGGAAAATAAAAAGCTGGTATTAAAATCCTACTGCGGCGATGATGAGAAAAAGCTGCTGCAGGAGTTTTGCGACATGCTACAGAAATGGAGCGGCGATGCCGAAAAATTCCTTTGTGCTCACAACGGAAAAGAGTTTGATTATCCCTATATCTGCCGCCGCCTGATCATTAATGGCATAGAAATACCTGAGGCATTGAAGATTTCCGGCAGAAAGCCCTGGGAGATCCGTCATCTCGATACTATGGAGCTATGGAAGTTTGGCGATTATAAAAGCTTCACCTCCCTGAAGTTGCTTGCCAAAGTGTTAGGTATCCCTTCTCCCAAAGATGATATTGACGGCAGCATGGTCAACTCAGTATATTGGGTGGAGAAGGACCTTGATCGCATTGTGGAATATTGCCAGAAGGATGTGATCACACTGGCACAGGTACTGTTGCGTTTTCATTGCGAAGCACCAATTAAACCGGAAAACATATCTATCAAATATGTCCAGCACCAGAATTAATTATTCATCGGGCGCCAAATGGGAAGACATTGTAGGGTACAGCCGTGCAGTTAAAGTGGGCAACGTAGTGGAAGTGACAGGTACAGTAGCCGTGGACGAGGAGAATAATATCATTGGAGAAGGAAGCGCTTACCTGCAAACCAAGTTTATCATTCAGAAAATAGAAGCCGTATTAAAGCAAGCTGGTGCTGAGCTGCACCACGTGGTCAGAACACGCATGTTTGTCATAGACATTGCCCAATGGGAAGAATATGGAAGAGCACATGGAGAATACTTTAAAGATATCAGGCCCTGCACCAGCATGATAGAAGTGAAAGGTTTGATAGCTCCTGAATACCTTATAGAGATTGAAGCTACCGCTATGATAGGATAAGGTTTCAGCTTTGCTTCTTTGGCTAATAGGCCTTACTTGCATTCATTCTTTTGTTATCACTACAAGCTTATTTGTACTGCGCTCCCGTTTCCCCAATGCTATTCTCCTAATTTTGCACTCTTTACAGAATAGCCAATTACTATGTCCTCTATACAATTTCCCTCCAAGCTACCCAATGTAGGCACCACCATTTTTACGGTAATGAGTTCCCTGGCCGTGGAGCACAATGCTATTAACCTGGGACAGGGTTTTCCTGATTACCCAATGAGTGAAGATTTGATCGCATTGGTAAATGAGGCCATGAAAAAAGGTCACAATCAGTATGTTCACATGAATGGGTACATACCTTTAAGGGAAGCCATCGCTGAAAAAGTGGAATACCTTTACCGAACCAGGATCAATCCTGATAGCCAGGTCACGGTAACACCCGGCGGTACCTATGCTTTGTACACAGCTTTGACCACCATCTTGCAACCCGGCGATGAGGTCATTGTTTTTGAACCTGCATATGATTCCTATATACCCGCTATTGAACTCAATGGTGCGAAAGCGATTCCTATCCAATTAGATTTTCCTGCTTATTCTATTGACTGGAACAAGGTCAAAAGCAGCATTACAGAAAAGACCAAAGCCATCATGATAAACTCACCGCACAACCCTACGGGAAGTGTGTTGAGTAAGGAAGATATGGGCCAACTGTCTGCCATAGTAAAAGACACGCGCATCATCATCATCAGCGATGAAGTATATGAACATCTGATTTTTGATGGGTTGAAGCATCAAAGTGTTTTAGCTTACCCGGAACTGTTAGAGCGAAGCTTTGTGTGCTTTTCTTTTGGAAAGGTTTATAACTGCACAGGGTGGAAACTGGGTTATTGCATTGCATCGGAATATTTAATGAGCGAGTTCCGCAAGGTGCACCAGTTCAACTGCTTCACCTGTGATACTCCCAAGCAGGTAGGGCTTGCCACTTACCTGAAAGAAAAAGAACATTATTTGCAGCTTGGAAGTTTTCTGCAGGCTAAAAGAGACCACCTGCAAGCATTAATGAAAAATACCAGGTTCAAACCTATCCCCAGCTATGGCAGTTATTTCCAGGTGTATTCATACCAGGATATATCAGAAGAAAAGGAAAAGGATTTTGCTATTCGCCTGACAAAGGAACATGGAGTGGCCACCATTCCGGTATCTTCTTTCTACCAGCAGGACACCAACCACCAGGTATTGCGTTTTTGTTTCTCTAAAAAGGAATCCACATTGGAGCAGGCCGTGGAAAGGCTTAACAGTCTTTGATCACAAATTGCCAGGTAAAATAATAATAAAGAAAGGACTCAAAACTGAGCCCTTTCATCAATTAATAAGTATAAATGGTTTTGGTAGTATACAAGTATTGGTTGGTTATGGGTGATTTGTATTCCCTGACCAGCTCCACAGGGTATCCTTCGTTATCATATTTATAGCTATAAGACCTTACTACAGCCACAGGATAACTGGCCATGAAGCTTTGTTGCGAGGCAGCCACATTGTTTTTTGAATTGTGCGAAAGAAATAGATCGGGATAATTCATGTGTGCATAGGGATTAATATTTGAATCGTATGAGTATTGGCTCAATTCACTGGAATGGTTGAACGTAGTGGCAGCGCATTCAACTAAATTGTCGCCGGCAAAGGTCATAAAGTAATTCATATCCACATTCTTACCGGGATACCTGTAGTGTATCTGCACTTCCTGCCTTGAAACCACATTACTGTAGCTGACAGATGCAATGGTTTGCTCGCCATTTATTTTATGGTCCATGGCTGCCACCCTTCCCTGCGCATCGTAGCTGAAGCTTATATAACCAGACAGGGTTTGAGATTCATTATACTTATTGATCTTTTCTACCCTTCCATTGTTGTACATAAATTCTTCACTCATGGAAATATAGGGAGTGTTGTCTGCCTTCTTCTGGTAATAAATGATTTTTTTAATATTGCCATCAGGCAGGTATTCATACGCTGTTTTACTAATTGCCTTGTATGCACCTTCCACCAGGTTGTAGGTCAATTCCGATGCAAGTTTTTTAGTTGCTTTCTTTCCACCCAGTACTATGTTCATACCCTCTTTTACATCTGCTTTCATTAGCGTCACTTCATCGGTTATGCCCCATTTCTCCAGCCTTAGCTGGTATTTTGCCACATTTACAGGTAACCTCACATCGTTGATGCCTGCCTTTAGAGAATGGAAGCTCACACTTCTTTCATTATTGGCATCCCAGGTGGCCAGCATCAGGCTGCCGGGAATACTATCATAGATGATGTCACCAATCTTCACAGTTGCTTTTACTTTCACTGTATAGTATTGCAGGCCAGGTACAGGGTCACCGGGGCCTTCTGGTGGAAGGTTGAACGATCCCTCGGGATAGCCATAGCTGTTCGGAGTTTCTCCTATCCCAATTTTCAAAACCTGTACGGGCACCATCAGCATGCTGGAGTTGGGAACACTCACGTTAATGCTCAATGGATTGTTGACCTGGACAGCTTTGGGAGAATTAGCAACCGGCGTGGCAAACCGGGTTACATTGTTTTCATTGATGATCATAAACCTGGTAAGCTTATAATGGCCAGCCGGCAATTGAAGCTTTTCTGTATAGTATTTACCACTAAAGTTCAACGACAGTTTTTTTGCATTGATAACGAAAGCCCCCTGTTCATTTACCAGGCTTACTATAGCAAATACATTAGATATACCTGTGGTAGCCTCTCCTGGTAATGAGTCTAATACAAACTGGAACTGGTGGGTAACCTGCCCCGGGGTTGATGGTGGATTTGGCACTATGTCAATTGGTTTCTTGCAGGCAACTAAAAACAGCATGAATGCTATTGCCAGTGTAGTTAATGGTTGTACTGTCCTTTTCATTTGATTTCTTTAAGAGTAGTACCCTTGTTATTCTAAGGAGCGTTGGGTACCAACCATTCCTTTAACAAATGTTTTGTAAATATTGCGGGCCGGTTTTACTGCTAACTGTTGTTAAGGAATCTTTGTAGCTCCTTAGTATCTGCATCGCGTTTGTGCCGTGTCTGCGCCATGTCTGTGCCGAGTCTGTACCAGGTCTTTAAAGAGCCGGCACAGACCTGTTGCAAACCCATTATATATGAGTTGTAATCTTATCATTCATAGTAAGCAGCTTAGAGCCCCGGTAAAGGATAATTCAGCGTTTACCCTCTTTAACCTGGAAGGGCAAGTATAAAACCTGGTAATGCTTCAGAGCTGGACCCCTGGTTTGAGAAAAGGGTAAGCAATAACGGCAATGCTTAATGTCTGTAAGGTCCTTTATTGGGTATAAATGGATGACCACGGGTTGGAAAATTGGTTTTACATTTAAGCCTCACGCCAACAAGCAAACCCATTTAAATTCTATAGATGAAGAAGATCTTACTCAGCCTCCTTGGTCTCGCTATGATAGCAAGCAGCTATGCCCAGAAAACTGATAAAAAACTTCAAAAGCAAGTACATGACCTGTTGCAAGGCTTCAATGGACAGGTAGGCATATATGTGAAGAACTTAAAGAACGGCAAAACGGTGGCTATTAACGAGGATACCATTTTCCCTACAGCCAGCATGGTGAAGGTGCCGATACTGACCGGCATCATGGATAAGGTGAATAAAGGGGAGCTGGATTTGAAACAGACCCTTATTTACCGCGACTCGCTTTTATATGCCGGGGTGGATATCCTGGGTTCTTTTAAGGATACGGAAAGAATTGAACTAGGCAAGGTGGTGATGCTGATGTTGGTGATGAGCGATAACACTGCCAGCCTATGGTTGCAAAGCCTGGCCGGCACAGGTACCAGGATCAATAACATCCTGGATAGCCTGGGATTTCAATCAACAAGGGTAAACTCCAGGACACCGGGAAGAGAAGGTAACCGTGCACAATATGGCTGGGGACAAACTACGCCGCGGGAAATGGCCACACTGATGGAAAAGATCGTAAAGGGTGAGATCATCAGTCCTGAGCGCAGCGCCCAAATGCTTCGGATGCTGGGCCGGAATTACTGGGATGAATATGCCATCTCACAAATTCCTTCCGATGTTTTTGTGGCCAGCAAGGGTGGTGCTGTGGATGAATCGCGCAGTGAAGTGCTTTTTGTAAATGGCCGCGGAGCCCGATATGTATTTTGCATCAACACTAAAAACAATAAGGATCAAAGCTGGGATGCCAAATCCAACGAAGCCTGGGAGCTGACCCGGAAGGTATCTAAATTATTATGGGATCACTTCAGCAACTGATAAGCAATAAAGCTCATGACGTAGGCAATGGTGGTCATGTAGGTGAACTGGATGATGGGCCATTTCCAGGTCTTTGTCTCGCGGCGGGTGATGGCCAGGGTGCTCATACACTGCATGGCAAACAAATAAAATAGCATCAGGGAAATGCCGGTAGCCATGGTAAACAACGGGGTGCCATCTTCTTTTTTGGCAGCCCTCAGCTTATCTCTTAACAATAATCCCTGTTCATCTTCTCCCACACTGTAAAGTGTGGCCATGGTGCCTACAAACACTTCGCGGGCTGCAAAGGAGGTGATCAGGGCAATACCTATGCGCCAGTCGTAACCCAGAGGTTTGATGCCGGGCTCAATAGATTTTCCTAATATACCTGCATAGGAATTTTCCAATTTGGCGGTATTCATCACTATGCGCAATGAGTCGGCTTTTGCAGGATTTTTAGCGATCTCTGTTTGGTAGTGCTCCTGCACCTCTCCCATCCGTCCAGGTCCAAAAGTGCTCAATGCCCACAATATCAGGCTTATCACCATAATGACCTTCCCCGCATCGGTTACAAAAATTCTTGCCTTGTTTACCATGGTTTGCACCATGTTCTTCACCCTTGGAGCCCTGTAGGTAGGCAATTCCAATATAAAAAAGCTGCGCTCTTTGCTTTTGATGAACCATTTGGCAATAAAAGAAACCAGGAGACCCATGGCAAGGCCAAGGAGGTAAAGTCCCATCATCACCAGGGCCTGCACGCTGAAAAGTCCCAGCAGGTAATGGTTGGGAATTACCAGGCCAATTAAGATGGTATACACAGGCAAACGCGCAGAGCAGCTCATTAAAGGAGTAATGAGGATGGTAAGCAGGCGTTCCTTTTTGTTCTCTATGTTCCGTGCGCTCATGATGGCGGGCACCGCGCAGGCAAATCCGCTGATCAGGGGCATTACACTTTTGCCATTAAGGCCTACGCTGCGCATTAACCTGTCGGTTAAAAAGCTGATACGCGCCATGTATCCAGAGTCTTCCAACAGCGTGATCAGGGCAAAAAGGATCATGATCTGGGGCACGAAAACCAGGATTCCACTTAAACCGGCAATGATACCATTGATGATCAGGTCACTCCACCAGGTGTCGGGCAGCGATTGGGACAAAGAGCTGCTGAAAGATGAAAAGGCCATCTCTATCCAAGTCATGGGATATTGGGCCAGGTAAAAAACACTTTGGAAAAGAATGAACAACACCGCCAGTAAAATGAGGTAGCCCCACTTCCTGTGAAGCAGTACATTATCCAGTTTGTCGGTCAGGATGGTTTGCTGCATAGGATCGGGCTCGGAAACGGCCACCTGCATAATGTGCTTAATGCGGCCATAGCGCTGCAAGATCTCGTTGGCCTGTGTGCGGGTGGGGTTGAAGGCATGCCTGCGTTCAATGTTCTCGATATCTTCCTGCATGGCAGGCGATAATTGAAACTCCTCGTGGTTAATGAGGTAATGAATGGCAGAATAATCACTAGCCGATGGCACCAACTGCTTTAGATCATCAATGGGCGCACTGGCCATGGCTTTATTGTCAATAAAATCCCGGACAGGTACCTTATATAAATGAGAAGCCGTGAGCTCAATGGCTTTTTTCAATTGTGCTATACCCTTATTCTTCCTGGGATTCACTGATACCACGGGTACGCCCAATTCTCTTTCCAGTTCCGGCACATCTATCTCTATACCCTTCTTATTGGCCAGGTCCAGCATGGTCAATGCCACCACCACAGGCTTTTTCAGATCCAGTATCTGGGAGCAGAATAAAAGGTTGCGTTTGAGGTTGCTGGCATCCACCACCACTACGAATATATCGGCATGGATATCCTTGTCCTGGTTCAATAACACCCGGTAGCTAACCCATTCGTCCAGTCTTTTAGGATAAAGACTGTAGGTACCGGGCAGATCAATGATGTTGCCTGACAGGCCATCAGAAATGGGAGTATGCCCTGTTTTCTTATCAACGGTAACGCCCGGGAAATTACCCACACGCTGGTTTAATCCGGTGAGGGTATTGAATAGTGAGGTCTTTCCGCTATTGGGATTACCAACTAAAGCTATATGAATTGTTTTTTTAGCCACTCTATCGCCGCGCAAAGTTAGCCAGCCCCGTCGGCAAGGACTTACGATATTGGAAGTTTTAGAAAAAGCTTAAGGAAAATAAATTTATTAAAAAAAGGGTTTTATCGTCTATCTCAGGACAGGCAATGATAATTTTGCCCTCTGTTCATTCTGTAAAACTTATTAACGTGATCAAGACCCGCTTTTTCTTTTTGTTGCTTTTATCTTCTACCCTTACCCAGGCACAAAAACTAAAGAAAGAAGACAAGTTGTTAATGGCCAACCTGGAACATCATATACAGTACCTGGCAGATGATAAACTGGAAGGAAGACGAACCGGCACGGCGGGTGAAAAGCTGGCAGCTGCCTATATCAGCGAAGCTTTTAAAAAGGAAGGTTTGCAACCAAAGGGGGTGAATGAATTCTTCCAGCCATTTGAGGTAGCAGAGGGCAAGCAGGTGGATCCCTCCACTTTTTTCATGATCGATGACCATAACCTTGTTTTAGGAAAAGATTTTTTCCCGCTTAGCTATAGTGCCGATGGCTCTATTGAAGCCATGCCTTCCCTGGCGTTGGAAGAACCACATATGCCCTGGTTCATGAACCTGAAGGACCTGATTGATTCCAATGCAGGCAACCCACATTTTGACCTGGCGGATGCTGTGTGGAACAGGACAAAGGAAGTAGCGGCAAAAGGTGCATCGGCGTTCATTATTTATAATACTTCTGATAAAGAGGATGGATTGAGGTTTGATGGAAAAGATCATACACCTACGGTTTCCATTCCCGTGGTTTACCTGGATAAGTCAGTGGCCAAACAATATCTTGGAGATCCCTCTGCTGCCCTTGACCTTCGCTTTAAAACTTCAATTTCGGAAAAGAAGCGTACGGGTACCAATGTGGTTGGCTACATAGATAATGGAGCACCGACAACTATAATTTTGGGAGCACACTTTGATCATTTGGGTTATGGAGAGGACGGCAACTCGCGCGAGGTGGAAAAAAAGCACCAGGTGCACAATGGAGCTGATGATAATGCCAGTGGAACAGCGGCCCTGATAGAATTGGGAAGATTGTTAAAAGCCTCCAAGCTTAAAAACAACAACTACCTACTCATTGCTTTTTCGGGAGAGGAACTGGGCCTGTATGGCTCAAAATATTTTACACAACACCCCACCATTGACCTGGGCACAGTGAACTACATGATCAATATGGATATGGTGGGCAGGCTGAATGACAGCTCGCACACCATTACAATTGGTGGATATGGCACCTCGCCTTCATGGGGCAGTTTTTATAGTGTAAAAGGAAAGCGTGGATTGTATGATGAGGGCATTCGTTTTCACTTTGACTCCAGTGGCACTGGTCCTAGTGATCATACCTCTTTTTATTTGAAGAACATTCCGGTGTTGTTTTACTTCACCGGACTTCACAGCGATTATCACAAACCTTCTGATGATTATAACAAGATCAATTATTTAGGAGAGGTAAACGTGGTGAAGCATATTTACAGCCTGGTGCAAATGAGTGATAAAGAAAACCAGCGACTGGCCTTTACTAAAACCAGGGAAGCCCAAACCACTACTTCTGCGCGGTTCTCCGTGACCATGGGTATTATGCCTGATTATACCTACAATGGTGCGGGTGTAAGAGTAGATGGGGTTAGTGAAAACAAGCCGGCGAAGAAGGCAGGCTTGCAAACCGGGGATGTCATAACAGGATTGGGTGATATAAAGATTACTTCACTGGAAAGCTATATGCAGGCACTATCCAGGTTTAAAAAAGGAGATACAGCAAAAGTTGATTACACCCGGGGTAATCAAAGCCTTTCAACTACTGTAGAGTTTTAGTATTTTACCAATTATTGAGCTGCCTGTATGAAATTAGTGCTGGACACAAAGGATCTGACTGATGGTTTTTTTGAAGAGACCAAGCTGCTGGGGATCATGGCGCCTTTGAAAGACTACCAGTTTTGCTGGCAGTTAAATAAGTTACTGGGTATTGATTTCCGGATCAATAATGAACTGGAGATACAATTGCAAAAAAAGAACAGGAGCTATTTCTTTTCCATCTATGAATATCCTGAACCATCTTCCTGCCTGAAACATTACCTCTATAAAAATCAGCATGATGGCGAATACCTGTTGCCTGAGTTCAAACACCTGGATTTCCTGTGGTTGTTAAAAGACGATTATGTTTCTGATGAAGCATTACAACAATTGGTGCAATCCATAAAGTCTATCAATGGTGTGCAATTGGTACTGGAGCTGACCAATGAGAAGATCAAGAATAAGGAACATTTAGTGTTTTAATAGTATTGTATGGGATGTTATGTCTAGTATATGCTATTAGAACCTAACCCTGGATTAATAACATTAAAGCAAAAGGCTGATTAGTTTCTTAATTTTAGGATGCACCTTAAACCTAAAGTTATGTGGCAGGAAAAAGAAAATACGCTATACAGGAAATACGAGTTTAAAGATTTCAGTGAAGCATTTGCCTTTATGACCAGGGTGGCATTGATCGCTGAAAAGATGAATCATCATCCTAAATGGACCAATGTCTGGAACACGGTAGAGTTGTGGTTATCTACCCATGATGCAGGAGATATAGTTACAGATAAGGACAGAAAGCTGGCGGAGCGGATTGATGCGTTGGGTGGGTAACGTATTAGAATTTCCATGAGAAAACATAATTCTAATATTTTGGTGGGTGTATACTTCAATTTCAATGTATCAGTATTTAAGACATTAAAATAAATATTACAGTCGTTAAAGCCCGGCAATTTACTGTTATTGGCACGTTGTACTTTTTTATAAAAAAGTATGCATAATCCCGTTAGTTATGCTTAGATTTAATATAGATCTGCTCCCGGGGTAAACTTCGTTTCTTCCTGCTCTGCTTCTTCAACTTATCAAATTAAAATTATGAACCCCAAAAGCTACTCCCAACTTGCTTGCGCCCTTGGTATTATTCTCTTCCTTACTGCCTGTAATGATAACGGAAGTAAAGCAATGTCTTCAACAACAGATTCAACCGGAATTACGGAAACCAGGACGGATACGGTACTTGGATCGGATAATGCTATTGCAATGGATGCAGTAAAAGTGGCGCCTGGATTGTACAAGGTATTGGCTGATTCTTTGGGTGTCAGGATGCTGGAGGCTACCTATAAACCCGGAGATTCCTCTGCTATGCATTCTCATCCTGAAAATGCTATGTATGTTTTAGAAGGAGGTTCTTCTGTATTTACAGATAATAGTGGGAAGGAAACAAGAGTGGATTTGAAAACAGGAATGTCAGCCATTTCATCAGCGGAGACCAATAGTGTAAAAAACGTTGGGAAAAATACTACCAGGGTAATATTGGTAGAGATCAACCGTAAGGATGGAAGTGAAGCACAGGATTCATCAATGGATGCCACCAAAATAGCCCCCAACTTATATAAAGTATTGAACGATTCGAATGGCATAAGGGTGTTACAAGTATCCTATAAACCCGGCCAGTCATCTGCTATGCACTCACATCCCGATGCTGCATTGTACGTGATTGAGGGTGGGACAACGGAGTTTACAGATAAGGATGGGCACAAGCAAACCTATACCTTAAAGTCTGGCACTGCCATGGTGATGGGTGCTGGTACGCATAGTGTGAAAAACGTAGGGAAAACAACGACGAAATCCATATTATTCGAAGTGAATAGGGCAAAGCGGTAAGCGTAATATTTTTTGCTTCTTATTTTATACTAAATTGTTCAGGCAGTGCATGATCAATAATATAGAGTTTTAATAGCTTGAATGTCACTAAAGAAAAATGTATTTGTAATCATTGGAAGCGCTAGTAGTAATTCTGCCAACCAAAAGCTGATTGATAACATTGCAGGTCTGACTTCAGATGAATGGACTTTTACTATCTATTCAGACTTAAAGGCCCTCCCTCATTTTGACCCGGAGCTTTCAATCGATAATACACCTGCTTCAGTAATTGAGTTCAGGCAATTCATTGAAACGGCTGATGGTGTTATTATTTGTACACCTGAATACGTTTTTAGTATTCCCAGCGGACTTAAAAACGCCATTGAATGGTGCGTATCTACTACAGTATTTTCAGATAAGCCTGTGGGGTTGATCACTGCTTCAGCAAGCGGAGTGAAAGGACATGAAGAATTGCAATTGATCACGAAAACGATAATGGCAGTATTTACAGAAGAAACTACATTATTGATCCGGGGTGTAAAAGGAAAGATCAATGAGAATGGAGAGATCAAGGATCCCACAACACTTGCTGCTGTTAATAATTTCATTGCTTCTTTCCAGGCAGTATTAAACCAAGAAGAACTTTAGATTTCAGGTAGAATATGCAACCTGGCTACAGGCAATATTCTATTTTTACATCAGGAGTATCGTTAGTAATATTATTATTACTAGGAAATATTACAAATACGTGGTTGCCATATGCCCATGTGTGAAACTGGTAGTCGGGCGAGTAGGCATTAAAGGGTACGATATTTTCCCAATCAGAAGTTCCATCCCTCTTTATATAAATATTTTTTAGATGACTATTTGCTGGAAGCACAGAAAATATATTATAGATATCTATTTCCATGATCCACGAATAATTCCACTCCATATCTTTAAGAATTATTTCCTTGTTGACTCCATTGCAATCAGGTGCTAAAACAGAAATAATCACTGTATCCTTTCCCGATAGTTTATCTGCATCTGTAACAGTTAATTCAAAAGAATAGGTACCAAGGTTGATCAGTCCACTAGCAGATGCTTTAACCTTGTCAGGATTTGTCAAACCAACCGGGGAGGGACCACTCAGCATTCTCCAACTATAAGAAGTTATATTTGAGTCGGGATCAATACTGCCAGATCCATTTAAATCATAAAAACTAAATGGATAAAAAATAGTGGTGTCCATTCCTGCTCGTGCAACGGGAGGATGTGCCATTTTAGGCAAATGCATTAATCTAGTTGAAAGTTCCTTTTTACATGCGCTAGCTAATAAAAGGACACTAATTATGACTGTTACCCATGCTGAAATAGTTCTTTTCATTGTTGATCGTTTTAAGACTATATATTAGTGCTAAACTTAAAGTGATTTATAGTTTTTACTGGTTTGCATGTGGTTTTTATGATAGAGGAAAGAAACTGCCATGTATTTTATAAAAACATGATGTAACCAGATATTTGTAAATGGTCTAGCTTTTAGGGACAGTATTCTATTTTGACATCTGGAGTATCAAACCTGCCATCATCATTTTTGGGATAAATTGCCAATCCGTCATTGCCAAAAATCCAGGTATGGTACTTATAGTCTGGCGAATTTGTATTTAAAGGAACAACATTTTCCCAATCAGGTGATCCGTCCCTTTTTATGTAAATATTTTTAAGCTGGCTTCCTGGAGGTAATAGCGAATAAATTTTTTCGATATCGATTTCCATCATCCAGCCTGTATTCCATGTCATGTCCTTAAATATGATTCCCGCAAGGCTTGTATTGCATTCAGGTGCCAACACAGCTATATTAATAGTGTCTTTTGCTGATAGATTATTTGAAGCATTTACTGTAAGCTCAAAAGAATAGTAACCTACGTTAATCAAATTAGTTACAGCTGAAGTGACATTGAGCGAATCATTTATAACAGCAATGGATGGGCCATCCAAAAATTTCCATTTATAAGATTTGATGACAGAATTGGTAGCCCTACTTCCTGAGCCATTCAAAGTGTATGAACTATTTGGGTAATAAATCGAAGTATCATTGCCCGCTTTAACTACTGGGAAATCCGTCAAATTAGGCGCATCTATTAACGTCTTTGAATTTTTGTTACATGCTGTCATGGTAAGGGAAAGGCTAAATGCCAGCATAATACATGCTACAATAATCCTGGGCATAATAACTTGATTTAGCTTATTAATGATAAGTTCCAAATAGTTTCCTCTTTAAAGGATAGCAGAAACTGTTTTTATTATGATATGAGGATTAACAGCGCGTGGGTACCGAAGCGGGGGTATGGAAGTAATTCAAGTTACAAAATATATTAATAAATCAAAAGAGAGTAAATAATTTTTCTGGTAAAGGTCACTCCACCTTTATCTTATACTTTAAAAGTAATCCCGGCAAGCCAGCCAATGCAAATCTTGACTTTTGTATCTTATTAGCCTCAGGATCAATGGCGTAATTGGATGCTGTACGCAGATCAGCCCCTTCCAGGTTAGTGTTGTAAAAGGAAGCTTTAAACAAATCAGAATGCTCAAATACAGAACCGCTTAAATCTGCATCTGTGAAATCCACTTCATGAAGCATACAATTCCTGAAGGGCGTCTTTTTGATCTTCATACCATAGAAGGAAGAAAGCTGCAACTGGCAATTCTCAAATGACATCGCTATAAGAAAGCTATCACAGTTCTCAAAATGCAGCCCCACCATTTTGCAATCTTTAAAAACCATATCCCTAAACACAACCTTGTTCATTGTAGCAGTGGAAAGGTTGCAGTTATCAAATGTGCAGTCAATGAAATGGATACCTGATAAATTGGTTCCCGAAAAATTACAGAGATGGAATCGGCAATTCTCATATACCGCTAATGGTAAGGCCACAGTTGTATAATCTTGCTTTTCGAAATTTTGGTCTTCTATATAGTTTCTTTCCATTCAAAAATGCTTACTTATGCCTATGGGATAACTCCATGCCAATAAAGATATTAACGTACTGACCTTGAGAACAAAAAAAAGGCGGGAATGTCCCGCCTTGAAAAGCATGTCAGGCTGTGTGCAGGCTGCCTTCATATACATAATAGGCAGGTAGAATGGTGGGTTGAACATTTGGAATGTCCTGCCTGGCGATGATAGGCATCAGGGTGGTGCTGAATTTTTTAAAAGCATCTTCAGATTCCCATACGTCCACGACCATCCACCCTGTTGGAGTAGGGCCGCCAACATGAAAGATCAGTCCTTTTGGATGATCATTGCCGCTACTGCGCAATTCTTTCCAAACATTGTCGTACTGTTTCTGGTTCACATTGGGAAAATCAAAACGAATGATTACTTTTTTCATAACCCATGATTTTAAATATGAAAAGATGAGACCAATTGCTGGAATATGCTAACCTGCGCCAATCAACTAAAAGCTTTTGCCTGTTCGTAAGAATCGGTAAAAGCGAAATAACTCTGTACTTTTCCATTCTTCATTTTAAAGCTAAAGCACCAGTCATGATCAAAGGGTTTGCCAGTGCTTTTGACAATACCTGCCTGGTGACCTAAAACTATGACACTGTCTCCCTGCACGATGAATTCCCGTGGTTCGAACAAAGAGAATTTGATTTGTTCGTCAAGGTGTTTGAAAAATTCCTGTGCACCTTCTTTGCCAAAGAAATTGCCAGACATGGCTGCACCAGGGATTTTGAAACTACCCCAACGCACATCATCAGTAAGTGTATTGATAATGGCAGGGATGTTGCCCTTTGCAAAATCATCAAAAGCCTGCTGAATGACCTGGAGGTTACTGCGGGTTGCAATAGAAGTTTCCATGTTAAGTATGTTTAAGTTAAGAATGCAAAAGTGGGGTGCGGGAATGATTTCGGAGGGTTTAATAAAGGTAGTAACAATGGTGAATAGCCTACGTTGATTTTTACCGCAGGGCTATTGTTTATTTTATCGATAGCACAAGTCATCCATTCTAAATCTCAACTCATCCAGTTATCAAATTAAATAAACTGCAGGTGTATTACCTTGATCTTCTTATTGATCAAAACAAAAAGAAAAATGACTAAATACCTGGCAACCGCTTTATTATTGGTCATCATTGCAGGATGTGCAAAAGATCCTATTATTCAACCTGGTCCGCAACACCCTGTAATGTTCTATAAAGACCTGAAGAACTATGAAGTGAGCAAAGGACATTCACTCATGCTTGACATGGATAATGATGGGATAGCAGAGTGTTCCTTTTCTGTTCAACTGGTGGGTGATCCCATCATGAAGGTGGATAAACTGCAGTACTATATCTTTTCCAGGATCAAACGCAACCTGTTGAATGACCAGAACGATGAGTCACCGGTGCTACAGCAAAATGACCTGATCAAAGCAGAACACCCTGGTTACACCTGGTACGAGTTATCATCTATTGTATTAACACAAAAGATCATCAGTGATGGAGGTGATACGTGGATAGGCGCATGGAAAAGTGCAGATCATAACTACTTGCCATTCCAGGTAATTAAAAATGGTAACAAATACCATGGATGGGTAGAGTTATCTATGAATACAGCCACGGAAAAATTGATACTGCACCGGTCAGCACTCAGCACTGAAGCCAATAAGGATGTAAAGGCTGGATATTAATAAATACTTGTTGATTGTAAAAAAGGTACTATAGCATTTAATATGCCTACCCGCATATTACTCATTAGCATATTCTTGTAAGGCGTTCAATTCTGTTTGTATCTGTTGTTCCCACTGGACCTGTTTCTCTTTATCAGTTCCAAAACGGGTTTCACTATCATAAGCAAGCCTGCGGTTAGAAAAAGCAGTCACTGCTGCTGCATTCAATTCATTAGCCACCTGGGTGCCTTTCAACAACTGCTTCCTGTTTTCTTTCAGGTCCCTGCGCAGTTGCCTGGTATAGATCTCACAGATATCAAAAAGCGTTTGCTGGTACTTCAATGAGGTGGCTACATCACTTGTAGTGTCTATCCAGGAAGCTGAGCGGATAAAATAGTTGTGCACTTTTTTATTGAAGTTCTTACTAAAAGCATCAAATCCGCGCAGCTCAAAGTCCATAAAATACTGGCCATAGGAGGTGGATGCCTGCAGGTCTTTGGTCTTGATCGTAAAATCATCCACCGACAGCTTCCTGGTGCTGCTCCATGCCAGGTAGTCTTTACCAGACTGACCAAATGAACAAGCTGCGATCAGCAGACAAGTTGTTAGAATAAAGTAGCTTTTCATGTTAAAACCATACTGTCTAATAGTAATGAAATAGATTCAATCCTAATATTACTTAACATACACTACCTTATCTCTTTTGGCTGTGAACCTCCCAATAGGATTGGTGAAATTCCCAAGGCCTGCTGCTGCCAAAACCGACTTGACCTCCTCGGCAGCATCTTCCCGGACGGCAATGAGCAATCCTCCGTTTGTTTGCGGATCAGGAAGAAGATTGAATGCCTCCATCACATTGACCCCTTTTTCAAACTGCACCCTGCTACTGTAGCTGTTCCAGTTGTGTGAGGTAGCATCGGGAATGCTTTTTAATTGCAGGTATTCATCAAGGCCTTCCACTTTTTGCAATGAATTATAATCCAGGTCCACACTAAGGCCACTACCCTCTGTCATTTCCACCAGGTGACCCAGCAGCCCAAATCCTGTCACATCCGTCATGGCATGTACAGCTTTAAGTTTACCCAGTTCTGCTCCTGCCTTATTCAAGGTACTCAGTTGTTTCACCAACGCAGGATAATGTTCATCCTTTAATAACTTTCTTTTCACGGCAGTGGCCATAATGCCTACACCAATGGGTTTGGTAAGAAATATAAGATCACCTTCCCTGGCAGTATTGTTTTGTTTCAGTTGGCCAAGGCTTACAGTGCCGGTAACCGCCAGCCCAAAAATGGGATCGCTGGAATCAATGGTATGACCACCGGCTAATGGTATGCCTGCTTCCGCACAAATTGACCTGCAACCTTCCAATACTCTTTGTGCCACTTCCGCCGGAAGCTTTTCCAGTGGCCATCCCAATACGGCAATAGCCATTATCGGAGTGCCCCCCATGGCATATACATCACTGATGGCATTGGCAGCTGCTATGCGCCCAAAATCATAGGGATCATTCACTATCGGAAGAAAAAAATCAGTAGTGGAAATAACGGCTGTATCACCATTCACCTGGTACACAGCAGCATCATCATTGCTGTCATTACCCACCAGTAATTGAGGAAAGCTGGTGGTATTGGGCGTGTGAACGATCTGTTGTAAAACAGAAGGGGCGATCTTGCAACCGCACCCTCCACCTTTTGAGTATTCTGTAAGCTTATATTCTAGCGTCATTACTTATTGTTTCAACTTTCTTTTAAAAATGATGGCTGCATTGGTTTGCAGGTCCGCACTGAAATTAACATGGTACTTCTTATCACCATCAGTTACTACCAGTAAGCCAGTATTGGGCGGCAAGGTACCAAGATTCTCTGCTACTAATATGATCTCAATAGTTTCTACATTAGGCAGGTGAATGGTTTTTTTAGTGGCTACCGCTGTAAGCTTGTTGTTAGAAATAATGTTCTCTCCATTCACATATACCGATATGGAGTCACCATCCACCACTCCATTGTCATAAAAGGCAAGTTCCAGGCTATCCGAGCTCACTTCCAATGACTGTTGCTGCCTGTTCATCCTTTCTATATAAGGGATGGTGGCAGGGAATGAAGGTTTGATCACCGCAACAGGAAATTCTTTTTTGTTATTGACAACGGTGGCTTCTTTTGATACTGGCTTACTTACCGGGTGCTCAACCGGCTTTTCTTTTGTTTTCACTGTGGCTTTAGAAGCTTTTTGTACATCTGCCCTGGCCGTTGCTTTGTTCTCAGCACTCACGGCATGTGAAGCCGGTTTGCTTTCCGTTTTGGTTTTGTTTTGTTCTTTAGAAACGGTCGTTTTTACTATCGTTTCCTGGTAGTGTGGCTGTGAAATAATATTCAATTCTTTTAATTGACCTATCAGGGCAGAGTGGCTGCTGTCATTGTCCAGCCGCATCTGAACCCCACCATGCAGCGCATAGTAGATCTTGGTCCTCGTGGTTTCCCAGGTGCCATTAGCAGCTCTCAGGGTATCTTCATTGTTCAATTGAATAGTATTGATCTGCCTTACTCCTTTGGCTGGTGATTCAGGGAAGTTGTTGACCAGCATTTTATCATCTTCAATTATAAGCTGATCTCCTTTCCTGGTGGCCTTTACCCTTTTTACGCCATAGTAAAAAGTATCATTGACCACAAAGGTGGTATAGGAATACCCCGTGATCTTACCACGGTACTCACTAAGGGCTAATTCGTATCGCTGCTCTTTTTTGGTGCTGTCATTGACCAGGGTACCGGTGTACAAGCCGCTTACTACCTGGGCAGAGGAAAACAAGGAAGCAAAGACAAAAAGAAAGACTAAGGTACATTTCATAGGGTTTGATATTGGTTGAGCAAAGCCTGTGCATTGGTAATGCTTACTTTTTCACAGGGTATCTTATTCAATAACGTGGATACATCCTCCCGATTGTGCAGGCCCTTCAGGTACCGCTTATCGTAATATTGAAGCAGTATGCGAAAGGCCTCCCGGATGTTTCCTTCGTCAAGATAAGCAATAGTATTTTTTGTTTCAAGTCCCCCCAGGCGTTTTGTAATACGCAAAGTAGCTTCCCTGAGCCTTTGAATATCGCCCCTTCCATAATCCTCCATCAGGTAATCCAGCCTTTGTTCAAAAGGAATATCCAGGAAATAGACCGGGGAGGTTCTCATATTATCCCAGAGACTCATAGGAATGTTCAAATTACCAATACGCTGGCTCTCATCTTCCAGCCAGATAGTGGAGGGAGAACTTTGATCTTCATGGCCTGCTTCCACCGCGTATGCTGCCAGCTCCAGGGCCAGTTTATTCTCAAACATTTCTTGTGTAGGCTGGGGAGGCATATGTATGCTACCAAATGCAGAACCCTTATGGCAGGCAATTCCTTCCAGGTCAATCACCTTTTGGCCTTTGTTTTTTAATTCCTGCAGCAGGGCAGTCTTGCCTGAACCTGTATATCCACCAAGTATGGTAAACCTGAAAGGCAGTGAAAATGTTTTCAGCACATGATTGCGAAAAGCTTTATAACCCCCGGCGAGCATGGTAACCTTAAACCCATAAAGATTGAGCAACCAGGATACCGCTCCGCTGCGCATGCCGCCGCGCCAGCAATACACAAACACCTGGCGGCCTGTAAATGATCCATTTTCCGGCTGTCCATGCAGGGCAGCCAGCAATGCTTCCACTTTTTCAACCATGGGCCGCATCTTAGGACCAAAATAATCAAGGCCTATTTTGATAGCCTTTTCCCTGCTTTCCTGCTTATAGGCAGTGCCTACTACAGCCCTTTCTTCATTGCTGAACAAAGGAAAGCTGACAGCGCCTGGAATATGCGCATGTTCATATTCCGCAGGGGAACGTACATCAAGTATCAACTGACCTTTCGAGGCTGCCAGGAAATCCTGGATCAATAAACGGTTGCTTTGCACCGGGCAAAAGTATTCTCTATTAGTTTAAAATAAAATGCCTCCCGGTGGGGAGGCATTTTTATTATGCAAAAAGCAATTAATTGTCTTTTACTTTGGTTCCGTCTTCATCTTTCTTGATCACCTTATCTCCGGTTTTGATCTTCATGTCACCATCTTTTTCCGTTTTCACTTTGATATCATCCGTTTTCATTTTGGATTCATCACTGTCATTTTTCCATTTCACATCATAATCCACCCAGTTCTTATTGGCACTGTCTTCAAATACTACCTTGTTGTTATCCATTTTGGCGCGACCTAAACGGGTACCTTCCCAATCATAAACCCACCAGTCATTGTTGTCCACGTAAATGTAACGCGTCACAGGCTCATTGGTCTCCACATTGGTTTTTTTACCTGTTGTCTTGTCAACAGAGATCTTAATGGGCTTACCGGTTTTTACATCCATGTATTTGCCTGCTTCACTATTGCGCTGAAATTCATCAGCCATAGCAGTATAATCACTACTGGAAGTAGTGGTGGTAGCGTCTGTGGTAGTTGTTGTTGTAGTTGTGGAATCTGTTGTTTCGCTTGTAGTGCTATCACTGTTACAAGCCATAAATCCTAGCGAAAGAAAAGTAATAAGGCTGAAAATTAATTTCTTCATAATTAAAGTTTTTATTTCAGCCTTATTATTTACAAAAATGAGACCTGTAGAGTGTGGAAGCGGGCTTAGCCGTTCATTGAGGCAAGAAATTCCTCATTGCTCTTGGTTCCACGCATACGCTTCAATAGCTCTGACATAGCCTCTTCTGTATTCATATCATTCAGGTAAACCCTCAAAAGATTCATTCTTTGCAATACATCCCTTTCCAATAACAAGTCATCACGACGTGTAGAGGAAGATACCAAGTCAATGGCAGGGAATATACGCCTGTTGGCCAGTCGGCGGTCAAGCTGCAATTCCATGTTACCAGTTCCTTTAAATTCTTCAAAGATCACCTCGTCCATCTTAGAACCAGTATCAATCAGGGCTGTGGCCAGGATGGTCAGGGAGCCACCGTTCTCTATTTTACGGGCAGCACCAAAGAATTGCTTGGGCTTTTGCATGGCATTGGCTTCCACACCTCCTGATAACACTTTACCAGAGGCAGGAGCTACGGTGTTGTGGGCACGTGCCAGGCGGGTAATGGAATCCAGGAGGATCACTACATCGTGGCCGCACTCAACCAGGCGTTTTGCCTTTTGAAGCGCAACTGTGGAAACCTTTACATGTTTTTCAGCAGGCTCATCAAAAGTAGAGGCAATAACCTCAGCTTTTACACTGCGTTCCATGTCAGTTACCTCTTCCGGACGCTCATCTACCAGCACTACCATCAGGTAACACTCAGGGTGGTTAGCTGCAATGGCATTGGCCACGGCCTTAAGCAACATGGTTTTACCGGTCTTTGGCTGCGCCACTATCAGTCCACGCTGGCCTTTACCTATAGGTGTGAACAGGTCCATGATCCTGGTAGAATAATCATTAGGATTAGTGAACAGGTTCAGTTTTTCGTGGGGGAACAATGGTGTCAGGTAATCAAATGGCACACGGTCGCGTACTTCTTCAGGGCTTTTGCCATTGATGGTCTCTACCTTCAGCAGGGCAAAATATTTTTCGCCTTCTTTTGGAGGACGTACAGATCCGTAAACAGTATCACCCGTTTTTAATCCAAATAATTTTATCTGGGACGGAGATACATAAATATCATCAGGAGAGGAAAGATAGTTGTAATCAGAAGACCTTAAGAAGCCATATCCATCAGGCATCATTTCCAGCACACCTTCTGCCATGATGATACCATCAAATTCAATATTGAAGGTTTGCTCGCGGCGGGGAGGAAAGAATTTGTTGATCTGTGGAGTAATGGTCTTTTCAGGAGCCAACTCTAATGGAGTCTCTTCTGAGGTATTATCTTCCTGTTCTTCTTCTTCGTTAATTTCTGCAACCGGTGCGGACTCGATGGGCATTTCCAGCTGTGGCTGTTCGTCGGTTCTTTTGCGGATAGGCTTTTTAGCCATTTCCTTTTTGGCAGGGGCTGCAGCCTTCTTGGCGTGCTTTTTAGCTGCTTCTGGTTCAGCCTCCTGAATATCTTCCACAATGGCTTCTTCTGTGGAATTGGCGGTAGAAGCCTTTACGATCCTTTTACGCTTGGGTTTTTCTGTAGATTCCGCACCTGTCTTTTTTTGACTGCTCATAACTGCCTGTTTATCTAGGATTTTATAAATGAGCCCTTGCTTATCGAGCTTCTTGGGATTATCAATTTTTAATTCTTCTGCAATGTCCAGCAGTTCTGGAACAAGCATATCGTTCAACTGCAATATATCGTACATAGAAACTGTAGTTTTTGATACTAATCAGGATAAAACCAGTCTGTTTTCTAAAATGATTTGATTAAGAATGAAGTTTGTAAGTGGTGTTGCGAGTAATATAGGAATGAGCTCTCAACTGTTTCCGCTGCAATTATACGGCGAAAAAGGAAAAATCAAAAATTTTTATTACCCTGCAATATAGACAAATTATCTCCTTTTGGCCACTCAATGCGCCTAGCCATCTTGTTAAAATATCTATGTTGCCAGCCTTTACAATACATAGTGTAAAGCTTTATATGGAAAGGTTTAGCAGCTCTCATTGACCCAGGATGCCCGGGCAAGGTAACCCGCAGATGTTAGCAGGAAATGAATACAGCCAATGATTCAACAATTATCTTTGCGGCCTTCGGTGCACACCTGTTGCAGCGGTCAAATTTGAAATTATGTTTAATAAGAGAACCAAGATAAAAGAGTTGCTTACCTGGGAACCCCAGGGACAAACGGTTACAGTTATGGGCTGGGTGCGTACGTTCAGGAACAACCAGTTCGTGGCCCTTAACGATGGATCCACTAATGCCAACCTGCAGGTGGTCATAGAATTGGGCAAGCTGGATGAAGATCTTTTAAAAAAGATCACTACCAGTGCTTCCCTTAAAGTTACCGGTAAAGTAATCGAGTCATTGGGTAAAGGACAGAAGCTGGAAGTAAAAGCAGATGAAGTGGAAATATTGGGAGAAAGCGATCCGGAAAAATACCCGCTGCAACCCAAAAAACATAGCCTGGAATTTTTAAGAGAGATCGCGCACCTTAGGTTCCGCACCAACACATTTGGATCAGTGTTTCGCATCCGTCATTCGCTGGCCTTTGCTGTGCACCAGTTCTTTAATGATAAAGGATTTGTTTACCTGCATACGCCTATCATCACAGCTAGTGATGCAGAGGGTGCTGGCGAGATGTTCCGTGTCTCAACACTTCCTTTTGACAATCCACCAAGGAAAGAAGATGGAAGTATTGACTTCTCAGAAGATTTTTTTGGCAGGGCCACCAACCTCACGGTGAGTGGACAACTGGAAGGCGAATTAGGGGCTACTGCCTTTGGTGATATTTACACTTTTGGTCCCACTTTCAGGGCCGAAAACTCCAATACGGCCAGGCATCTTGCCGAATTCTGGATGATAGAACCCGAGATGGCCTTCTACGACCTGGAAGATAATGCCAACCTTGCTGAAGAATTTATCCAATACATCATTCGCTATGTAATGGAAAAGAATGCGGATGACCTGGAATTCCTGCGTCAGCGCTTGCTGGATGAGGAAAAACAAAAACCACAGAACGAACGCAGTGAGCTGGACCTGATACAAAAACTGCAGTTTGTAATAGAGAATAAATTTGAACGAATCACCTATACAGAAGCTATAGATATACTGTTGCAATCCCCTGCCTACAAGAAGAAAAAGTTTCAATACGATGTCAAGTGGGGCATAGATATGCAGAGTGAACATGAGCGCTACCTGGTAGAGAAACACTTTAAGAAGCCTGTGATCGTGACCAACTACCCCAAAGACATCAAGGCATTTTATATGCGGCAGAATGATGATGGTAAAACAGTAGCTGCTATGGACATCCTGGCACCGGGCATTGGTGAGATAGTAGGTGGATCACAAAGAGAAGAACGCATGGATAAGCTAATGCAGCGCATGGAAGAAATGCATGTACCTGCAGAAGAATTGTGGTGGTACCTCGACACGCGCAGGTATGGTACCGTGCCACATGCAGGCTTTGGACTTGGCTTTGAGCGCATGGTGCAGTTTGTTACCGGCATGGGTAATATTCGCGATGTCATCGCCTTCCCGCGCACGCCCAAGAACGCTGAATTCTAAAGGATCTCATCATGGCTCGAAGTCCCTAATGTTCCGGGAAAGCCATGATGGGAATATTTACCTTTTGCAATACTTCCGAAGTATGCGTGCGGTAAAATAATCGCTCTATGATGTTGTGCTTATGAGGTAATACCATCAGCATATCTATATGGTGGGCATGAATATATTTTTCTATGCCGCTTACAAATTCCTCATTCCGAATGGTCTGATGCAATGGGCTAAGCTCTGGCAAAAGCTCTTTGATGCCCGGCGTTTCCTTACCCGAAACCTGCACATGTATCACATGCAGGCGTGCATTGACCAGTTGAACAAATTCCCTGATCTTTTGCTCCAGGCCATTAAGCCCTGAACCATCATAGGCCAGTGCAATATTGGAAATAGGTGTATTGGTCTCTTTGTCGGGAACAGCTATCAGGGGACAATGGGCATGTTTGATCAGGGATAATGTAGTGCTGCCAAACAATATTCTTTCCATACCTGTGGCTCCATGCTTTCCAACCACCAGGGTGAGCGGCTTGATCTCTTTACAAAGGCTATTGACCTCGTCCGCAATATTCCCAAGCCTTCCTTCATACCTGACATCGACTTCGGGAAAGCTTTTCAACAAGAGCTCTTTAGATTTCTCCAATCCTTTTTCTGCTGCGTTCTTCATTTCTTCCACCGATACCAATAGCACCGGCACATCGCTCATGCTGACAGGTATCTGGTACACATGCACCAGGTGAATACTGGCTTTTATAATGGAAGCCAGGTTGGCCGCATAGAGCATGGCATTATCAGCGGCGGGCGAAAAATCGGTAGGAACAAGTATCGTTTTCATCTCTCTTCATTTATTGTAATGTACCAGGTAACTATCTTATCTCAGGATCTTCACTACTGACAAATTACAAAGAATTGATGGTATTAGGGGGGCATCTATATGGAATACACTCCTGATTTTCAT
The DNA here is from genome assembly GCA_023415275.1 of Bacteroidota bacterium. Classification (GTDB taxonomy): domain Bacteria; phylum Bacteroidota; class Bacteroidia; order Chitinophagales; family Chitinophagaceae; genus Flavisolibacter. The sequence continues at coordinate 36,724 of JAEZLJ010000057.1, forward strand.
CATAGTGGTATCAAAACCACACTATATGAACGTAATAGAATCCACAAGGCCAGGTAAAAAACCCCAACGGTTATGCGCACCCCACATTGACATGACGCCCATGGTGGACCTGGGGTTCCTGCTGATCACCTTCTTTATTTTTACCACCAGCATGGCAGAGAGTAAAGCCACCTCGCTTTTTATGCCTGCAGAAGGAGACCCTACTCCTGTGCCTGCATCTCATGCTTTCACAATGATCCTTTCAGATCAAAACACGATCTATTATTACCAGGGCGACTGGGAAACAGCGCTGAAGAATAACCGAATTGGTAAAACGGGTTATGGGGCTGTGCACAGCATCAGGCAGCAAATACAAAACTGCCAGCAAAGTATGGGCAATAAAAGGGACAAGCTGATGTTGCTCATCAAACCATTAGCAGGGGCTTCCTATCAAAATGTGATAGACGCACTTGACGAGGCACTAATCAATAATGTGCAACGGTACGCTATAACTGACGCCAATGCGGCGGAAAAACTGTATATTCAAAACAGGATACATCCCTGATCCGGCATTTGGTGGTGCGATGCAGGCAATTAATTTGATGTGTGCTCCACTGTCATTAATTTTGATGCCCCATAAAACTTTTTAGTATGAATATTCCCGTAGTAGATCTTTCTGATTTCTTAAGTGGAGATAAGGACCGTAAGGAAAAATTCGTGAAAGAATTAGGTAAGGCCTATGAAGAGGTAGGCTTCGTGGCTGTGAAGAATCACGGCATTCCTGACGACCTGATTGCAGACCTTTATAAAAATGTACAGCAGTTCTTCAAATTGCCCACTGATACCAAAGAAAAATATGAAAGGAAAGAACTAGCCGGACAGCGGGGCTATACTTCTTTTGGAAGGGAGCATGCTAAAGGTTTCGACGCTCCAGACCTGAAAGAATTCTTCCAGTATGGGCAAACAGTAGAAGATGGTGAGGCTGTAAAAGAAAATTATCCAGAAAACGTGACCGTGGAAGAAGTGCCTGCGTTTACGCCTACATTATATAAGGCCTACCGCAATTTTGAAAAATCCGGAAAGGCTTTGTTGCAAGCTATAGCTATATACCTTGGCCTTGATGAACATTATTTTGACGAATACGTTCATAATGGGAATTCTATTTTAAGGGCTATACATTATCCCCCGATCAATAGTGAACCAAAATCTGCTATCAGGGCAGAGCAGCATGAAGACATCAATCTGATTACCTTACTGGTAGGTGCATCAGCAGACGGTCTGCAAATTTTGACCCGTCAAAATGAATGGGTAGGGGTCACTTCCCTGCCAGAGCAAATAGTGGTGAATGTGGGTGATATGCTTCAACGGCTTACCAATAATAAGTTGCGCTCCACCACGCACCGGGTGGTAAATCCTCCCAGGGAGCTTTGGGGTACATCAAGATTTTCTATTCCTTTCTTCCTGCATCCTAAAAGCGAAATGAGCCTGGCCGGACTTGATAGTTGTATAGATGCATCTCACCCCAAGGCTTATGAAGACATCACCGCAGGAGAATATCTGGATGAAAGATTAAGGGAAATTGGTTTGAAGAAATAAAGGCATAGTCAAATAATATATTTATAAAAAGAGGCCTGGTTCTTACAAAGAGATGGCCTCTTTTTTAATGCCCTATTTTCAGCTCTATAGTAAGGATCTGAGAAAAAACTTCATTAGACCTTAGGTTATTTTACCCTCTTGCAAAGCCATGGGTGAGGCCATGGTGCGGTAATGTAATCATGATGTATCCCCGTTGAATCTCCGTATTAAACCCGTATTATCCCCGTATGCAAACAGGTAAACAGCGGGGAAACAACGGGGATATTGCGGGCATGCTATGGTTATATAATACATTTCCTTGCTTCCAATGTTGCCGTTGCCATAGCTTAAGATGGGCGTAAGCATAATAAAGAAGATATAATCCATAGTTGCCATTCATGGACAATAATGGTTATGCTTTTCCTTTCCATTCATCCTCTAATTTTTCCAGTCCTACTTTTTTTACTATTGAGCTAGATATGCAAACGGTTGATTATCAATGAAAATATCACTTGTATAGTTCTATAGCGTTGACAATTACCATAAAAAATATGGTACTATAGTTTGCATAGTACCAAAGAACACCATATCTTTGAGTTGTCAATCAAATTCAACATATATCCGCTGAACCTACTGCCCCTGGATAAACCAGGGGTAGAGGCAAGGCAAAAAGAGAGGAAACATGAATATTGAAAATACACAAAGCCAGATGCGGAAAGGAATTCTGGAGTTCTGTATTCTATCCATCATTCGCCGGGGTGAGGCCTACCCCAGTGATATTGTGGAAGAGATGAAGGCGGCTAACCTCCATATACTGGAGGGTACGCTCTATCCATTACTAACCCGCTTAAAGAATGCCGAGATGCTTACCTACCGTTGGGTAGAAAGTAATTCCGGCCCTCCCAGGAAATACTTCCTGCTGACTGAAAAAGGTGAGGCTTTTTACAAAGAACTGGAGCAGACCTGGCAGGAATTATCAAATGGAGTAAATGCACTCGCCAACAAAAAAGACAGCAATTCAGAAAACTTCAACCAAAGCTTTATACAATGAAAAAGATCATCAATATAAACTTGTCAGGCAGGGTGATTCCCATTGAGGATTCTGCGTATGAAAGTTTGCAACGTTATATAGAAAGTTTGCGCCGCTACTTCGCTAATGAAGAAGGACGCGATGAAATCATCAATGATATTGAAAGCCGCATAGCGGAATTAATGAATGATAAGATCCGCAAAGGGGCTTCAGCTATCACAGATAGTGATATACAGGAGATCATTACCTCTATGGGCCGCATTGAGGATTTTGAAGAGGTAGATGCCGCTACCGGTGCCACGGGTGCTACAGGTGCGTCACAATCCACGTCTGGCGCCAGCTATGCACAGGAACATGTGAAAAGACCTAAAAGCCGATTGTACCGCGATGCCAGTGATAAATTATTAGGTGGCGTTTGTTCAGGTATAGCCAACTATATGAATGTGGATCCGGCAGTGGTTCGTTTATTGTTCGCCATCATCACATTCGGAGGCTTTGGCTTTGGTATCCTTATATATATTTTATTGTGGATCATCCTGCCTGTGCGCGACCTGGATGCTTATGTAGGTAAGCGTTTATTTCGCAACCCCGATGATAAAGTGATCTCTGGTGTGGCTGGTGGTTTGGCCGCTTATTTTGATAAGCCAACCTGGGCTATCAGGATGATCTTTGCAGCCCCATTGTTGCTGAACATTGTCTTTGGTGTAATCAATTCCATATTCTTTTATCACCACCGCGATATATTTCCTAACCTGTTCATAGGCTCCTTTACCGGCACATTCTGCCTGGCCTATATTATACTCTGGATCGTATTGCCTGAAGCCAACAGCCCGTTTGAAAAAATGGAAATGAGAGGAGAAAAGGTAGATGTGAACAGGATACGCCAGAATGTAAAGGAAGGCATGAGCGATTTTAAAAGCCGTATGGAAAGCTGGGGCGAAGAAGTAAAGACCTCAGCTCAACAGCTTAGCGCAAGAGCCACTGAGTTCGCCAATACCAGGGGACGCACATTCGCTGGTGAAGTAGCTGATACGGCCAGGCCTGTGGCACGTGGAGCTGGGCACATCATAGGTGTGTTGTTCAAAGCCTTCTTCATATTTATTGCCGGATGCATCACCCTGGGATTGTTTGTAGGATTGATGGTCATCATATTTGGTGGCGTAGCTTTCTGGCCTATCAATAATTTTCTCTGGACCTCCAACATTCAGAAAGCCCTGGCGTGGGGAACCCTGTTGTTCTTCATTGGCGTTCCCATTGTAGGCTTTATGACATGGCTGGTACGCAGGGTGGTAAGAGTAAGGTCGCGCAACAGGTACCTGGGATGGATATTTGGTGGCTTGTGGACGATAGGCTGGATATGTGCCGTATGTTTTGCAGCCAGCATTGCCAAAGACCTGAGGGTATATGACAGGACCAATCCGATAGAAGTTCCGGTAACAACAGCCATGAATAAATTAACACTGAAAGTGAACGAGCCCGAAATACGCTACAGTGGTAATGTATGGTGGATTCAGAATGATAATGCTGGATGGGATATTTCTGAAAACACCATGAAGTATAACAATGTAAAGATCCGTATGGACAAGAGTGAAGATTCATTTTTCCATGTGAAGTATTATAAATACAGCGCCGGAAGAAATCTAGCCGATGTGCAGAACAGGGCTGCTCAAACTATGTTCAATATAGATGTGGTGGATAGTACATTAAATCTTGGCAGTGGATTGACTATTAACAGTGCCAGCAAGTTTCGTGGCCAGGGAGTGATAGTGGAGATACAGGTGCCTGTGGGTAAGAAGGTGCGCTTTGATGAGTCGCTGGAGAATGCATATAGTGCATGGGTAGTAAGAAGATCGGTACAGTATCGCAACTGGGGTGGTCCACGCTACAGGATCGACTGGGACAATGATGAATACCTGAATTGGGAAGTGAACCAGGATTATGTAATGACGAGTGAGGGCAAATTGATGAAGCCCGATGAATTGTTGCAGCAACAAAAAGAATCAAAAGGATCAAAAAACAACGCCGATAGCCTGAAAAAGAAAATAGAGGAGCGGGAACAGCAAAATGAAAAGGACAGGCAGCGCCTGGAAGAAATGCAGAATAGCGATACAGAACAAAACACTACTAAAGCAAAAACTAAAGAAGATAAAGAAACCTTCACCCTTGTTACCATGCCTTTTGTGCCATTGGTGATTTGAGTGCAACTCGGTTGAAGTTATCCGCATAACGCGGATACCTTACGGCTCCCAATTCTTTGGGGGCCTTTTTTTTATGGCCACTCGTGTAGATTCTTATATGAAGCTAACAGTGTTGGTAGGGGGTTGTTTTATTTCATTAACAGTAATTACACAGGTAACTTATTGATTAAATACAGGTAAATAGAGGTTCGGGCTTATTTTTGCAATCCAAAAAACTAAGCATGAAGAATACTCCCTTCACAGACAAACACATCGCCCTGGGCGCTAAAATGGCTCCCTTTGCAGGCTATAATATGCCTATCAGCTATACCAGCATTAATGAAGAACACCAGACTGTGCGTAAGAATGCAGGTGTATTTGATGTAAGCCATATGGGTGAGTTTATGCTGAAAGGAGAAAATGCTTTGGACCTGATACAGCGCGTGACCAGTAATGATGCTTCCAAGTTAACTTCCGGCAAAGCGCAATATAGCTGCCTGCCTAATGAAGAAGGTGGCATTGTTGATGATCTGTTGATCTATTGCATAGAAGAGAACAAGGTATATATGATCGTGGTGAATGCCAGCAATATTGAAAAAGACTGGAACTGGTTTCAAAAGCATAATTCAAAAAAAGTGGAGATGCATAACATCTCTGATGACACCTGCTTGCTGGCTGTGCAGGGACCTAATGCCACGAAGATCCTGCAGCCATTGACCGATATGGACATCATGAACCTTAAGTACTACACATTTGTAAAGGGTCGTTTTGCAGGCGTGGATAATGTGCTTATAAGTGCTACAGGTTATACTGGAGCGGGTGGTGTGGAGATATATTTTGAGAATAAGGATGACAATGCGGACAAGATCTGGAATGCCATTTTTGAAACGGGTGGTCCACAGGGATTGAAGCCAATAGGACTGGCAGCCCGTGATACGCTGCGCCTGGAAATGGGGTATTGCCTGTATGGAAATGATATTGATGATACTACTTCACCGTTGGAAGCGGGGCTGGGATGGATCACTAAATTTTCGAAGGATTTTACAGGCAAGGCATTCCTGGAGCAGCAAAAGCAAGAAGGTATAGAAAGGAGGCTGGTAGGTTTTGAAATGATTGATAAAGGCATTCCCCGTCATGGATATGAGATCAAGGATCAAAGCGGTATGCAGATAGGTTATGTCACCTCGGGCACACAGTCCCCAAGCCTGGGCAAAGCCATAGGCATGGGATATGTGCGCAATATGTTTGCCACCATTGACACTACCATCTTTATTAAGGTCAGGGATAAGCTCTTGCTGGCTAAGGTAGTAAAGGTGCCTTTCAGTTAACAGTAAAAGGCATAGGCGCATATGCCTGCTATTCTCAATCTGAACAAAATTGTAATGTCCTTTATCCATCTAACAACTTTCATCGCAGCCCCCCAACAAAGAGTGTTTGACCTGTCCCGGAGTGTGGATGTGCATAAGTATTCCATGACAGGTTACCAGGAGCAGATCGTAAAAGGAACCATGTCGGGCTTGATGGCATTGAATGATGAAGTGACCTGGAAAGCCAGGCACCTGTTTCGTGAGCGGGTATTGCGGGTAAAGATCACTGAACTCAAGCAGCCTGATTATTTTGCTGACGAACAGCTGGAAGGTGATTTCAAGTTCATGAAGCATGAACATTATTTTATGCCTGCAGAGAATGGCACGATAATGATAGACCAGTTCCGGTACAAAACAAAAAAGGGCTGGCTTGGCCAATTATTCAGCCAGTTTTATTTAGATAAATACATGACCAGGTTACTGACAGAAAGAAATCACATGATCAAAAAGCTGGCAGAAAGTAACCAATGGAAACAATTCTTGGAAAAATGAAGAAACCATCTTTATATACTGTCCTCTCCCCTGCCTTATTGCATTTGTATGATGTAAGCAATACCGTAGTAGTGGTTATCGATGTACTAAGGGCTACATCAACTATAGCCACTGCTTTGTACAATGGCGCCAAAGAGATCATACCGGTGGACAGTGTAGAGCGTTGCATCCAATTAGGCAAAGAACTGGCCTGCATCACCGCAGGCGAAAGAGACGGGCAAATAGCACCCGGCCTTCAATACGGCAACTCTTCCTTTGAATATCCAAAAGAGTTCATCTCCGGAAAGACATTGGTGCTGACCACAACAAACGGCACCAAATTATTGCACATGGCGCTGGCAAAAGGGGCTACAGAGATCATTACCGGCTCCTTCCTGAATTTATCAGCTGTCTGTGATCACTTGAAGCAACTCAATAAAAACGTGATATTGGGATGTGCGGCCTGGAAGGACAGGGTAAATATGGAAGACAGTTTATTTGCAGGCGCCGTAGTGTCGCAGGTAAAAGAGCATTTCAGCATTAACTGCGATGCCTCGCACATGGCAGAGAACCTGTATCATTTGGCTAAATCTGACCTGTATGAATTTATGAAGGCCAATGATGCTTCACATTACCATAGGTTAACCAATTTTGGATTGGAAAGAGATATCCGCCATTGTCTTACCCCCGACCTGGCTAATGTGCTGCCTGAATATGTAAATGGCAAGCTGGTAATTCAGAAATAAGGTCCGCATATATTACAATTGGCTGTAAGAACCAGGCATCCGTGTTGGCACAAAACCGGCAAGCAAAGAGCTCGTGCCTCTTGCATTAAGACATAAATTTTAACGGATAAATATTCAAATCTTTCAGGTAATCTGCTAAGGATTCCGTTACTTTTGCCAATTGGCCTTTTCTGAAGGAAATGGCCGTATAGGGCAGGATGTAAGCGTTTTGTACAGTGCTTTCGACCAACATCTTTCCCCTACGTTTTGATTTGAAATCCTAAATCAGAAATTACTTTGGCTTTACCACATTTATTAAAATATGTATATACGCATGGAAGCGATGAAGTGATCCGCCGCGGAAAGAAGATCCATGCAATTGGCTTTGTGGAACTGGTGGAGAATGATTATTTATTTGGATCGGCAGTGTTCCGTGTAAAAGATGATAATTACGCCACTTTTTACAAGGTATATGTATCCAATTATAAAG
>JAEZLJ010000092.1 GCA_023415275.1 Bacteroidota bacterium
GTGCCAACCACATAGGTACACCCAATATGACCAGGCCAATGGCAGTTAACACAAACACGACGGTCATGGAGAATATTTTCCCTTTGAGCCATTTCTTTAGATTATCACCCAGCTTATTTAAAAGATCACTGCATTTCTTTTGTCCTCTGGCAGGTACCAATTGAACTATTCCTTTTATATATACACCCGGTGATACGGTAAAGAATATACCCAGGAACAGTACCACATACAAATCGCCAAATACTCCAAAAGTACTTCTGAACAAAGTACTTACCAGGCCCTGTGCCTTTTTAATTGAGCCGGGTGATGATGCTTTTTCTACTATCTTTTTACCTAGTGGGCTTTGATTGAGTTGTGCTTTTGCATTTTCGATGGTCTCTGGCAAAGTTTCGGTTAGCTGTGCCACCTGGTCCTGCACTTTTGAACCAAGCAACCAAATTAAACCAACAGCAAGCAATAGCGTACCTAGGATTGAAATGGTCAAACAGGCACCCTGCTTCCATCTGGTTTTGCGGCATATCAAACTGCTTAATCCTCTGAAAAATACTGCTATCAGGGCTCCAGCCAATATGAGCAGGAAAACGCCAAAGGTTGCCTTGAACAGCAAAAGAGCCACTATTATTAAAGCGTAAATACCTCCCTTTATCCATACTTTTTTAGAGTAGCTTGGCTCGCTGGCTTTTTCTTCCATACAAATATTTATTTGTCTTTATTAATAAGGGCAGGATTGCTACGCAGGGTGCCTTCTTTATTCTTTAATTCTCTTTCGAGGAAGTAATTCAGGGCGGTTCGGAGTATAGCTATGGCTGCTAACTTTCCTATATCATCCCAGGTAGGAGCAATGGCTGTAGCCAGTATGTCGGCTGCTAATAAAAGTTCTAAAGCCACCGTAAGCGAACTTCCAAAATCAATTCTTATGGACTGGTTGGTGATGCCATCATTGGTATTGAAGAGATGTTTTACATACTTGTATAAAAATTTAAGCAAGGCAATTCCAATAACAATTGCAGCAATAACCTCAACGACACTGCTGAGGTATTTAGTGATGATTTCCGCCATCTCCTTCATACTTCTACTTCATGTCACAATAGTTGTTCCATCCACAGTAATAAAATGATTCTCTAATCAAACTTTAATGTATGTGGTCATTTCATAAAACAGTCATGAATGGCACATTACCGATAGAGTAAATTTGGCTCTATTCAGTGTGGTCACTAAAGATATCCCGGAAGATGTGTTTGTTGTTTGCAATCCAAATATGGTGAGCGGGCAGCTTGAAAAAGAATCATCCGGCATATAATTCGGAAATATTTTGCAGGTTTGACAAATTCGACCTATCTAATCTTATTACTTTCTTACTGCTTTATAGATCTTTATGGCACTCATTAATACAATTACAAACGCCAGCAGCCCTACTACACCCCAGACCCAACTAATGCTTTCCTTTACTGATGCCAGCATGACTATAGGCACGAGAAAGATAGTAGCTACTTCATTCCAGACCCGTAGTTTTTGAGAAGAATATTTAAAGATCCCTTTTGACTGCTGTTTGTATAAACTATGTAAAGAGAAGTGATACATATATAACAAAAGGACGAAAATCAATTTGATCAGCAACCATTTACCTGCATCATCCCAGATGGTCTTGTACCAATACCCTTTCCACATCACCACGGGGCCCAGGATTAGCGTTAGTATAGCCGAAGGCCATGTGATGCCCAGCCAAAGACGTTTGATCATGATAGAGAACTGCCTATGCAGAATGGATCTTTCAGGTTCCTTTTTTTCTTCTGCCTCTGTGTTATAAATGAAGAGCCGGACAATATAGAACATGCCTGCAAACCAGGTAACTATAAATATAATGTGCAGTGCCTTGAGATATGCGTACATGAATAATGAATGAACTTTACTATTGAAAAAGGTTAAGCCTTAGTGGATTGTTTTGAGTCATCAAGGATCATATCCATACTTCCCTGCCTGTAAGCACTGATCCATTTTGCCATGGCATTGATCCAAAGCGGATGAACATTCAGGCAGGGAACCAGCTCGAAGGATTCACCTCCCGCATGCAAAAAGATCTCTCTTCCCTCCTCGCCCATTTCCTCCAGTGTTTCCAAACAATCACTTACGAAGGCAGGGCAAACAACTATTACCTTCTTCACTCCCTCTTTTGGCAATTCCTGGAGACGCACTGCAGTATATGGCTGTAACCAGGGATCCCTGCCCAGCCGCGACTGGAATGAAAAGCCTCTCTTTTCTTGGGGTATGCCTAATTTATCAGCTACCAGGTTAGTGGTGACCCAGCATTGATGACGGTAACAGAAATCATGAGCAGGAGAAGGCACTTCGCAACAATTAGCCACCTTCAGGCAATGCTGTCCTGTAGGGTCGCATTTTAAAATATGCCTTTCTGGAATGCCATGATAAGAAAACAGCACCTGGTCGTACTCTTTATCAAGATGTGGACGAAGACTTTCACTAAGTGCTTCCACGTAGTTCTCTTCATTATAAAAGGGCTTAATGAAGGTAAGCCTGAAAGGATAAGGCTTCTTTTTATGTTGTTCCTTTGCATACTCCACAGCTGTTTCATAACTGCTCATGGCATAATGCGGATACATTGGCACTACCAGTATTTCTTCCAGGTCAGGATTTTCCTGCAGCAATAGATCATAAGCCATCACAGGAGAAGGATTGCCATAGCGCATGGCAATAGTAACGGGTTCTTCTATTTCCTTTTGCAATGCCAGCTCCTGGTCCTTGCTGATGACGATCAATGGAGATCCTTTATCGGTCCAGATAGATTTATAAGCCTTGGCAGAATTAGGCGCACGGAAAGGAACAATGATCCCTTTTACCAGGAGGGCCCGCAGGAGCCAGGGCTTGTCAATGACCCTGTCATCCATTAAGAATTCATCAAGGTATCTTTTCACATCCTTTACTTCGGTAGAATCGGGTGAACCAAGGTTCATGAGAATGATCGCTCTTTTCATATCAAGGCAACAAATGTAGGTACAACTGGTTCATGATTTTTATCAATTGATACTCGTGAATTTGCAACCTGATGAAAATCAACAGGTCAAATGACAGACAGATGACATTGTTTTTAGGAGCGTGCCTTCATCAAAACTACTTTTGCAGTGGATCGGGATCTAATTGAAAAATGGACACTCCTTACTTCAAGAACATACAAAACTTTTACGTAGCAGGCATCAATTACAAAAAATCTGATGCATCCGTACGCGGACAATTTGCCATTAATTCCGATCAATACCAATCCATTTTAGAGAAGGCCAAAGAGCAAGGTCTAAACGAGATCTTTATCCTTTCCACCTGTAACCGCACCGAAATCTATGGATTTGCCTACTGTAGTTACCAGTTGGTGGACCTCTTATGTTCGGAAACAGTGGGTGATATGGAGACCTTTCATAACTCCGCCTATATCAAAAATGGTATTGAGGCCATAGAGCATGTATTTAATGTAGGAGCCGGCCTGGATTCGCAAATCTTAGGAGATTACGAGATAGTAGGCCAGTTAAAAACAGCAGTAAAGTTTGCCAAGGAGCAGAAATTTGTAGGCGCTTTTACAGAAAGACTGGTAAACAGTGTGCTGCAGTCGTCTAAATTAATAAAGAACAATACCGAATTAAGCGGTGGAACGGTTTCAGTTTCCTTTGCTGCTGTACAATATATCAAGAACAAGATAGCAGATCCTTCCAATAAGCATATTTTATTATTGGGAGTGGGTAAGATTGGCCGTAATACCTGTAAAAACCTGGTAGATTACCTGGGAACTACTAATATTACCCTGATCAACCGCTCACCGGAGAAAGCACAGGAACTGGCCACTGAATTGGGACTGCAGGCTGCCTCATTAGATAACCTGGCCCTGGAAGTTCAAAAAGCTGACATTATCCTGGTAGCTACCAATTCTCCCGAGCCCGTCATCATGAAGGAACATGTTGAGCACTCAGGTGATAAACTAATTATAGATCTTTCGATTCCTTATAATGTAGAGGAATCAGCGCAGGAATTAGAGAATGTGGACCTGGTGAATGTGGATGAACTTTCTAAAATGAAAGACGAGACATTGAAGATGCGCCTGGCAGAAGTGCCCAAAGCAAGGGCTATTATAAGTGAACTGATACAGGAATTTGAAGAGTGGTGCGAGATGCGCAAACATGTGCCTATGCTGAAAGCATTAAAGGTAAAATTGAAAGAATTGTATAGCCATCCATACTATACGAAGTCTACGACCACCTGTTCCAAAACCATTGATATACACATTCAACGTGTGTTGAATGAAACTGCGGGGAAGATAAAAATTCAAAACCAGCGTGGTTGCCAATACATTGCAGCCCTGCATGATTTTATAAGTCCAAAGAATTAATGTCCAGAGTTTTAAGAATTGGTACTAGAGACAGTGAGCTGGCTGTGTGGCAAGCTACCCTGGTTCAAAACCTGTTGAAAGAACAAGGTGTTGCCTCTGAACTGGTGTATATGAAAAGTGAAGGTGATATTGATACCATTACTCCACTATATGCATTAGGGGTTCAGGGTGTATTTACCAAAGTCCTGGATGCTGCGCTGCTCAACAACCGTATTGATATAGCCGTTCATTCCATGAAGGATGTGCCTACACAAATGGCACGGGGCCTGCAACAAGCTGCTGTGTTAAAGCGTGCCAATTACAAGGACATCTTTGTTTATAAAGAACCATCAACACCTGAAGCACTTGGATATAATCATGGCCTATGGTCTGAGATAGATGGACAAGGCTTTACAGGTTTTACCATTGCCACAGGTTCTGTACGCCGCATTGCCCAATGGCTACACCGGTATCCTTCCCACACCATAGAAAATTTACGTGGCAATGTGAATACGCGATTAAGAAAGGTAAAGGAACATAGTTGGAAAGGGGCCATTTTTGCTGCTGCAGGATTAGAACGCATTCATCTTCGTCCTGAATATGCCATTGACCTGGACTGGATGTTGCCAGCTCCTGCACAAGGCGCCATCATGATCGCCTGCCGTGAAGGTGATGAAGCAACGCTGGAGAGCTGCCTTCCATTGAATGATGAGGCTACGGCAGTATGCACGAGGATAGAGCGGGACTTTTTAAGTGCCCTGATGGGCGGCTGCTCCACTCCTATTTCAGCCCTTGCCGAAATGAATAATGGAGCGATACTTTTTAAGGGCAACGTGGTCAGTCCTGACGGTAAACACAAAGCTGTGATAGAGAAAAGCTTTACCAAAAGTCAATGGGATGATGCAGGGAACACAGCTGCATCAGATATACTGGCTGAAGGAGGACAGGCCATTATTAACAGTATCAGAAAAACCGGCTTAACTACCAACGGAAATGATTAAGGTTGTAAGCACCAAAAAGTTATTGCCCGAGATCATAGAGGAAGCCAGGGAAAATGGAATAGAGATCACAGAAAAATCCGCCATTGCTACGCAACCCATATTGACAGCAGAAAAGAAAAAGCAATTATTAAATTGGTTACATAACAATACCACAGTACCTGTTGTTTTTACCAGTAGCAATGCAGTTAGCAGTCTTGAAGAATGCCTTGGCAGCCAGGCACTCAGTTCAATTAAGGGCCTCAAAGTATTTTGCCTTTCGGGCCGCACCAGGGATGCAGTGACAGAAGCTTTCTCTATGACGGAAGTTCCAGGTATGGCTTCCTCAGGTATGGCACTGGCAAAAGAGATCCTGAAAAAGGATATCCATGAAGTGGTATTTTTCTGTGGCAATAAAAGAAGAGATGAATTGCCTGATCTATTAAGACAAAACGGAGTGGTGGTACAAGAGATAGTTGTGTATGAAACTGTATCCACTCCTTTCATTGTTAAGGAGGATATGGATGCCATTATGTTTTTCAGTCCCAGTGCAGTGGAAAGTTTTTTCACGCTCAACCAACTAAATAAGAATATTGTTTGTTTCGCCATTGGTGAAACAACAGCTGATAGTATATTGAAGTATTCCGGCAACACCATCATCATCAGCGATACTCCTTCGCAAGAGGGCATGTTGAAATCATTATTAGCATATAAACATTTAATCACAAGCGCCGGTTAAATAACAAGGAATGAATCAATTACAGAACGATCTTTTATTAAGAGCATTAAGGAAGGAAAAAGTGGAACGTCCGCCTGTGTGGATGATGCGCCAGGCAGGAAGGTACTTACCAGACTATATCAAATTGAGAAACAAGTATGATTTCTTTACCCGCGTGCAAACGCCTGAACTGGCTACAGCCATTACACTGCAACCTGTGGACCAGGTGGGGGTAGATGCAGCAATTATCTTCTCAGACATATTGGTGATTCCCCAGGCCATGGGTTTGGAAGTGCTGATGGAAGAAGGGAAAGGACCCTCTTTACCAAAGACAATAAAAACCCAGCAGGATATTGATGCATTGAATACAGCCAATGCTGCGGATCATTTAAAATATGTACTTGATGCCCTGGCCCTGACAAAAAAGGAATTGAATGGCAGGGTACCATTGATCGGTTTTGCAGGAGCGCCCTGGACCCTGCTGTGCTATATGATCGAGGGCAAGGGAAGTAAGACCTGGGATAAGGCCAAGCAATTTGCTTATACAGAGCCTAAACTCGCACATGCATTATTGCAGAAAATCACGACTATTACCATAGATTACCTGAAAGCTCAGGTGTTGGCAGGTGCTGATACCGTGCAGGTATTTGATAGCTGGGCAGGCTCTTTATCACCTGCAGATTTTAAAGTATTTGCCCAACCTTATTTATTACAGATAGCTGACGCTTTGAAAAATGACGCTCCTGTGATCCTGTTTCCTAAAGGTACCTGGTATGCATTGGAGGATCTTAGTAAAAGCAGTGCTTCCGGGATAGGCATTGATTGGACCATTACCCCACAAATGGCAAGAAAGTTTACTAATCAAAACATTACGCTCCAGGGTAATTTTGACCCCGCTAAGTTGCTGGCTCCCATCCCGCAGATCAGGCAATGGGTAAAAGAGATGATCGATGATTTTGGTGCACAGCAATACATTGCCAACCTGGGACATGGCATAACACCCAACGTACCGGTGGATCATGCAAAGGCCTTTGTGGAAGCAGTAAAAGAATACAGAACCAGTAATTAAAATAAGAGCCAGTGGCTCTTTTTGTTTTTATAAGCTAATGAATATAAAAGAACAGTGGATAGCCTACATAGATGACATGCAAGATGCCATTTGCCAGGCACTGGAACAGGCAGACGGCCTGTCATATTTCCATGAAGACAGGTGGAAAAGACCTGAAGGAGGTGGCGGCAAAACGCGTGTAATGGCAAATGGAAAGGTAATTGAGAAAGGTGGAGTCAATACATCAATAGTATATGGTGATGTTACTGATACCATGCGCTCTCAACTCAAGATAGCCGGAGACAAATGGTTTGCCTGTGGCTTATCACTGGTAATTCATCCCCACAATCCTTTTGTACCTACAGTGCATTGCAATTACCGGATGTTTGAATTGTATAATGAAAAGGATGAAGTGATAGACCGTTGGTTTGGTGGCGGCACAGACCTGACGCCCTATTATTTGTTCGAGGAAGATGCCAGGCATTTTCACCAGGTATATAAAGAGGTTTGCGACCATTATGATGAAAGCTTTTACCCTCAATTCAAGGAAAAATGTGACAACTATTTTGTGAATACACACAGGGGAAATGAGCGCAGGGGAATAGGTGGTATTTTTTATGACCATCAGCGTCCTACGGATAACCATGATGTGAACTTCTGGATGAATTTTGGAAAGGATTGTGGGCAGGCTTTTATACCCGCCTATGTTTCTATTGTAGAGAAAAGAAAACATTTACCATATACCGCAGAAAATAAACACTGGCAGGAAATACGCCGTGGCAGGTATGTTGAGTTCAATTTAGTCCACGACAGGGGCACCATCTTCGGATTAAAGACCAATGGAAGAATTGAAAGCATTTTAATGAGCCTGCCGCCAACTGTTCGTTTCGAATACAACTATCAACCCAAGGAAGGAACACCGGAATCAGACCTGCTGGATGCCTGCCTGCATCCAAGGGAATGGATCAAATAACTTACAAAAATGAAAACAGCATTACTTATCATTGATATCCAAAATGATTACTTCCACGGTGGGGCCAATGAATTGGTAAATAGCGAAGAAGCCAGTAAACAGGCCAAACAGTTATTAGAAGTATTCCGTCAAAAAGCTTTACCTGTTATTCACATACAACATTTATCTGTAAGGCCTGGCTCCTCATTTTTTGTTCCAGGCACAAAGGGCGCAGCCATCCATTCAAATGTGTTCCCATTGGAAAATGAAAAAGTTATCACCAAGCATTTTCCAAACAGCTTTAGAGAAACCGAACTGCTTTCCTATTTGCAGGAATTGGAGATTGGGCAACTAATAATAGCTGGCATGATGTCTCATATGTGCGTAGATGCCACTGCCCGGGCTGCAAAGGATTTGGGCTTTGATATAAAAATTGCGGCCGATGCCTGTGCCACTAAGGACCTCACTATTCAAGACCAACAGGTAAAGGCTATTGATGTGCATCATGCTTTTATGGCTGCGTTGAATTACTTCTATGCCGAAGTAAAGACCACGAATGAATTAATTGAACAACTATAAATACATTAATAATGTACCAGCAAAGAAGAAACAGGATATTAAGAGCAACACCGGCCATACGGAGTATGGTTGCTGAGACCATCCTTACACCCAATGATTTTATTGTTCCCCTGTTTATTGATGAAGGAGAGCAGGTGGAGACGGAGATCGCTTCCATGCCCAATTATTACAGGAGAAGCCTTGACCTGACCGTGAAAGAAGTAAAGGAACTCTGGAGCATGGGTATCAAAAGTGTTTTATTATTTATCAAGTGCAAGGATGAATTGAAAGATAATACCGGCAAGGAAGCCTGGAATAAAGATGGCCTGATGCAACGCAGCATCAGGGAGATCAAGAATGCAGTGCCAGAAATGTATGTAATGACTGATGTGGCGCTTGATCCCTATTCATCTTACGGTCATGATGGAATAGTGGAGAATGGAGAGATCGTTAATGATCCGACAGTGGAGGCCCTGGTAAAAATGAGCATCAGCCATGCAGAAGCAGGCGTGGATATGGTAGCACCGAGTGATATGATGGACGGAAGGATCTTTGCAATTCGGGAGGGATTGGAAAAAGCGGGCTTTACTAAAACAGGGATCATGGCCTACAGTGCCAAATACGCTTCCTGTTTTTATGGTCCATTCAGGGATGCTCTTGATAGTGCACCGGGTTTTGGAGACAAGAAAACTTACCAGATGGATTTTGCCAACCGCATAGAAGCCGTAAAGGAAGCACAAATGGATGTGGAAGAAGGAGCTGATATTGTTATGGTAAAACCCGGTTTACCTTACCTGGACATAGTTCGAGAAGTGAAGAACGCAGTGGATGTACCCGTGAGTGTTTACAATATCAGTGGTGAATATGCTATGATCAAGGCAGCAGCCAAAATGGGCTGGCTGAATGAAGAAAAAGCAATTATAGAAACATTAACTTCTATAAAGAGAGCAGGTGCTGATTTGATTGCCACCTATTTTGCAAAAGACGCAGCCAGGTTATTGGGTTAGTTTTGCTGCTGGTTTTATTGCCAAATTCAATAAGTGAATATGAATATTAATAGAAGCACAGAATTATTCAACAGAGCACAGGCCAGTATCCCGGGAGGTGTCAATTCTCCAGTGAGAGCATTTAAAAGCGTTGGCGGCACCCCTATTTTTTTGAAAAGGGCTAAAGGCGCTTATTTGTATGATGCCGATGGCAACCAATATATTGATTACATCAATAGCTGGGGGCCTATGATCCTTGGTCATGCTTTTGAACCTGTAGTGGAAGCCATTCAAAAAAAAGCTGCTGATTCTACTTCCTTTGGTGCACCTACAGAGCTCGAAATAGAGATGGCTGAGTTGATCAAAAGCATGGTACCCAATGTTGACCTCATTCGCATGGTAAGCAGTGGAACTGAAGCGTGCATGAGCGCCATCAGGCTGGCAAGAGGATTTACAGGAAGAAACAAAATATTGAAGTTCGAAGGCTGTTATCATGGTCATGCGGATAGCTTTTTAGTGAAAGCAGGTAGCGGTGTGGCCACGTTCAACATTCAAACTGTTCCAGGTGTTACCGCAGGTGTGGCCAATGATACCCTCACTGCTCCCTATAATGATCTGGAAGCTGTAAAACAACAGGTGCATCAACATAAGGGAGAAATAGCTGCCATCATTGTAGAGCCGGTGGCAGGTAATATGGGATGCATTTTGCCACAACCAGGTTTCCTGGAAGGTCTGCGTGCTCTCTGCACACAGGATGGTATCGTTTTCATTTTTGATGAAGTGATGACAGGTTTCAGGCTTGCCAGAGGCGGAGCACAAGAAAGACTGGGTATAGATGCTGACCTGGTTACCTATGGTAAAGTGATAGGTGCAGGAATGCCCGTAGGTGCCTTTGGAGGAAAACAGGAAATTATGAATCATATTGCCCCACTTGGCAATGTGTACCAGGCTGGCACCTTAAGCGGGAATCCATTGGCTATGATAGCAGGATATACTCTCTTAACGCATTTGAACAACAATCCCTCTATCTATAAAGAACTGGAAGAGAAAGGCCAATATTTAAAAGAAGGCCTTGAAAAGGTTTTGAACACCTCAGGGTACCCCTATGTCGTCAATCACCTGGGAAGCATGATATCCATTCATTTCAGCGATAAACCGGTTATTGATTTTGCCACGGCATTGGCTGCTACCAACAGCAGGTTCAATAAGCTGTTCCATTTGATGCTGAACCGGGGTATCTACCTGCCCCCATCTGCTTTTGAATCCTGGTTCCTTTCCAATGCTTTGAATTATGAAGACCTGGATAAAACTATCGATACACTACAAGAATGCTTAAGTGCAGGTTTATAATTACCTAGAATAAAGCCGGTCAATTACCGGCTTTATTCATATTGCTTATTTTTTATTACAGCCACACTCCCACCTGTAAGTATCAGAGAAATTTACTGTGATCTGCGAAACTGTAGTGCCTACCTGGAACATAGAGGGCTTTTTTGCAATACTGGCAAAGTAGCCAGATAACCATTTTATGGTGCCTGTTTTGGCATCATAACTATACCTACCCGTTTCACCATTATCCAACCAGCGATAAGTACCATCAGGCTTTAATGCAAAATAACCTTTTGGTGGAAAGCTATAAGCAGGACTTGTATTAGGACCATTCCACCTGGTTTCTGTACAATTATAATTGCCAAAGATCAACGCACCACCATAGACAGGTTTTGATGCCGGTGAGGTTTTGACCACCTTAGCAGCCTGCTTTTTTTGAAATGTCTCCTGCGCCAACTTTACCTCTTTATTATAAAGAGCCTTTAATTGGGCATCACCTTTAAAGGCTTTATCCAGGTAAGGAGCAGCCTCTTTTTGTTTGCCTTGAGCTGCAATTGAAACCCCGAGTAAATAATTTGCGTACACATCGGTCGGGTCTTTAGAAACAGCATAAGTGAAACGCGTAGCAGCCGAGGCATATTCCCCATTTTCATAGTATTCATAACCATACAATACATCAAGCCCCGGAGCGTTCATGGAAGTTTTCGCTCCTCCTGTGGACCTAGAGTATTTCAAATCTTCAATATATGCTGTCAATCCCATTGTATTAGCAGCATTGGTTTTTTCAACCGGCTTTATTGATTTTGAATTGGAAGTATTATTAATGCCAGGATTATCACTATTTCTTGTGGAAGATGGTTCCTTAGCATAGGTATTTTTTAAACCTGGGTTAAGTGTAAATGCCTTCTCCAGGTATTTCTGGCCTTCCTGTGTTTTATACTTGTCATTTTGCCTGATAAGGGCAATAGCCAACTGGTAATTAAAATATGGATTCTCAGGCTCTTTATTGACCACCTGTTTAAAGTACATAGCAGCCATATCGTAATTCTTTGCCTCGAAATAGCCCTGCCCATATAAGAAATCAGAACCTGCAGACATAAAAGCAGTTTCCTTTCCTCCTGTGGCTTGCGATTGCTTCAAACGTGTGATATATGATTCAAGATCGTCCTGCGCAGAGAGATGCAAAAAAGATAGTAGTAAACATAAGCAGGTAGCAGCTATTTTAATTCGCATAGGTTTTGGTTATGGCCAAATATATAGAAATATTATTCTATCCAGCCATTCCCTTAATGAAGGAAAAAGGAAAGTATGCCTACAAGGATCAGTACAGTACCACTGATCCTTTTTTCATTATGTTCAATGAATTGCGCACTTAGAAGATTGATGCCTTTATAACCAAGATTCACTAACAAAAGAATGCCCGAAATACTCACTATGGCATATATCACCGATAAGAGGATCACCAGTCTCATTCCATAGGCCCCTGCTGATAGAAACAGGCTCTCTACTTCGAGACAGGGAGAAAGAAACATCATGAATATGAATATCATGATCCATTTTCTCTTGCTGCGCTTGAACTGCGCTATGTCTTTTTGAGAGCTGTGATGGTGATGCGGAAGATTCACGGTATAATACACCAGTCCAAATACTATCAGCACAACGGAAGAAACCACGTAAATGATGCTACCATATTCTTCCTGCAATTCCTTTCCAATAGTCCCCAGCACGAGGCCTAATGCAACAGTTCCAAGTACATGGGCAAGGGCTGCTAAAAATGTAATGGAGGTAATATCTTTTTGTTTCCATTTCTCGGCCTTGGCCACGGCCACCAGGGGCAGCCAATGATTAGGGATCAACGCATGAACCATGGCTAATAAAACAGTGCCGCCAATAACAGTGAAAATAGGTGTATGCAATTGATGTATTAAAAGGTGAAGGTAATCAGCGCAGGAGTAATTCGCAGGGCTTTAACCCTGTATGTTTTTTAAAGGCTGTTGAAAAATGTGAAATGGAGGAGTATCCCAAAAGCACTGAAACATCAGTTACTGTTAAGCCTTTTTCATATAAGAGATATTTAGCATGCTCCATCCGCTGGCTCTGGTAGAAATCAAAAATGGTGGTTCCAAACATTTCTTTAAAGCCCTTCTTCAGGTAGCACTCATTCATGGCTACCTTCCGGCTCAACTCCTTGATAGTTACCGGTTCGCCTATTGACTGGATCAATACTTCCCTTGCCTTCAGGATTTTTTCCCTGTCAGCTTCATTAGCCAGGAATTTACAATTGATCACATCTATTTCCTTTTCATCCATGCAGTCAAGGCTATACAACAATAGCATTTGAGTTTGAGCATTTACATAGATGTTCTCAAGACTGTCGGAATAAGTATGATTTAAAAGCCCTTCCAATACCATCCTGGTACGCCCACAAAGGGACAACGCCTTACTAAATGAAGATTGATGCTTGAATGAAAGGATATCCTCGCTTAAAGTGTTGGTTTCTATCCTGGATTTAACAAACTGCTCCAATAGTGTGGAAGAAAATACAAAGCTGACCAGGTCCACACTTTCCATTTTCTCTTCACAATAATAACTTACCTGGGCTTTACACTGGCTGCATTCAGATCCATTTTTTCTGCAATACATATTGCCGGTTAAACAGAACTTTAGCTCCAGGTGGTTATTCTCAGGCTTAGAAGCCTCGTAATGATAGTTTAAAATACCAATGTCTTCCGCTAACCAGTTTACAGGCCGGGAATACCGCTTGATGGAATAATGAACGGAGCCCGGAATTTGACGGCCTGACTCAAACACAAGGTCTGTTTTCAACCCCAGGTAGTCTGGCAATAAGTTTCCGGATGTGATCTGGTAATGCATGAAGGAGACAAAATTACCTTATAATCATTGTAAACAACGAGTTACAGTTTCAGACTTTGGTCATATTTACAGGTGATTAACATCTGTTTTCAATATGCCGGTTTTGGTTTATAGAGCGATAGTTTCATACTTTCGCCAAATGCAGTCGTCCAATATTTATTCAGATTTCCAACACACACTAGCCTCGGAAGCCAGGATAAGTGGGGTAGGAATTCATACCGGTCAAATGGTAGAAATGACCCTGAAGCCTTCAGAACCAAATACAGGTATCGTATTTAAAAGAGTCGATCTTCCAAATAGCCCTACTGTTAAGGCAGATGTTGACAATGTGGTGGATACAACAAGGAGCACTATTATTGAAGCCAATGGAGCAAGGGTTGGAACTATTGAGCACCTGATGGCAGCCCTGGCAGGCAATATGGTGGACAATGCCCTGATAGAGATCAATGGCAGCGAAATTCCTATCCTGGACGGCAGCGCCCAGCCATTTGTGCAAGCCATCAAACAAGCTGGCGTGCAGCAACAGGACGCCCCTAAAGTCTATTATAGCCTTCAGCATAATATCAGCTTTTCAGACGACAAAAAGAAGGTGGAAATGGTGGCTTTGCCTTATAATGAGTTTCGCATCAACACATTAATTGATTTTAATTCCCCCGTCCTGGGCACTCAACATGCTTCATTAAAGAACATGTCTGAGTTTGATGATCATATAGCTCCCTGTCGCACCTTTTGCTTTTTCCATGAGCTAGAATACCTTCTGGATAATAATCTTATCAAAGGGGGAGATATCAATAATGCCATTGTGGTAGTGGATAAGCCGGTTAGTGAGGAAGATGTAAAGAGGATCGCCAAAGTTTTTAAAAAAGATAATGTAAAGGTGAGCGAAGGTGGATTATTGAATAACCTTGACCTGCGCTTTCCTAATGAACCTGCAAGGCACAAATTGCTTGACGTCATCGGTGACCTGGCTTTGGTAGGATTTCCTTTTAAGGCCCATATCATTGCCAACCGCCCGGGCCACTCCAGCAACATTGAGTTTGCCCGCAAGATCAAAGAGCATATAAAAAAATACAAACACCGCCAGCACTTTCCCCAGTATGATCCATCAAAGCCACCCCTGTACGATGTTCATGCTATAGAAAAGAAATTACCCCACCGGTACCCATTTCTGTTGATCGATAAGGTCATTGAACTCAATGAAAAGTACGTGGTAGCAGTAAAAAATGTTACTTATAATGAGCCTTACTTCCAGGGACATTTCCCCGGCAACTGTGTAATGCCTGGAGTGTTACAGGTGGAAGCATTGGCCCAGACGGGAGGAATACTTACTATTCCTGACGACCCGGATAATGATTATGATACTTACTTTTTAAAAATAGATAGCTGTAAGTTCAAGCAAAAAGTGGTTCCCGGAGATACCTTACTTCTAAAAATGGAATTATTGAACCCTGTGCGCCGCGGTATTTGTGAAATGAAAGGAACTATTTTTGTTGGCGATAAAATCGCAGCAGAAGCAGAAATGGTTGCTCAAATAGTAAAGAAACCTAAAGTAAGAGTATGATTTCTACCCTTGCCTCTATCCATCCAAATGCAAAACTGGGCAACAATGTTATAGTAGATCCATTTGCGGTGATACACGACCAGGTGACAATTGGCGATGGCACGCATATCATGTCTCATGCGGTGATCATGCAGCATAGTATAATTGGAAAGAATTGTCGCATTTTTCCGGGGGCTGTAATCGGCGGCATTCCACAGGACCTGAAATTCAAGGGGGAAGAAACAACCGCGGAAATAGGAGACAATACCACCATAAGAGAATGCGTCACTGTGAACAGGGGTACTAAAGATAAATGGAAGACCACGGTGGGTAGTAATTGCCTGTTGATGGCGTATGCCCACGTAGCCCATGATTGTATGGTGGGAGACCATGTCATCCTGGCCAATTCTGTGCAGCTGGCTGGCCATGTCGAAATAGGAGAATACGCAATCATTGGGGGATTGGCAGGTGCTCACCAATTTACACGCATTGGAGCTCATACCTATGTAGCAGGCCATACCGTTATCCGCAAAGACGTACCACCCTATGTAAAGGCCGCCAGGGAGCCTATGAGCTATATGGGTCTAAACATAGTAGGATTACAAAGGCGGGGATTTGCCCAGGAAAAAATCGATACCATTTCACAGCTCTATCATTTGCTTTTTGTAGGAAATCATAGCACTTCCATAGCCCTCGACCTGATAGAAAAAAACATTCCTGATAATGAAACTAAAGCTGATATTATGAAGTTTATCAGGGAATCAAAGATTGGAATTATCAAGCGCTACTCCAAAAATGGCGTAGATGAAGATTAAGCTTTCCAATGCAGGCAAAAGATTTAACAGGGAATGGATCTTTCAAAATGCCAACCTGGAATTTACTTCCGGGATAGCCTATGCTATAACAGGGCATAATGGATCTGGTAAATCTACCCTGCTTCAATGCCTGGGAGGGATGCTTCAATTAAGCGAGGGTACCATTGAACATATAACCGGCGAAACTGTTCATCCAGCTGAAGAAACCTATATCAACACATCTTTTTGCGCACCCTACCTGGATGTAATAGAAGAAATGACATTGATTGAATTCCTCCATTTCCATAATCATTTCAAAGCTTTTACAGAAGATATCACCCAGAATGCTGCTGTTGAGCTAATAGGGCTTAAAGCCTCGGCTCATAAACAAATCAGGTATTATTCTTCCGGGATGAAACAAAGGGTAAAGCTTGCACAAGCCATCTTTTTTAACACCCCCATTGTACTTCTTGACGAACCTTGCAGTAACCTGGATACACAAGGCATTGAATTATACCATTCATTGATAGAGCAGTATTGCCGTCAAAGATTAGTGGTCGTTTGTTCTAATGATCCGGTGGAATACGGATTCTGCCAGGAGGTCGTTGCCATAACAGATTATAAGGTTCCTAAGAAGCAGCCTGTGATCTAGGTACACCCATTAGTGCATAGCTTCAGATATATCCACTTTCTTACCCTTATTGCTTTTTACCATCAATACAAACGGAATACAGATAAGGAACATGAGGCCTAGTCCCAGGAAAACATCCATATAAGAAAGCACCGAAGCCTGCTTCATCACATTATATTCTAAAGCCTTGTAAGCCGACTGAAGGGCCACATCTGGCGTCATTCCTTTGGAGATGAACATATGCTGCATGCCAGATATCCTTTGCTGCACATCAAGATCATTGATATTCAGATGGCTTACAAGGTCGTTGCGGTGCACTTCATTTTTGCGCGCCAGGTAGGTAGTAATTGCTGCTACGCCGAAGGAACCACCCAGTTGTCGCATCATACCGGTAAAGGCCGCCCCCTGACCGATTTGCTGTCCTTTAAGCGTGGATAGGGCAAGCGTGGTCACGGGTATAAACAACATTCCCATGCCCATGCCACGTACGATCAGCATCCAGAAGAAAGCATGTGAATCTGTATCTGGTGTTAGGATCTTATAACCCCAGAAGCTATAGATAAAGAATATGAGCATACCCAGGGAAACTAGGTATTGCTGCTTGACTCCCTTTTGCAGCATCTGCCCGATGATAGGCATCATAAAGGCGGTGGTCAAAGCTGAAGGTATCATTAACATACCCGCCTGCTGGGCCGTCCATCCAAGGGTAGCTTGCGTATAAAGTGGGATAATGAATGTTGATCCATATAAGCCGAAGCCCATGATAAATGATAGAATGGTTCCAATCCTGAGGTTACCATTTTTTAAAACCCTGAGCTCAACTATGGGCTTCCTGAAACTAAGCTCCCGCCAGATAAAGAAAAATAATCCAAAGACAGCCGTAATAGTTAGCAGGATAATCGTTCCGCTGCTGAACCAGTCATCATCATGTCCTTTTTCCAACACATACTGTAAGGAACCCACAGCTGTTGCCAATAAGGCAATACCCAACCAATCAACATCCTTAGCCGTGCTTTTCTCCGCATATTTAGGGCTTTTTACAAATTGAAGCGTAAGCAGCGTGGCAATGATACCAATAGGTATGTTGATATAAAATATATAGGGCCAGGAAAAATTATCTACTATATAACCTCCTAAAGGAGGACCAAGTGTCGGACCTATAATTACCCCCATCCCATAAATGGCTTGCGCCATACCTCTTTTTTCAGGAGGATAACTTTCTGTGATGATGGTTTGAGAAGTAACCAGGAGCGCACCGCCACCAATTCCCTGCAAAAAACGGAAGGCTACCAATTCCCATATACCTGTGGCATTTCCACATAGAAAAGAACAGAAGGTAAACAGCATGATAGAGGCTGCAAAATAATTTCGCCTGCCAAATTGTTGAGACAACCAGCTTGTCATAGGCACTACTATCACATTCCCTATCGCGTATGCCGTGATCACCCATCCTACCTCAGTCATGGTGGTACCAAGGTTTCCCTTCATATCATTAAGAGCCACGTTCACAATGGTAGTATCCACTATTTCCAACAAGGCACATACAATTGCCGTGATGGTAATGATCACTCTCCTGGCTCCATATTCTACTAAAGACGCTTGCTGTTGCATAATATTATTTCCAAACCCTCAGGGGTAAATCCGAATATTTACAAAGGACCATTAATTAGAGGTCCTTTTATCAAGTATTATATTAATCAAGATGCACATCAACTACGGCATTCATGCCGGCCCTTAACTGTTTCAGATCTGCATCATTGGCATTGGTGAACTCAATTTTAACTGGCAGCCGCTGCACCACTTTCACAAAATTACCTGAGGCGTTATCTGGAGGCAATATGGCAAAGCTGGAACCGGTAGCAGGGGAAAATGATGTAAGCTTTGCATCAAATTCATGACCTGGAAAAGCATCTATATGCACGGTTACCTTTTGACCGATCTTCATCTTATCAAACTGCGTCTCTTTAAAGTTAGCCACCACCCACACATCGTTATTTAACACGATGCTGAACAATGACTGGCCTGCCTGCACAAATTGTCCGGGCTGTATGTTGATCTTTGATACCAGGCCATCAGCTGCGGCAGTGATCACTGCATAAGATAAGTTAAGCTTGGCGTCTTCCACATCCACCTGGCGTTGCTTGATTATAGAACTGGCCACACCGATCTGTGAAGAGGTAGCACCGCTTTGCGAGGCTACGGCATTGGTTTGTTGCGCCGCCTGGTTCTTTTGTTGTTGCAAAACCTGCAATTGACGTTCTGCAGTTTGCTTGGCAGCCAGGGCTTGCTCATATTGCTGCTGTGTTACAGAATGATCTTTAATCAGGTTAGCATAACGGTCAAAGTCCTGTGAAGCACGCCACACATTCACCTTTGCTGTTTCTATTTGAGCATCGATAGTAGAAACAGATGCTCTTGAAGTGGCAATGTTTGCAGAAGCAGCATTGGTAGATGCCCTGGCAGCACTTAGATTGCTTTGAGCGGTTTGAAGCGCGGCTTCCGCCTGGTCAACTTTTAGCTTTAGATCCCTGTCATCCAGTATCATTAAAGTATCTCCCTTCTTTACATGTTGGTTGTCAGAAACACGCACTTCCTTCACGTATCCTGAAACACGAGGTATCACGGGACTGATATTGGCCTCTACGTGTGCATCATCTGTTTCTTCATGGTGTTGAGCATGTGAATATTTGGTGATGCCAAACCAGCCACCCACCACTACCAGCAGGATCAAAACAATCAAAAAAACCTTGTTGGACTTCTTAGGCTCTTTCACTTTTTGTGTTGTTTGAGTAGTTTCTGTAACTTTTGTTTCCATAAATTCTTTTATTGTCAGTTTCTGTTTCTTTATTTCTTTTCTGTATTATTCAACATACCTACTGATTGCAAAAGTTTGTCATAAGCAACTACTGCATCAGATTTAGCAAATGCATAATTTAACCTTGCCTGTAATTGTGCCACATCGGCATCTAATAATTCCGTGGTGGTAGCCAGCGCATTCTGGTACTTATTATTAATAATGCGATAATTCTCGGTGGCCTGGTTAATGGCGTTTTGATATACATCGATCTTCTTCTGTGCAGATAAATAATTCTGGTAAGCCCTGTTCACTTGCAGGCGAATAGCATCAGCCAGTAGTTCTTCTCCAGCAGCTACCTGCTTCTCGCGTGCCTGTGCCTGTTGCACCTTTGCCTTGTTCTTCCATAAAGAAGAAATACTATACTGAACACCCAAGCCAATATTCACTGCATTGGTAACAGTTAACACCCCTGGTACGTTCAAAGCCACATAGCCACCAGTTAAAGCCAGCCCGGGATACTTTTCACCCTCAGTAGCTTTAATCGCTGTGGCCGCAGCCTTCCTGCGAAAAGAAACTGCTGAAAGATCTTTACGATTCTGTAATCCCAACTGAACATATTCATCAATTCCCTTTAAGTCTTTGGGTGGCTGGAAAGTAGCGGAATCCAGTTGCAATTCGGTATGCTCTGGAAGGCCCAGCATCAAATCCATATTAATATTGGCCAATTCCCAGTTATTCTGTGCATCCAGTAAAGAAAGTTCAGTATTTGATACCTGCAGTTCAGCCTTTAGCAATTCATTCCTTGGCAGTAAACCATTCTTTTCAAGGTTCCTGAATTGTGCGGCTCTTTCCCTGGCTGATTGTAAACTTGAATCTACCAGTTCAACAGCTGCATGCGCTTTATAAAGATTATTGTAGGCATCAATGGTATTCATTATGATCTCTTCCTTGTCATTCTCAGCATCCAGCCTGGCAGCTTGTTCCAGGTATCGGGAAGATTCAATACCATATTTGATCCTGAACCCTGAAAAAATTGGTAATGACACACTGGCCATTCCATACATAGCCTGGCTGGGCTTAGGACTTTCACTTGGTGTAGTTGTTCCACCACCAGTATTGTCTTTTTTGGTTTTAAGATCAACATTAGGACTATTCAGCCTCAGGTAAGATCCGCTTACACTGGCATCAGGCAACCTTCTTTCAACAGCCTCTTTTAAAGCAGCCGTTGCTTCTTCAATCTTTGCCTGGCTGGATTTTAGTTGTTTACTGTTCTTCAGGCTCAGGTCAATGGCTTCCTGTAATCCTAAAGGTCTCTGCTCCTGCGCTATTACATAATTTGTAATAAGCGAAAAGATCAAACACCATCCTGCTGTCAACATCATTCTTCTATACTTCATATGATAAGATTGCTTTGAATAGATTTTTTAAATACACACTGAGCTTCTTCCGGATATGTTTTTCAAATTCTTCATCAGACATATCCTTTAGATTGTGAAGATTACGATACGAGTTCTGGCTTGTCAGCATTTGGCTGGTAGTACCCACCAGTGTCATCATCAGGAAAGGCACATCCAATCCCTTTTTAAAATCACCTTTTTTCTGTCCTTCCTGGATTAATTGCTTAAAGAGCGATTGGTTGGTGATCTTCAGTTGTGAGATCTTCTCCGCAATAGGCCCTGAGCTGTCTACCATCTGCTCCCTAAGCATGACCTTATGAAAACATTGTTTTTTAAATATCCTGTCAATGTATTCATCAATCAGCTTTTCCACTTTTTGCAATGAGGTCATATTACTGTTTTGCAGAATACTCTCCAGTTTCAACCTCATAAATTCACCACGATAGCTGAACATCGCCTCCATGAGCTTCTCTTTCGAGCCAAAATAATAGGAGATCATTGCAAGATTCACACCTGCTGCTTCAGCTATATCCCTGACGGAAGTACCCGAAAAACCATTCTGCGCAAAGAGCTTCTCAGCTGCTTCCATGATAGCTATTTGTTTCTCGTTATATTCCATTTAATGTTTTTGGAGGCGCAAAGTTAAACAAACGTTTGATTAATTCAAACATTTGTTTAAATATTTTCCCAAAATCAATAATCTGGAAACGTAACCAAAAGCAGACCAACTACTTAATGCAGAGCGTAAATAAAAATGAAATGGAAGGAAATTCTCAACGCTGGCTGGCTATAAGCAGGTTGAGGTCAGTATACTTCAAATTGAAGCGTTCGCTTAGATAAAAATTGGTCAGGGCACCTTTAAACATATAGATCCCGCTTCTTAAATGGATCTGGTGCCATACCATATGTTCAAAGCCTCCATCTTCTCCTGCCTGGAGCAACAGCGGCATTAAAACATTGCTGATAGCCTGGGATGCTGTGCGGGCAAAGCCAGATGGTATATTGGGAACACAATAATGAATTACGCCATATCTTAAATACACAGGATTTTCATGACTGGTAATCTCGGATGTTTCAAAGCATCCTCCACGGTCTATGCTGACATCAATTACCACGCTCCCAGTTCTCATGCTGCTTACCATTTCTT
The DNA here is from genome assembly GCA_023415275.1 of Bacteroidota bacterium. GTDB lineage: Bacteria > Bacteroidota > Bacteroidia > Chitinophagales > Chitinophagaceae > Flavisolibacter. The sequence goes on from JAEZLJ010000092.1 coordinate 22,115, forward strand.
CCGTTACCACAATTGGGGTTCTTCCTGTTTCAGATGACAATGCACCTACCGCTACCTCACAGGTCTTCAGTTGTTTGGCCAGCATCCGTGGCTCTATCACCGAGGTCCATAGCCGTTGGCCAATATTATTTTGCAGGCGCTTCAACCGGTAAACACTGTTATCAAATACCTTCACGGAAGCACCAAGCGCTAGTGCAGCCCGGGCAGCAAATTCACCTACTATCCCTGCCCCAATAATGATCACCTTCGTCGGGGCAATGCCTGAAATACCTCCCAACAGCACCCCTTTCCCATGATTCGCTGAACTTAGATATTGTGCAGCTATCAGCATGGCCGCACTGCCAGCTATCTCGCTCATGCTTCTTACAATGGGATAACTGCCACTGTCATCTTTTAAATTCTCAAAGGAAATAGCTGTGATCCTTTTCTCCATCATTTTCTGCAGCAGTTCTGCCTTAAGCACGCTTAAGTGAATGGGAGAAATGATCAATTGATTATACTGTAAAAAAGGAAGGTCTTCATCTATTACAGGTGCGCTTTTCACCAGTATAGGTGCCTTATACACCTCTTCCCTGTTGTAAGATATGCGGGCCCCGGCTTCACTGTAATCCTTATCTGCAAAATGAGCTGCCTCCCCGGCATTGTGTTCAATGGTTACTTCATGCCCGTTACTGATCAACACGCTGACCGCATCCGGTGTCAAGGCTATGCGATTCTCCTGGAAAGCGATTTCTTTCGGAATTCCAATATGCAAACGGGCTCCCTTTGGTTTTATATCCAGGGTTTCTTCTAACGTTTCATAACTGAAGGAGGTGCTTACAAATGGTTTTTGTTGGGACATAAAGGCCTGTAACTATAATTTGGTTTGACAAATTACGATAGTTCTTCCAAACTAGCGGAAGGCAATAGCAGTTTTACCAGTCTTTCTTGTTCATTCGAGAGTTCAATAAAGACGTGCACAGCTGAATTATCCAATAAATGGGGTGCTTTTTCTGGCCATTCAATGAAGCAGATATTCCCACTGTAAACACAATCTTCCACACCTGCCTGGATGATCTCCTGCTCATCCTTTAAGCGGTATAGGTCTATATGATATATAATTTTTTCACTGTCATTATCAGGGTAGCCATATTCGTTAATGATAGAAAAAGTGGGGCTTCCCATCACCTCCTTAACTCCTTTACTTTTGCATAAGGCTTCAATGATGGTGGTTTTACCAGCTCCCATTTCTCCATGAAAAGCGAATACTTTAAAATCCTTTACCAGCTTCCAGAATGCTGCAGCAAAATGATCAAGGCCATCATACGACACATGAAACTCCATGTTGCAAACCTAATAAAAAGGACATTTCTCGAAATGGATTGTTGCCAAATTATAAGAGTCAAAACTTACATATGTAGATCATTATAATGTTATCTCCAACTTTAACAACAGGTTGCAACAAAGTTGAAAAGATAAATTTGCGCTGAACGAATGCACAAAAAATGCTGAAGTAACTTTGCATCATAAATAATTTGCAACCAGGAATGGAAAAGGTTCAATGGAAAGTGGCTGGGATGACTTGCGCCAATTGTGCACTTACAGTAAACAAATATTTACAGCAACAGGGAGCCCAGGCTGTAGTGGTAAATCCTATAGACGGTGATGTATCTTTTGAATTAACCGGGAATAAGCCATTACAACAGATAGCTAAAGGCGTGGAATCGCTTGGCTACAAAGTCGAAGGCAATGGCTTCACTGCCGACACCAAAAGATCATTTCTCTCCACCAATATGCAGCGCTTTTGGTTCTGCCTGCCCTTTACCATCCTTTTAATGCTTCATATGCTCCCGGGTGTGCATATTCATTTTCTTATGAACCCATGGGTGCAGCTGGCCCTAACGCTTCCGGTATTCGTGGTGGGCATGCGGTTCTTTGGCAGATCAGCGTTGAAAAGCATTCGTAATGGAGTACCCAATATGAATGTATTAATTGCCATCGGTTCGGCGGCAGCATTTATATATAGTCTTACCGGCACTTTATTTAACCTGGGACCTGCCTATCTGTTTTATGAAACTACTGCCACTATCATTACCCTTGTTTTCCTGGGAAATTACCTGGAAGAAGCATCTATTCAATCCACACAGAGCGCCCTTAAAGGTTTAGTCAAATCACAAAAGATCATGGCCAACATGATCGCTTTTGATGAAGAACATAAAGAAATTATTTTCCCGGTTGAAAGTACACAGCTGCGAACAGGTGACCTGCTACTGATAAAGACCGGTGAACAAGTACCGGCTGATTGCAAAATACTGTGGGGTGAAGCCTTTGTCAATGAATCCATTCTTACAGGGGAAAGTACACCCCTGCTGAAAAAAGCAAAAGATGTAATTATTGGAGGAAGTATTGTGGAGGACGGGAACCTCAAAGCGCAGGTCACTGCAGCAGGCAACGATTCCGTACTTTCTCATATACTGGAGCTTGTAAAAAAAGCACAGGGAGAAAAGCCCCCCATGCAACAGATGGCCGATAGAATCAGCGCTGTCTTTGTTCCGGTAGTTTTAGCCATAGCGTTATTGACCCTGGTGATCAACTGGATCATTCTAAAAGAATTTACCCCATCCCTTTTACGAAGCATTGCTGTATTGGTCATTGCCTGTCCCTGTGCCATGGGCCTGGCCACACCTGCAGCCATTGCGGTGGGATTGGGCCGGGGCGCCCGCAACGGCATACTGTTTCGCAATGCCAAAAGCCTTGAGTTATTTAAAAACATCAAACAGGTAGTATTTGATAAAACAGGCACATTGACCACAGGCAAATTCCAGGTTGATAGATGGCATGTGAATACTGAGCTGCTCACCGAAGAAGCATTTAAAAGAATAGTGTACTCAATGGAGAAGTATTCCAATCACCCCCTTGCCAAAAGCATTGTGGAAGAATGGAAGCTTACCAACCCTATTCACTGGAAGAACATCCGCGAGATCAAGGGCAAGGGAATGCTGGCCGAGGACAAAGAAGGCAATTCTTTTGCATTGGGTTCTTACAACCTGGTTAAAGGGCTTACCAAAGACGATACCCATAATGTCTATTTATTGTATAACGATGCCCTGGCCGGGTGGATCGATCTTAAAGACCAGCTAAGGCCAGAAGCTGCAGAAGTGGTCAGCTACCTGCACAAAAAAGGCTTAAAAACAGTATTACTCAGTGGCGACCGGCAGGACAAAACTCAAAAATTGGGCGAGATGCTTTCCATAGACACAGTGATCGCTGAACGCTCGCCTGAACAAAAGCTTCAAACCATTGAGGAACTTTCTTCCAAAATGCCAACCGTCATGGTAGGTGATGGTATCAACGATGCGCCTGCACTAGCCAAGGCCACTATTGGCGTTTCCATGAGCGATGCTTCCCAACTGGCAATGCAGAGCGCACAGGTGGTACTGCTCAATCATGGCCTTCAAAAGTTGCCTACGGCGCTGGGATTAGGCAAGCATACTTTCCTCACCATCAGGCAGAACCTGTTTTGGGCCTTCTCTTATAACATTATTGCCATTCCTATAGCGGCATTAGGCTTGCTTGGCCACTATGGTCCTACCTATGGAGCATTGATCATGGCAGTTAGCGATGTGGTACTGGCTGCCAACTCTGTAAGGCTCTTTGTAAAAAAGCTGGATTAAAGAGTTTGAAGCTGGATATCTTTTAAATACTGTATATATTATTTACTTTCACAGTGCAACCAGCTAATCCGAATGCCCATTCAACCAGCATACAAGACTCTTGATGTCTATTATCTATCTAAAAGATTGGTGGTTGCCTGTTACGAATTAACCCATGATCTTCCCCAGGAGGAAAAAACAAACCTGGTACAATACATCAGGAATGCCGGAGTTACCGTTCACCTGAATATTGCACAGGGAGGCTTCTTCAAAAAGAAAAAGAAAAGAAAGCAGTTCATTAAAACAGTAAAGAATGCATTGGTAGTAATGGATACCGCTGTGCAGGTGCTAATTGAGGTAAAAATGATCGAGGCGGAAAAAGCAACAGAACTCAGGGAACTTGCCAGTGCCTGCTACACCTTCTTTGATGACTTGAAAAAACAGAAATGATTAGTATTGTTGCATTTCGTGAGTGAAGTGCTGTCAATATTAGAACAATACTGGGGTTATAAGGCATTCCGTCCTTTACAACAAGAAATTATACAATCCATTATTGCGGGAGATGATACATTAGCTATCCTGCCCACTGGTGGTGGAAAATCACTTTGCTTCCAGGTGCCTGCTATGGCCTCAGAAGGAATTTGTCTGGTCATATCTCCACTGATAGCTTTGATGAAGGACCAGGTAGAGAACCTGAAAAAAAGAAATATCCCTGCCTTGCTCATTCATTCAGGCATGCAACGGGCAGATGTTATCCAGACACTTCAGAATGCAAAACATAATTATTTCAAGTTTTTGTATGTGTCTCCTGAACGCCTGGAAACCTCGCTCTTTAAAGAATACCTGCCTTCGATCGATGTAACCCTGGTAGCAGTTGATGAAGCACATTGCATCTCACAATGGGGATATGACTTCAGGCCATCGTATTTGCGCATTGCAGAACTAAGAAAAGAGTTGCCAGGTGTGCCGTTCCTGGCGTTGACAGCTTCGGCCACCGAGGAAGTTCAGAAAGATATTTGCGAAAAACTTGCCAGGCCGCTTCCTAATCGTTCAAAACAGGTACCCCATAATATCTGGAAGGTATTTCGTCAATCCTTTGAAAGGAAGAACCTGGCTTACAGTGTTTTCAAGGTGGATTCTAAAATAGCCCGGTTGGTTGATATATTAAAGAAAGTACCCGGCACTTCTATAGTCTATTGCAAGAGTAGAAAACGCACAGGTGAAATTGCCAACCTGTTGCAGATGCATGGTATTGCAGCTACTCATTACCATGCAGGATTACAACCAGAAGAAAGGTCTAAAAGACAACTGGAATGGATCAACAATAAAACCAGGGTGATAGTATGCACCAATGCTTTTGGAATGGGCATTGATAAGCCAGATGTTCGCACAGTGATTCATGTGGACACACCTGATTGCCTGGAAAATTATTACCAGGAAGCAGGCCGCGCAGGCAGGGATGGTAAAAAATCTTTCCCTGTATTGCTGTATGATGCCAGGGACCTGGAAGAATTATCTGTTATGCACCTGGTACGCTATCCCGGCCTGGAGCAGATCAGGGCCATTTACCATGCACTTGTGAATTACCTGCAGATACCTGTGAATACCGGTCAGGACAGGAGTTATGTATTTCATTTTGATGCCTTCATCCGCAATTACAAATTGAACAGCCAGACAGCATTATATGCCTTGAAAGCCCTTGAAAGTGATGGCTGGCTTGACTTCAACGAAAAGAATTTTGCACCGGCCACCGTGGTATTCAGCACCTCGAAGAATGGCCTGTATGAATTCCAGAAAAGCCATACTCAACTTGAACCATTACTTACTTCTTTACTACGTACCTATGAAGGCATTTTTGATTTTCCGTGCTTTATTTCAGAGTTGGTGCTCGCCAAACTTCTGAAAAAAGAAGAGCCAGACATTAAAAAGCAATTGTCTTCAATTGCTTCCTATGGCATCATCCAATACATACCCCAAAACACAGAACCACAGATCATATTCAGAAAGAACAGGGTGGCCGCCGAAGACCTGTCTTTCAATCTGATGCTTTATTACAAAAGGCGTGACCTATTTATTGAACGCGTCAATAAAATGATCGCCTATACTCAAACAAATGATTGCCGGAGTAAAACCATCAGTATTTACTTTGGAGATGAAAAGGCCCGGGATTGTGGTGTTTGTGATAATTGCCTGAAAAGGAAAAAAGCAAGTCTTTCCCCAGGAGAGCTGGAGTCCATTGCTACATTAATAATGGATCATTTATCTGTCCATTCCTCCACTACCGAAGAAATATTTCAATTACTCACCGGCATTTCAAAAGAAAAAGCCTGGAGAGTGATTGATTTTCTCCAGGCTGAAAAAAAGATAACGGCCAATGAAAAAGGTGAGCTGAAATTAAGCTGACCTATGGCCTTATTTAAAATAAGCTCTTACGCCTTCTTGAACTGCCCAGGCCAAGCACACCTAATAATGACCTGGTGATCATGGTAGCTGCAGTCCTGCCGGCGCTTCTTACAATGGGGTTGTCAAGGAAGCTTTTCTCTTTTGGTGCTGCCTTTTCAGCTTTCGCTTTCTGCTGCAACTGGTCTATTTCCTGGGATCGTTGCTGGGCTTCTTCAATCTTCTTATTCAATATCTCATAGGCGCTTTCTGAATCAATAGGCGTATTGTATTTACTTACCAGCTTTGAATTCATTACAAGGTTTTGCACTTCGGCATCTGTCAAAATATCCATACGACTTTGGGGTGGCCTCAGCATCACATGTACTAGCGGGGTGGGAATACCCTTTTCATTCAACATGGTCACGAAGGCCTCTCCTATACCCATTTGTGTCAGCAATTGGTCCACATCATAGTATTGAGTTTCCGGGTAATTCTCAGCGGTTTGCTTGATAGATTTTCTGTCAGCAGCGGTAAAAGCTCTTAATGCATGCTGTACTTTCAAACCCAATTGCGATAATACAGAGGCTGGAACATCCATTGGATTCTGCGTGCAGAAGAAAACTCCAATTCCCTTAGAGCGGATGAGCTTTACAATATTCTCTATCTCCTGCAACAGCACCTCGGAAGCATCATTGAAAATGAGGTGCGCTTCATCTATAAAAATGACCAGCTTAGGCTTGTCCAAATCGCCCTCTTCAGGTGAGGTAGCATAAAGCTCTGCCAGCAACTGCAGCATGAAGGTTGAAAATAATTTTGGCCGGTCCTGCAGTTCAGTTACCCTTAAAATGGATATAATGCCTCTGCCATCGCCGGAGATTCGCATGAGGTCGTCCACATCAAAGCTCTTTTCGCCAAAAAAGGCATCAGCGCCCTGTTGCTGCAACTCTATCACCTTCCGTAAAATGGTGCCCGTAGAAGTAGTGGATATCTTACCATAGGCTTTTTCAATGTCAGCCTTTCCTTCTGCAGTCACATATTGCAATACCTTGATAAAATCCTTAAGGTCAAGCAAGGGTAGCTTGTTATCATCGCAATACTTAAAGATCAAGGCTACCACTCCACCCTGTGTATCATTTAACCCCAGTATCTTGCTCAAAAGCACTGGTCCAAATTCGCTCACTGTAGCCCTCAACTTTACGCCAGGCTTATCACTCAATGTCAATAATTCCACCGGGTAGCCCTGGGGCTTGAAATCAATCCCAAGCGTCTTGGCACGTTCGGTTATTTTATCATTTACTGTTCCAGGGGCTGCTATACCACTCAGGTCCCCTTTAATATCCAATAATAACACAGGCACACTTGCATCGCTTAATCCCTCGCTGATCAACTGAAGGGTTTTTGTTTTACCGGTACCAGTAGCGCCAGCTATCAGCCCATGGCGGTTCATTGTCTTTAAGGGCAACATTACATCAGCCCCTTCAACCACCTGGCCATCCAGCATGGCCCTTCCTATCTTAAAGGCTTCACCTTTAAAGCTATATCCACTTGAAATTGCGCTTGCGAATTCTTCTTTATTTGCCATAATTGAAAGTAAAGAAAATTATTACAGGGTAAACATCAATGCCTGCACTGATAACTCAGTTTTCATTTAAAAGATAGGAACCGTATTTTCCGCAAAAAGAATCGTAATTATACGAATTTAGAGACAAGGCTCTTTAGCTTAGATTTGTATAAATGATTTTTTCTACTACTATATTATGCATGGATGATGATGCAGATGACCTTGCCATTATCCAGGAGGCTATAAAAACTTATAGCACCAGTTTTACAGTAGTGGAGGCAAAGGATGGTGAGGAAGGCCTGGCCTATTTAAAGCGTGCTAAAGAAACAGGAGAACTTCCCTGCCTGATCATTATGGATATCAACATGCCCAGGATGGATGGCCGTAAAGCCATTCAATTGATAAAAGAAGACCAGGAATTAAGCAAGATCCCATTGGTCGTTTTTACCACTTCTTCCAGCGGTATAGATAAACGGTATTTTGAATTATACCAGGTCCAGTACATTACAAAACCTCATCAGTTCCAGGCATTTACCAATAAGGTAGCTGAAATGCTTTCCACAGTAGTGACAGTTTGATAGCTTCCTGCTATTTCGCTCCTGATTTTCATTTTTGGAAAGATATTTGAATAGACAGGGCAAATCGAATGCCGTGTGTAATCAAAAGATTCTCCTGCTGGATGATAATAAAGACCTTTTACAGATCGTACAGATCATTTTAAAAGGGCAGGGATACGAAACCGTCCTGGCCTCCTGCATTGAAGAGGCCACCCAGAAGATCAGGATCCACAAACCAGCACTCATCCTGATGGATGTATTTATATCAGACCAGGATGGCAGGGAATTTTGCAACCAGTTGAAGCACGATGGTGAAACCAGCAACATCAGGGTGATCATGATGTCGGGTTACGATAATTCACTTGGCCTCATGTCTCAGGTAAGCGCCGATGATTTTATGCAAAAACCATTTGATTATACAGACCTGCTGAACAGGGTGCAGCAACAAATGATTTTTTCCAACCAGGCACTGGCATAAGTGACCGAACTTACAGTTCTTCTTCTCTTTCCAGCATCAATATGGCGCTCTGAGGCACTATGAAGTATTTGTCACCACCGTACATGATCTCAGTAGCACCACTCAATAAGAAGATCGCCAGGTCACCTTCCCTGGCTTGTAAAGGCACATATTTCACCTGTTCTTCATGAGCTTTCCATGGTTCTTCCTCCTGCAGCATGGGAATAGCATAGCCGGGCCCGATTTTTATTATATATCCCTGTTGTACTTTTTCTCTCTCCTGCACGCCGGGTGGCAGGTATAAACCTGTTTCCGTACGCTCATTCGGTCGTGTAGGACGAATAAGCACACGATCACCGATTATGATAAGCTTTTTTAATTTATTGTCTGGTGTGATCTGCATATCGAATTTCTCCCATGCAAAAGTAAAAAGGCGCAGGGACAAATTTGTGAGGCATAAAGCAACTAATCATAAAACAGCGTATGAGCAAATGCGTTAACTTTATTTCTCAATTAAAAACCCATTAGTCATGGAAGGAAAAAAAGCTAAGATTTTATTATGCGAAGATGATCCAAACCTGGGAAGTGTGCTTAAGAATTATCTTGAATTGAATGATTATAATGTTACCCTGGAAAGAGATGGCCGTCTTGGCCTGGCTGCTTTTCAGCGTGAACAATTCGATCTCTGCCTGCTGGATGTGATGATGCCGAATATGGATGGCTTTACATTGGCCGAAGAGATTCGCGATATCAACCCCGACGTTCCCCTTTTCTTCCTGAGTGCCAAAACCATGAAAGAAGATATTATCCAGGGTTATAAACTGGGGGCCGATGATTACATAACCAAACCATTCGATAGTGAAGTATTGCTTCATAAAATAAAAGCCATACTCAAGCGTAATGAAGAGTTGAACAGGGAATCGGAGAATAAGGAATTTGATCTTTCTTCCTATCACTTCAACCCTAAGCTTCGCGAGCTGTCACATGATGGCAAAACACAAACCCTTTCTCCCAAGGAGAATGAATTGCTCAAAATGCTTTGCGAGCACATGAACGACTTGCTGCCCAGGGAGCAGGCTCTCAAAAGAATTTGGGGTAGTGACACTTATTTCAATGGCCGAAGCATGGATGTATATATAGCCAAGTTGCGCAAATACCTGAAAGATGATCCCAAGATCGAGATCGTAAATATCCACGGTAATGGATTCAGGCTGGTGGTGCAGGAATGATCAGTCAACGAAATAAATCATAATAAGGATTGACACCATCAATCCTTTTTTTGTGCCTTTCCCGTTCTGACATACGGCGATGTTTTTTCATCCATCCATTGTTCCAGTTGGTTAAAGGCCGACACAAATCTTTCAAACCGGTTTTCAGTATCCGGCCATTTTATTTTGTTCTGGTACATTTTATAATACACATTTTCATAGGCCAGCCTGCAATCCACACTGTCATAAAAGCAATTTTTCCATTCAGGAAAAAGGTATTCGTAATACTCCAGCTGAATACCGTTTCCATACAGTTTAAAAAGGCTTGGCGTAGTGCCAATATCAAGCACCTCTACCTTTTTCTTCAACCCCATGGCAAAATATTGCTTCCAGTAGGTAAAATGATTTTTCATCCTTTTCCTGAGCTCCTCATCCGTTTCGCGCCTGGCAGGCCTGATGCGCCAAAGATTGTTGTTCAATGAAAAAGGATTCTCAGAAGTAGTGGCAAAGTCATTGGGTAAACCCTTGAACCGGTAGATGGTTCCTTTCTGTTTATTCGTGCACACCAGTTCATCCTCATTCACCTGGTTCACCTGAAGTTCCAGCATTTCTTTTTTGCGGTTTACCATTATCAGCATCTGGTCCTTATAAAACCATTTGCCAGTTTCATATAAAGGAAGATAGCTGGAGTAAGTACCATCGGCCTGCAGATCAATAAAATTTGCTGTATTGAACCGATGGTCTAATTCAAGGCCCGGGCCAATGCCTTTACCGGGCATTTCTTTTTCATTGGCAGCATCGTTGAATATCCATGCTTTTACAAGCACCTCTTTTTTTTCGGTACAGGATAAAAGGATGCCTGTTGTCACCAACAGGCATAGTATCATTTGCTTCATATCAGTTTATCAAAGAGTAATGAGTTTAAAGATAGGCTACATATTGAAAAGTGAAGGTCCATAAGAACCAGGAAGCGATTTTCCTAAATGTTCATATGCTTTTGGAGTAGCCTCCCTTCCTCTTGGCGTGCGCTTTATGAATCCTTCCTGTATCAGGAAAGGCTCATATACTTCTTCCAGCGTTCCGGCTTCCTCGCCCACGGAGGTAGCAATGGTGGTGATGCCCACAGGACCACCCTTAAACTTATCTATGATGGCAGAAAGTATGCGGTTATCCATATGATCTAGCCCGTGCTCATCTACATTCAGGGCTTTCAGGGCATGCTGGGTGATGCCTATATCAATCTGCCCGTCATTCAATACCTGGGCAAAATCGCGCACCCGGCGCAACAAGCCATTGGCTATACGGGGGGTGCCCCTGCTGCGCCTGGAGATCTCTCCTGCCGCCTCATTGGTTATTTCAACATTCAATATATGTGCTGCCCGCAGAATGATCTTTCTGAGCGTTTCTGAACTATAATACTCCAGCCTGGATTTAATAGCAAACCTGGATAGCAAGGGAGCCGACAACAACCCACTGCGGGTGGTAGCACCTATGAGCGTAAAGGGATTCAAATTGATCTGGATGCTGCGTGCATTAGGGCCGCTGTCGATCATAATATCGATCTTATAATCTTCCATAGCAGAATACAGGTATTCTTCCACCACAGTGCTCAGGCGGTGTATCTCATCAATAAACAATACATCATTAGGTTCCAGGTTGGTTAAAAGACCGGCAAGATCTCCCGGTTTTTCTATCACCGGGCCGGAGGTTTCCTTGATGTTCACCCCCAGTTCATTGGCTACGATCCGGGATAGCGTGGTTTTACCCAAGCCCGGAGGGCCATGAAATAATACATGATCCAGGGCCTCGCCTCTTATCTTGGCAGCCTTGATAAAAATGACCAGGTTTTCAATCACCTGGCTTTGACCGGAAAATTCATTGATCTCCCGGGGCCTGATGCCATTTTCAAACTCTTTATCCGCTGATGTTAACTGATTTTTGTCACCTTGTAAATTAGGATTGGACATGCTGTAAATGTACTGATTTTGAACAGCAAAGCCTGTTAAGGAAGTCTTTTATTGAATGGTGGTCAAAGGGCTAAATGAAATTATTACAGCTTACATAAAAATAAATCTAAGACTTCATTTTTGCTGCCTGGAAGAATAGCCCTGAATGAAGCATAATTAACACTATTCAAAGGGCATTGAACTTCCTGTTTACTTCTTACACAACCCGCTTTTACTTCATTGTATCCCCGTACAATACCCGTTCGCATACGTGTAAAATACGGGTATTATACGGAGATACAGCGGGGATACAGCGGGGTTGCTATACTACAGCCCCGGAGGAAAATGGTTGTTAATAGGTTGAATAGGGCAAGTAGCTAGTAAAAGAATCGTTAGCCGGTTTTAAACAATGGTTATTTTAAATTATCGAGTTAATAGTGGAAGTTGCCCTCTTCCAGGTATCAAACATTCCTATTGTACCAGTCATTTTAAATTGAAAGATTTTGCCGTACCTTTTGTCAAGCAAATGGAGATATCCGATCAAGGGAATCAGGAGAATTGTATATTATTTAAAAAAGGAATGATACCATGAAAATAGGCGTCTTAGGAACCGGAACTGTTGGAGAAAGCATTGCATCTGCCCTGGTAGAAAAAGGATTTGATGTGATGATGGGTAGCAGAACACAAAACAATAAGAAAGCTGCGGAATGGGTAGCGCAGGCCAATGAGCATGCATCGCAGGGCAACTTTAATGATGCTGCCGCTTTTGGTGACATGCTTTTCCTATGCCTGAATGGAGCCAATGCCATGCAAGCCATCAATACCATTGATAAGGAAAACCTTGCCGGCAAAATAGTGGTGGATATTACCAATCCACTGGATTTTACCAAGGGCTTGCCACCACAGATCGTGGAAGGTTTAGGCAATTCCAATTCACTGGGAGAAGAAATTCAAAAAGCGATGCCAGAGTCAAAGGTTGTAAAAACATTGAATACAGTAAACTACAAGTTGATGGTGGATGCCAGGGAAGTGAACAAGGCAGATCATAACCTGTTCATGTGTGGTGATGACGCGGAAGCCAAAAATAAAGTGCGCAAATTCCTGGCGGATCATTTCTATTGGAAAGCAGACAGGATCATTGACCTGGGAGGTATTGAGTCCGCGAGGGCCATTGAGGCCATTGTGCCATTCTGGGTATTGGTGTACCGCTCTTTGGGCACTCCTTTGTTCAACTTCAAGATAGTTAAATAAACAGGCACGCCACCTTGCACGACGGCATGCCTGTCAGATCTGTTTATTTTTCACGTAACTGTACCGCTATCCTCCTGTCTGATCTTCTTTCTTCATCAGAAGCCGAGGCATCTACTTTTGCAAACTCAGAACCATAACCTTCTGCGCCCACCAACTGGCCTGAATTGGCACCTGCCGATTTGATGGCATTCATCACAGCATCTGCCCTTTGCTGGCTCAGTTTCTTATTGGCATCTGCATTGCCCACCTTATCTGTATAGCCCCCGATCTTGATCTTGGCTTTAGGATAGGCTTTTAAGATGGCCACAATATTCTGCACTTGTTGCTGGCTTTCAGCAGTCAGCTTTGCACTTCCTGTTTCAAAATTGATGTTATCAAAATCAAACCATTTGTCTTTCCCTGCCTGGCAGGCTGCATCATCCAGGCATTTCACCAACTGGTCTTCTATACCACCGCTATAAGCATTTATTTCTGTCCCATCAGCCAGCTTCACCTTCATGGATTGACGTTCAGTAGTGGTGGTAGTGGTCGTGTTCATACTGGTGTCCATGGGTGTAGTGGTCATGGTGGTAGTGGTGTCTGTTGTAGTGGCCTCAGATTCGGATTTATTACATCCTTTACCCAGGAAATACCAAAGCAATGCAATAGCAGCAATGGCCAGGATGAGCCATAACAGCCAATTGCTGCCTGACTTAGGGGCCTTGTCTTCTACGTATGCTTTTGATTCCCGCACATTGGAACCAACATGAGCGGATGGGATCTTAGCACCTCCGAACAGGCTGCCAAGTGATAACCCGGCAGGGAGAGCACTCATGATACTAGATTTTTGATCGGCCAGGTAAGAGGTCAATCCCTGGGCCGATAAATTATTTTCCCTGGCATGACGACCCAGCACACCCAGGCCTAATGGGACCAACATGGCTAATAGCGATTGAATGGATTCAGATCTGATACCGGCAAAGGACGATAATGCAGACGCAATGCTGCCTATGCCACCGCCTCCAAATAATCCTTTCAGCCGGTCTAATCCTCCTGATAAAAAACTACCGGCGTTTTCAAATAAACCCTGTGGGTTATCCAGCACACCGCTGTCTGCGGCAGCATGGGCATCATTCAATAAGCCATGGGCATCGCCACTTTCTGCACGGTTCACAAAGCCGGCCAACAATGCAGGCACTGCTGCTGATATTGCTTTGCTGATGCCAGAGGGAGATTCATTCAAGTGTCTGGAAGCTGTTTCTGCAAGATTGGAAGGAAGATAGTTGCGAACAGCATCTAGGAGATTCATTGCCATATTATAGGTTTAAAGTGAGGAATAAACAATGGATATTACCCTACCGATGGCTTGTCTTTTAAAGTTAAAGCATAACCCTTATTTGGTAATAATTATTTTTCCAGACCTAACGGCAATAAATAAGTGATTGACTCAGAATAGTTATTGCAGGGACAGCAACAAAGAAGGATCAGGACAATTATTCAAATACTTTTCTTTTTCTGAAGGAGCGCAAACACCGGGGTAATCTCCTTTTTTGTTTTCCATATCTATAATGACCTGGAAATGTAAATGAGGAGGCCATTGTCCATTTTCAAAAGGAATTCCAAATTCAGCAAACACATCTCCTTCCTTTACCCTGTCTCCTTCCTGGATATTTTTAATAGAGTTGAGGCTAAGGTGCCCATATAGGGTATGAAAAACAGTTCCTTCCAGGTTATGCGTGAGGATGATGGTGGCGCCATAATCGCCAAATCCATTGTTGAAGGCAAAGCTGTGAATGATGCCATCTAAGGGGGCCATTACTTTTGTATAGGGCTTACCCCAAATATCAACTCCCAGGTGTATGCACCGGGCTTCCGTGTTTGATCCGGATTGCTGATGCTGCAATTCATTGACCGAAGGCCGGCTAGTATCAAACAGGTCACTTCTTGAATAGATGGTCCTGTATTCATTATAACCACCAATACCATAACGGGCGCCTGCTGAATTTAATTGATCATTAATATACCGGGTAAATTGCTCCGTATCCTTCACCAGGTTGCCATTCAATGCCTTGTTGGCGGAGGTGAAGTCCATTGGCAAAAGCTTGTCTTCTTTTTCAAAGGGGACAACGGGGAAAAACCCTGTCTTACAGGCTTTTAACCGCTCTTCCCATTCCGTGGAGTTCATATATTGCGAAGTTGATAATTTAGTAACTTATCGTAAAATTAAACAACTGTATGATGAAAAGATGGATTGCGCTGGTTGCCATGGTTTGCAGCCTGGCTGCTTATGCACAAAATACGCCCCTGTGGATGCGGCACCCTTCCCTTTCACCTGATGGGAAAACTATAGTGTTCAGCTACAAAGGTGACCTTTACAAGGTTCCTGCTACTGGGGGTGAAGCATACCCACTGACCATTCATGAAGCTTATGATTACATGCCGGTATGGAGCCATGATGGCAAATGGATCGCATTTGCATCTGACCGTTATGGCAATTTTGATGTGTACATCATGCCGTCAACCGGCGGCGAAGCAAAACGCCTTACCTATCATTCTGCCAACGATTACCCATACGATTTCTCAGCAGACAATAAAACAGTTTTATTTGGAACCAACAGGAATGACGTTTACACTTCTGCACGTTTTCCCCAAAGAGGCCTGTTTCAGAAACTGTACGAAGTGCCTGTTACTGGTGGAAGGTCTGTCATGTTCAATTCTGCAGGTGCAGAGTTTGCAAGATTCAACAAAAGTGGAGACAAGCTTATCTTCCAGGACCGCAAAGGTTATGAAGATGCCTACCGCAAGCACCATACTTCATCTGTAACCCGTGATGTTTGGATTTATGATACTAAAAAAGATGAGTATGTACAGGTTTCCAGTTTTGAAGGAGAAGACCGCAATCCTGTATGGGGCGATGATGACAACAGCTTTTACTTCCTGAGTGAAAAAGAAGGAAGTACACAAAACATTTACAAGGCCAGCGTAGCAGGTGGAAGCACCATTACACAGCTTTCACATTTCAAAGAACACCCTGTGCGATTTCTAAGCCGGTCTAATGATGGTATGTTATGCTTTGCCTATGATGGAGAGATATATACTTTGAAAGAAGGTGGCGAACCGCAAAAGGTAGCCATTACCATCAACCAGGATACAAGGGGCAATGACGATAAAATATTGCCTGTTAATTCGAATGTCACTCAAACGGTTTTATCACCTAATGGCAAAGAGGTTGCCTTCATAGTGAGAGGAGAAGTGTTTGTAACATCTGTGGAAGGCGGCATCACCAAAAGGATCACTAACACGCCTTCGCAGGAAAGAACAGTGGAGTTCAGCCCTGATGGACGCTCACTCTATTATGCATCAGAAAGAGGTGACAGCTGGGATATTTATAAAGCATCTATAGAGCGCAAAGAAGAACCCTATTTTTATACTTCTACAGTTATCAAGGAAGAACCTGTTATTGCCACGGAGGCTGAAGAATTTCAACCCGAAATTTCGCCTGACGGAAAAGAGATCGCCTACCTGGAAGAAAGAAATGTTTTGAAGGTGTACAACCTGGCTACAAAGAAGAGCAGGACCATTGTTCCGAAGGGCGTTAACTTTTCTTATGCAGATGGAGACCAATACTACACCTGGTCGCCTGATGGCAAATGGATCGCTTTTAATTCGGCAGAAGGACGCTGGCCTTCGTCAGAAGTGGCATTGATGAAAGCAGATGGTTCCGGTGAAAGGATCAACCTGACGCAAAGTGGCTTCTCTGATGGACAACCCAAGTGGGCTTTTGGTGGCAAGGCTTTATTGTGGATGACAGACAGGGATGGGAAAAGACCACTAGCCGTACAAGGCGCCCGTGAAGTGGATGTATATGCCATGTTCTTTGACCAGGAAGCTTATGATAAATTCAAACTAACCAAAGATGAATTTAGCCTGCTGAAGGAAAAAGAAGACAAGGATAAAGAAGCCTTAAAAAAAGATAGCAGTTTAAAAATAAACCCACCGGGTAAAAGCTGGCAACCACTCATTGAAGGACTTGACCACCGCAAATTGAGACTGACCATCAACTCAGGGAATATTTCTGACTATATCCTTACCAATGACGGGGAGAAGTTATTCTTTATGGCGCGTATGGAAAAAGGCTATGATCTCTGGATGACAAATCCAAGGACCAAAGAGACCAAGCTGGTGGCTAAACTGGATGGCGGACCTGCCGGCATGAGCCTTACGGCTGACGGTAAAAACCTGTTTGTGGTAAGTGATGGCAAGATCATGAAAGTGGATGCTGAAAGCGGGAAAGTAGCTCCTGTTACTGTAAATGGTGAAATGGTGTTGAAAGCCACAGCAGAAAGAGCCTATATTTTCGATCATACCTGGAGGCAGGTGGCCAGCAAGTTTTATGATCCTAAGCTTGGGGGTGTAAAATGGAACGACTATCATGCTGCGTATGCAAAGTTTCTTCCGCATGTTAATAACAACTATGATTTCCAGGAACTATTGAGCGAATTCCTGGGTGAGCTGAATGCTTCGCATACTGGAGGCCGTTATTCACCGCAAGTACAGAATGGAGATGCTACCGCCAGCCTTGGAATGCTGTACGATGAAACTTATGAAGGTAATGGACTGAAGGTGATGGAAGTTTTGGAAGGCGGTCCATTTATCAATGCCAAAACAAAGATCAAAAAAGGTGTGATCATCGAGAAGATAGATGATGAACCCATCAATAACAGCTTTGACTGGGCAAGATTACTGAATCGCAAAACAGGTAAGAATATCTTATTGAGCCTGTACGATCCGGAAACCAAGCAACGCTGGGAAGAAACTACCAAGCCCATATCGCAGGGCGAAGAACAAAACCTGCTGTATGAGCGCTGGGTAAGCAATAACAGGAAAAAAGTGGAGCAGCTCTCCGGTGGCAAGGTGGGATATGTGCATGTTCAGGGAATGAATGATGCCAGCTACCGTTCCACGTATGAAGATGTATTAGGAAAAGAAGGTGATAAAGAAGCCCTGATCGTGGATACGCGCTTCAACGGTGGCGGCTGGCTGCATGATGACCTGGTAACCTTTTTAAGTGGCAAGAAATACCTGGGTATGGCACCACAGGGAGTACAGATCAAATCTTCGGAGCCATTTAATAAATGGACAGCACCATCCACTGTGTTGATGAGCGAAAGCAACTATTCAGACGCCTTTATATTTCCTTACGCTTATAAGAGCCTGGGTATAGGAAAAACCATAGGTATGCCGGTGCCCGGAACCGGAACAGCAGTGTGGTGGGAAACGCAAATAGACCCTACACTGGTATTTGGAATACCCATGGTAGCTACCATTGGCAAGGAGAAAAGACCAACGGAGAACCTGCAGTTGGAACCGGATATAAAGGTGGCTAATGATTATAAATCCATATTGAGCGGTAAAGATCCTCAGCTGGAACGGGCAGTGAAAGAAATGCTCGAAGAGATCAAGAACAAAAAGAAAGATTTCTAATACAAAAAGCCCCGGTAATCCCCGGGGCTTTTTTAATGCTGCATGACCGATCTTTTTATCAAATGACTTCGTAAAAACACTTACGCTTCAAAGGGTTTTCCTCGTTGGGTTTGCATTAAGTATTTACCACTACACATCATAGAATACCATTTGCAAAAAGGCAATTATTATTATCTTTTACCGTTATTAGATCCATACACCTTGAAAACACCTTTATGAATCGCATACTATCCTTATGTACTTTCATTTGTATTGTATTTTCAGCCCATTCCCAGCAGGTTACGGGTGTTTGGAGAGGAAAGATCGACAGGAAAAATGTAGAGGTAAAGATCATCCAAAAAGGCGATAGCCTTACCGGAACATCGTACTATTACGAATCATCCAATCATTACAGGCGATACAGTATCAAGGGATATTTTGATCCTAATAATAACAGCGTTATTTGGTGGGACGACCAGTTAATTGAAAACAAGGGAGATAAACCATTGGGTGGATCTTCCCGGACCCCTTTGCTTTCCGAAGCTGACTTTAATTGCCCGGGTGGAGGAGAAATGTATTTAGATGGTAAGTCATCTCCCAAAAACAAACCGGAGCAGAAAAATGGCACAGTTGCCCTTAGCAAAATTCATGATCCACAGTTCCCTGATGAATGGGACTACGTGG
>JAEZLJ010000115.1 GCA_023415275.1 Bacteroidota bacterium
GATACTGCGTGGTGATCACGCAGTATCTATACCGTAGCTATACCGGAGATAGGAAGTAGATAGGGAGGAAACATGCCCCAGGTAGCAAGACATAAGAAATGAATTATGATTTAATCCCATATATGATATGAAGAACTTGAACTGGTTGATTTCAGCAAAGTGATTAAAAATGGTTGGCAATGCATGCATTGAACTTTTTGCTCTATCGCCGTTCATTTTTCTAATTGGTGCTTCTTCACCTTCTTTGTGCTTCACTCATTTTAAATTAGCTTCGTGCCGCTTTTGAAAAGTCAAGGAATGAGGTGAATGAAACAGGGTATCCTGGCCTCCTGAAGTTGATTTTTGATCATTCTAAATCTAATCCTTACTTCTGCAAGGAAGAAAAGGGAATTAAAAATGTAATAACATGGCATACGATGTAGTCGTAATTGGCTCGGGTCCTGGTGGTTATGTAGCCGCTATCCGTGCCGCACAGTTAGGTTTTAAAACAGCAGTTATTGAAAGAGAAAGTTTGGGAGGTATATGCCTTAACTGGGGTTGTATCCCAACGAAAGCACTTTTGAAGAGTGCCCAGGTTTATGAATATATCAAGCATGCAAAAGATTTTGGCATTGAGGCCAGCGGCCAGCACAACTTTGAAGCCGTAATTAAAAGAAGTCGCGGTGTAGCCGACAAAATGAGCAAGGGCGTTGCCTTCCTGATGCGCAAGAATAAAATAGATGTGATCAATGGCTTTGGTAAGATCCTCTCTAAAGGGAAGATAGAAGTAACAGGCGCCGACAATAACAAGCAAACCGTTGACGCTAAATATATTATAGTAGCCACTGGTGGACGTAGCCGCCAGTTGCCTTCCATGCCTATTGACGGTAAAAAGATCATTGGATACCGTGAAGCGATGGTGTTGCCACAGCAACCTAAATCCATGATCGTAGTAGGCAGTGGTGCTATCGGAGTGGAATTTGGCTACTTCTACAGCAGCATGGGCACCAAGGTAACCATTGTTGAATTCATGCCAAGAGTGGTTCCGGTGGAAGATGAAGAGATCAGTAAAGAGCTGGAAAAGAACTTCAAGAAACAAGGTATTGACATCATGACCTCTTCTGAAGTGACCAAGGTAGATACTTCAGGTAATGGTGTGAAGGCCACGGTGAAAACCGCCAACGGCGAGGTAACGCTGGAAGCAGATGTATTGTTAAGCGCAGTAGGTGTAACTGCTAACATTGAAAATATTGGACTGGAAGCAGCAGGCATTAAAACGGAAAGAGGCCTGATCAGCGTGGACAAGTATTACCAGACAAGTGTTCCAGGCATTTATGCCATCGGGGATTGCGTTCCCGGGCAGGCACTGGCACACGTGGCGTCAAAAGAAGGTATCATTTGCGTAGAGAATATTGCCTTTGGAGAGAAAAAATACAATCACCAGCCAGAACCCCTGGATTATGGTAATGTGCCGGGTTGTACCTATTGCACACCTGAAATTGCTTCTGTTGGATTAACAGAACAAAAGGCCAAGGAAGCGGGATATGAGGTGAAAGTGGGCAAGTTTCCATTAAGCGCCTCTGGTAAAGCTTCTGCTGCCGGGCATACGGAAGGTTTTGTGAAGGTGATCTTTGATGCCAAATACGGAGAGTGGTTAGGCACCCACATGATAGGCTATAATGTTACTGAGATCATAGCTGAAACAGTAGTGGCCAGGAAGTTGGAGACCACTTACCATGAAGTGTTAAACAGCATTCACCCCCATCCTACCATCAGCGAAAGCATCAAGGATGCTATCGAGGTAGCTTATGGTGAGGCCATACATTTATAATTAGGAAATGATCAGCATAAAAAGCCTGTGTATGCACAGGCTTTTTTTTATGGCCGCCGGGCACAGATTTTTTATAACCTTATTACTTTTCATACAATACTGACCAATGAAAACATTATTCATCCTGATCATCATCTCTACATTTTCATTTTGCTCCTGGGCTCAGGAGCAATCAGCCCCTAAGTATTTAGCTATTAAATGGGCCCCCACAGGATTGATACTGGGCAGTTTAAGCCTGCAAGGCGAGTATAATTTTGGCAAAAACTCATTAACCGCCAAGATAGGCCTGCCTGTTACTGTCAAACACAGCTTTACTTACCAGGATAAAGATGCGGACTTCGACATGAAGGCTACTTCCTTCCTGGCCGGCTACAGGATGTATCTTTCAAAGAAGCATATGAAAGGTATTTACTTCGAACCCTTCTTCAAATATGTTCACCAAAATGCGGAAGGTGTTGGAAATGGAACATTATCAGGAGAGCCAGTGGTGATGAATTTTACCAATGATTACAATGGCATGGGCGTAGGTGCGCAACTGGGTGCACAATTCCTGGTTGGAAAAAGATTTGTCATTGACCTGTTTTTATTAGGCCCTGAGATCAATTCAAGCCGGAACAATTTTAAAGCGGTAGAAACTTCTCATTCTATACCCTGGACATCTATCCAGGCAAGTGAAGCGGAGAAGGACATCAGGGATTTCATAGATAAATTTTCATTTATCAGGAACCATGTGGATGTAATGGTTGATAAAACCAACAGAACAGTGAATCACTAATTTTAAAGGTGCCCTGCCTGGTTTTAGAACGGGAGTATCATTTGGGATGGCATTCTAATGATCCACATATGATGACGTAGCAAGCATAAAAAACCAGGTTTTTTCAAACCTGGTCATTCATTGCTTTGTACTTAGTTTCCAAATACTTTTTTAAGAATATCGCTTGTGCGTGCCAGTGGGTCCTTCCTGATCTGTTGTTCTTCCAACCCTACCTGGTGAAATATTCCTGCCAATGCTTTTTCGGTTACATAGGCTGCCAGGTCGGGATTGATCTTTTCGCTGCTGAACCTGTTATAATTGGAAAAGATAGTATTCCAGTATTTGGTGGCACCTACCTTTGCCAACGAAGTTTCAATTACAGGGCGAAACTTTTCCGTTAAAGAAGCAGTGGTCCTGTCCTTAAGGTAATTAGTAGCTGCAAAATCACCGCCTTTCAATATACCTACTCCATCCTGGATAGTAATTCCTTTGATAGCATTGATAAAAATAGGCGCTACTTCCTTGGCGGCATCTTCGGCGGCCCTGTTCATAGAAAGGATGGCCTCATCTACCTGCTTGCCCATGCCTATACCTCTTAACCTGGTTTCCACTTTTTTAGCTTCTTCAGGCATTAATATCTTAATAGCTGCATCCTTAAAGAAGCCATCTGCTGCTGATAGCTTTTGAGATGCTTTATTAGTACCTACACTTAGGGCTTCCTTTAAGCCACTGATAATTTCATCATTGCTAAGACCTGGCCTGGAGCCCTGGTTCAATATTTTTCCAATTCCTATTTTACCCGAAGAGTCTTTTTTTAATAAGCCTTTGAAACCCTGGGCCTGTGAGAATGAAAAACTGACAAGAAGAGAAGAAAACAGCAATATTTTTTTCATAGAATAGTTTGTGTATCGAAAATAACTATATAGAATATAACATGTGGTTAAATAAGGTTGTAGTTTACCCGGCTGGTAGTTTTCCCTGGTAAAATCACTGGTAATCAACCCAAGCTTTGGCAGATATTTTAACTAACTTACCTTTTTGCTTAGGCAATAGTATAAGAATCACATTATAGATATGCAGGTATCAATTTGGGAAAAGGAAAGCTTTTATGCTTCGCAGGATGTAATCATTATTGGTAGCGGATTTGTAGGTCTGTGGTCAGCTTACTATCTCAAAAAGAAAGACCCTGATCTTAAGGTAACGATCATTGAAAGAGGACAGATACCCACAGGAGCAAGCACCCGCAATGCAGGTTTTGCCTGCTTTGGAAGCCTGAGTGAGTTGGTACATAATGCTCAAACCATGGGTACGGAGAATATGCTTGAACTGGTGGAAAAGAGGTATAAAGGACTGGAGCGTATTCAGAAGGTTTTTAATAAAAAGGAGATCGGTTTCTCCCTATGTGGAGGATATGAATTGTATGGTCAGATGGACAAGATCTCCGAGGGGGAATTGATAAATAATATGGAGTACATCAACTCCCTGCTTAAACCTGTGATGGGAAAGAAAAGGACCTACCAGATGGCAGATGAAAAGATCAGTGAATTTGGATTTGGGAACACGCGTCACCTGGTAGAGAATGTATTGGAAGGATATCTTCACTCCGGCAAACTATTACAAAGCCTGATGATATTAGTGCAATCAATGGGGGTACAGGTTTTCACCTGCATGGAAGTGACAGGTTTTGAAAGCATCAATAACCATGTGGAAGTTCATATTCCCACTATAGGCAGGCTTTCAGCCAACAATTTACTGCTTTGCACCAATGCCTTCACCAAAAGTTTGTATCCGTACGTGGACATCGTTCCCGCCAGGGGACAGATATTATTAACCACTCCTATTGAGGGTTTGAACTGGGAAGGAACCTTTCATTCAGATGAAGGTTATTACTATTTCCGCAATCTTGGCAACAGGGTGTTGCTGGGAGGTGCCAGAAATAAGGCCTTTAAGGAGGAAGAGACCACAGAAATGATCACCACCGAATTTATTCAAAGAGAATTGGAAACCTACCTGGCAGAAGTGATTCTGCCTATGCATACCAACCATTACCAGGTAGAATACCGCTGGTCGGGGATCATGGCCATGGGAAGTGAAAAGGCTCCAATAATTAAAGAATTGGAAAAAAATGTCTTTTGCGCGGTACGCATGAGTGGTATGGGAGTGGCATTGGCGCCTATGGCCGGCAAACAGGTGGCCCAAATGATGACCTGAAATGACCAGGACAAATTACATAGTAAAGTAATGGATCAAAGCCTGATCAATTTTTCCAATAGCTTCTTCTTGCCGTTGTTGCCCTGCACCAGGTACATGCCCTTTTTTAAATGAGATAGTTCCAGCTTTTGAATTTTGCTGGTAATGATGACAGAAGATAGCATTACACCATTCATATCAGCAACGCGCAGCGTGGATCCCATCCAGCTATCATCAAGATTGATATTGAAATCGCCCGTGGAAGGATTAGGGAAAATAGTAGATTGATAATTAACTACCGGGGGAGCCTCTGCCAACCAGGGTTCTTTTAAGCCTTTGCTGGCCAATATTCCTGCTCTTGGACCACCTTCAAAAAACAAAGCACGCATCCTCAATTTCTGTCCATTGGTGAATAAATTCATACAGGCATCACCGGTATAGTCCATGTAATTCATATACATATCGCCCATTGCTCCATTGTTACATGAACTACGGAAAGTGGTGGGACAACCCGGGGTAAAATTTCCCTGCACGGGGGTATCATCCACTCCATCGTCACCGCAATAATAATCGCCCCATATGTGCTTCAGGCCCAGCCAATGTCCTACTTCATGCACGGCAGTTCTTCCCATATTGTAAGTGCCCGACATATTTAGTGTTCCAAATACCGATGTAGCAATCACAACCCCGTCTGTTGCCGGTTCACAACCGGGTACAGAAGAATAGCCGATCACCGTTTGAATGTTGCCCACCCAGATATTCAGGTAATACCGGCTGTCCCATGCATCATCGCCCCCTTCACTGCTATACTTTATTTTATCGTCTGACTTCCAGAAGGGCGCTGAAGTTCTTTTATGAATGATGCCCGTAGTGGCCCTCCCCATGGGATCTGCAGTGGCCAGTTTGAATTCAATACTGACATCAGCAGCCATGGCCTTAAATCGCTGGGGCGTAAGACTGGTATCGGGATTTAATTTCCTAAAATCGCGGTTCAATGCCTCTATTTGGCTTTTAACCTGTTCATCGGAGATATTTTGTGCACTGGAATTGTATAAAACATGTACAACCACAGGAATAACAATCACCGGGTTGATAAATTCTCCTTCCAACCGGTAGTTTGCTTTTTGCCGCTGAATAAAGCTTTCTATTTCGGTGAGCTTATTGACCAAACGTGGCTGAGTGTTCTTTAAAACTTCTATATAGGATGAAGTAGCGCAATTGCGCTGTGCATGTATGAAAGATGTAAGCAATAAACAAATACCAAAGACGATCGTCCTCATAGTTCCAGGGTTTACAGCAATGCACAGGCTTATGG
>JAEZLJ010000176.1 GCA_023415275.1 Bacteroidota bacterium
GCGCAGGGAGGTGCACAGGTGGATGGGACCAATACCATGCTGGCAGGACTTTGGACTTCCAGCAACAAGATCATTTATGATGCTGATAACGTGATCAGCAAAGCCGCAGGGCTGGCAGATAAGAATTATGCAAGTGGCTTGATAGGTTATGCTTCTATATTCAAGGCTTTATCTTTAGGAGCCTTGTCCATGTTTTGGGAAAAGATCCCTGAAGGGGTAGGGCAGAACGTAGGATTTATTGATAGAATGCAAGGATATGCCAAGGCTATCGAGGTGATAGATAATGCATTGGCAGCTATTAGTGCAAATCCTATCAGTGCCAGTTTTACTTCCAGCATTCCGGCAGGCATAGATATAGTAAACACATTGCAGGCTTTAAAGGCCAGGTATTCTTTGTTCAGTGGTAATTACACACAGGCTTTAACGGCCGCCAATGCAGTGGACCTGACCAAGAAATCTGTTTTGAATTTTGAAGCCGCCAATCCAAACCCTATTTATGATGTGGCGGGTTCTAATTTTAACGTGTACCAGCCTATTGGTCCTGATATGGGCTTGCCGGCAGGATTGCAACCCGATGCTGCAGATATGCGGGTGCCCTTTTATATGGTACCCAGCGGATCTCCGGCCACACCATATGCCATGAAAGGATTTGCTGCTGCCACTACTACGCCTTTCCCTATTTACCTTCCCGGTGAAATCACCTTGATCAAGGCAGAGGCTTATGCCCGTATGAATCCACCTGATTTGACCAATGCGTTGGCGGAGTTGAACAAGGTGGTAACAAAAACGCCGGCCAGCGATCCATTTGGTGTAGGTGCAGCACTGCCTCCATTAACCGGACCATATACCCAGGCAGAGATTCTTGACCTGATCTATAAATTCAGGAGTATTGAATTGTACATGTCTGGTTTAAGGATTGAAGATGAGCGACGGTTTAACAGGCCCAATGCAGAAAGAACCAGGAACCTGATGCCATATCCATTCAGGGAAAGAGATAATAATCCCTTATTGAATTTCCCCGATCCGGGATTTTAAACTCATAAGTATCAAATTATAGGTTGCTTCACGGCAACCTTTTTTATTTGCAGTTTATTTTGGCAGTGCTGCAACGCTTTTGTTGAAGGGGTTGTCAAAGCCATTGTATAGCTATTCATGGACCAATACGCATTAGTAAAAGACTGTTTAAAAGGGAAGCCAGCAGCCCAAAGGCAATTGTATGATCATTTTGCCGGCCTGATGCTAAGCGTTTGTTATCGCTATACCAAGTCAATGGCCGATGCTGAAGACGTATTGCAGGAAGGTTTTGTAAAAGTGTTCCTGAACCTGCATCAGTATAAGTTCCAGGGTGAGTTGGGCGGCTGGATCAGGAGAATCATGGTAACCACTTCCATTAATTACCTGAAAAGGAATGCAAGGTATCAGAGTGAACTCATTTTCACTGAGGATCATTTGCATGTGGTGAACCATGAAGATCATCCCGAAGTAAAGCTCCAGGCAAAAGAACTAGCTGACCTGATACGTCAGTTGCCACCAGGATATCAAACGATTTTTAACCTGTATGCCGTGGAAGGATATAGCCATGTGGAGATTGGAAAGATATTAGGTATCAGGGAAAGTACTTCCAGGTCGCAGTATGCCCGGGCACGTGCCTTATTAATCCAATGGATAGAGCAAACGAATAACGATTTAAAAAAGACGGTGTATGCCAAATAATTTTGAAAAACAGGTGCAGCAAAAAATGGACGAACTGAGGTTTGCTCCAACAGCACCTGTTTGGGAACAAATTGAAAAGCAGATCCGTGCTAAAAAGGACAGGAGAAGACTTCTTATATGGTTGCCTTTGATTGTATTGTTAACCGGAACAGGTATGTGGCTGCTGAGAAATGAGAACCCTGGAAAGGTTGAAGCTGTTGTGATACAGAAAACAGAAAGGCAAACCGTTATTGATCATGATCCTATTGCTGGTAAAACAGTTCCTCATACAAATATGCCAATGCCAGCAGAGGGTAATAATACTTCCTCTATTCCAGAAACACCTAGATCCCAAAAGTTATTTGATGGTATTACAGCTGGTGCAAGGAGCACAGATAAACAAGGCAGGATAAAAGGTAATGCCGCTACTGAAAGCAATAAAGGTACATCAGAGGTTAAAACGACTGAGACTGTTTTACCCGGCACATTATTCAGAGAGAAGGACGAAAGTTTAAATAATGAATTGATGCCTGAAAGATATATCGGTCAGCATTTAATGGATATGCCTGTGTTTACACTTTGGATGGATAGCGTGAAGCGAAGAACCCTGGTGCGAGGTAATAACTTGTTAGCTGATAGTTCAATAGTTAATAGCAAAAAAACAAAAGCTTCTCATTGGGAAGCAGGCATTGCTGCCAGTGCGGGGTACTCTGGCGTCAGTAAAAGTTTTGATGTAATACCGGCCGCCTTACAGGCAGATGCGGGATCAGTAACAGGATCATATAATAGTAGCAACGGATACAGGAGCTCGCCAGTGAATAAACACATGGCCTTTTCTATTGGTGCAAGGTTTAAAAAGAGTATTTCTTCACGTACTTCATTTGCTTTAGGAATTGATTATCGTTTTTATAGTACTTCCATCAAAGTAGGCCAGGAGAAATTGCAGGATACTATCGTGGGCACCAATAGAAGCGTTAACAGTTTTTATATGGGGTATGGTCCTAATATGCAGGATTATACCAATCAATTTCATTTTATAGCCCTACCGGTTTCTTTAGAATGGAAAGGAGGAGATCATATGCCTGTATACCTGGAGGCAAGTTTCGCTATCAACCAACTAATTCATACAAATGGGTTAGTTTTTGACGGAAGAACAGGCATCTATTATTCTGATAAGAAAGCCTATAATAAAACTCAACTCATGACTGGATTGGGTCTATCATATGAGTTGCTGAAAAGTAGATTATTTATAGGTCCCCTGGCACAATATGGAATTAGAAAAATGGAAAATCGGAGTACTTCCAACCACCTGGTGTATGCTGGTCTGCAGGCCCGTTACTTTTTTGGAAAATAGTCAACCTACGACGCAACGGTAAGTAATAAGCTATTGTCAAGGTAAAAAAACTGGTATGAAAAAACTGCTGTTCCTTCCCGTTATCTTGTTGGCCTTCCTAAGTGCATGGCTGCTACAGGGATGCCTGAAAGATAGTTTTCAAAGAACTTATACCTACACTTATTATAAACCCATTTATAAAACCACCGCTGAGGTAAGGGCGAATATTAAAAGTAATGCCCCTCAAAATGTGGAAAGGCCTGGAAAGCTATACCTGTATGGGGCTTATATTTTTCTGAATGAAGTAGATAAAGGCATCCACATCATCGATAATTCCAATCCCGCAGCACCCAGGAATGCAGGGTTCATTGATATTCCTGGGAATATGGATCTTGCCGTAAAGGGCAATACTTTATATGCCGACCTATATACAGACC
>JAEZLJ010000017.1 GCA_023415275.1 Bacteroidota bacterium
CTCCAGGAAGTCCTGCTTTTCCGGGGTAGCCTTTTGAAAATCCTGTTCGTCCATGATCACATAATCAGCACCATATTTATAGCCTTTGACAATATCGCCTTCCTTTATTTCATTACCTGTAGATTCATTGATCTTTTTATAGCGTATGCGGGCATGATTGTTCTTATCCAGCTGAACAAAAGCCATAGTGCTTTCTTCAGTGGCGCTGTACATTTTCACCGCAATATTTACCAGGCCGAAGCCAATTGAGCCTTTCCATATAGGTCTCATATATTCAAAATTTTAAGTTCTTCACGTTAGCAGTCCTTACAGCCTGTTCATGTCATGCCCGCTGTTTCGAATTTGATTAGTTAATAAACAGTTCATTTACTTTACAACAGCTGATTGCACATGCCAGTCTTAGTTACCTGCACCTTTATAGAATCTTCAAAGGCCATTCCTTTCCACACTTTATTCACGATGCTGATTAACACTAGTTATGCAGATGTTTATACACATGTAAAAATTTACGCATGACTTTACTCTATGACATTCTTGCTATATTGTGTAAACAATGTTTGGCCAATGAACAGGGGCAGGATATTCGTTTTGAGTTTCCTCATTTTATTATTGGCAGGTTATTACCTGGTCAAATCGCCCATGCTCCCGGGCAGTACCAATCATGGCTATACATGGGAAGCTTTTGATCCGGCCCTTGTGGACAAGCTGCGCACCATAGATGATGTATTGAAATATACCGATTCATCCTGCACCGGCCAGAAGCGTCAATCACTGGGTTATGTTCGTTTTCTCAGCCGCACCTTTTCCGAAAGGTTTTACCACGGCTACAGTTATTACAACTTCCAGGACAACTGGGTCGCCTATCTGTCAGGTAAGATCATATGGAGTCATCTTTCTGCTATTGTATTACCTAATGATATACTCAAACATCCCCAGGCTGCCTGCTCACAGGTTTCCATCGTTTTAGCCGAAGCATTGAAAAGAATAGGTGTCCCTTACCGTAAGGTGGCATTGAAAAATCATTTTGTCCTGGAAGCTTATATTGATGATCATTGGTATCTTTTTGATGCCAACATGGAACCACATTTTCCAAAAGGTAGAAAGTCGGTAGCCGAATTAAAAGCAGCCCATGAATTGTATGAAGGGTATAAGGGGAAGCTTTCACCAGAAAAGGTAGATGAAACTTTTTCAGTAATCAAATATGGCAAGACCAATGAGATACTGGCACCAAATGCCAGTATTTACCATAAGGTTACGGCCGTTTTGTCTTTTTTATTGCCATTGTTTATGATGATCTATTTGCTGTTACCGTTCATTTACCCCGCTAAAAGATTTTCAGGAGCGGGTGAAAAGAAAACAATCAGCAAGTCCTGATGCTTTAAACATTTACATATTGCTTTCCTTACACAGCCCTTATTCCCATGCCTGCTGAAAAACGAATACAACAAAACTAGCTGGTAGCTCAGCGGTTCCTGGTACGCGTTTATTTCAATACATACAGCAGGATATACAATTCAACATGCATGCTATTGACCTGTTTCTTATAAAGGATCAACTTTAAATCAAAAACCATGGCTATTGCAAATAAGGTGATCCACAATCCGGTAACCGGGCAAACCATCCGGTTCACTAAAACTTCCAGGGATACCCAGGGTAGGCTGCTGGAAATGGAATCCAGGTTTGATGCTTTTTCAAAAGAACCTCCCCCGCATTATCATCCTTTTCAGACAGAGCTTTTCACGGTGCAGGAAGGCAGGATACATGTCCGTATCAATGGCACAGTGAAACAATTGGAGAAAGGGGCGCAGCTGGCCATTG
Source organism: Bacteroidota bacterium (assembly GCA_023415275.1). Taxonomy (GTDB): domain Bacteria; phylum Bacteroidota; class Bacteroidia; order Chitinophagales; family Chitinophagaceae; genus Flavisolibacter. Next base: position 1,819 of record JAEZLJ010000017.1, read on the forward strand.
CACCCAATACTATTCATTCGATGTGGAATCCTTATACCAAAAAAGCAAAGGTGTCCTGGAAGGTTCAACCTGCCATGAGCACTGAATATTTATTGGAAACAGGAATGGGCCTTGCGGTTCATGGCCGGGTGGGGAAGAAGGGCGCTCCAACGTTTCTTCAATCGATACTGCTTTTGCATCATTATAGAAACATGTACAGGTTAGCTAAACCCTCGTATATCCTGCAGAGGATAGTAAGCTTGGTTTTATCACCCCTTGCCCGATTGGCAGGCTATAAGCCTGTTTATAAAGAATTTATTGATTAAGATGGTTGAAACTGATTCATACATTTTTTTATAAATACAGGAACTGCTTTTCTATAAGCATTACTTCAATCCTTTCCACTTTAGCTTTCAGCTTTAGGCTTTCTTCAATTCCTGTTTTTATGTGAACTCCTTTTCCTCCCTGCCAACTTCCGGGCTACTCCCTATCAACCCCCTATCTACGCCCATGATACTCCGTTCCCGAACGGAGTATCCATAGCTTTCATAGGCAGTAGCCTGGGCGAAGCTATACCGGAGGTAGGAATAAAATCTAAAAGCGTATAAGCGTTACTGTGGATAAATATTTAGGGGCACTTCGTTTTTAAATACTAAAAAAATTAGTAATTTGCTTTTTAAATCCTATATCTTATGCCAAGACAAATTAGTTCCATCAAAGCCATCGGTACCGTAGATGGCATTAACTTCTACCAGGAAGGAGATGATTACCTGGCAAGGGAAAAGCCAGGTGTTGATACTAAACGCTTTTATACTGATGATGCCTTTGCCAACTCCAGGGCCAGTTCCAGTCGATTTGGGAGGGGCAATACTTTGTATGCCCTGGTTTACCGCTATGTGTTGCCTGGGTACAAATGCAGGACACTCAATAATCTATGCAAAGAAAAGGGCATTGCACTTGTCCATGAGCGCATACAAGAGGAGGAAGTGCTTCGCAGACTGTACAGTTTTTTAGCTTCCCTGCATTGCATGTCTATCAGTGCGGAAGATTTTGAAGTATACATACCTGTTCTCCTGAAAGAATCTGATGCCAGGGCCAATAGTAAACAACAAAGGCCTGAGAAGGAGAAAAAGGAAAGTGTAACATTCATAATGAGTGAACCACCAACAGCAGATGATAAGGAATTGCTCACGCATGAAGAATATGATTTTGACTGGAGCCTGGTGTTTTCAGGATCGTTTCCAAAAGACTATGAGATACCCATTGCAATGGCCCTACGTGTAAAAGAGCGTTTCAGGGGATTAAAGACTGTGTTGCTAAGGCCAAAAGAAAAGATCGTGGATGAATGGGTGCCGATGGAATAGGAAGCTTTCTTGTTTATTGTTTTTGGTTTCCTTTGCTTTAGGTGTCTTATACCCCGACTAATAGCAGGATCGTATTATTATCAAGAATTATTTGTAGTTGATTGCCTGGAATTTAAAATCACAGGAAAACAACCAGAGCTAGATTCATTTTATTTTATGGATATCCTGCTCGTACAGAATTTCACCATAGGTACAACTGTATTGTTTAACTACCGGTGATCCCTACCCCGTCCTGGATAGGCACAGATACTTTGAGCATACAACCTTCGCCGGGGGCGGAGATCACCCTGAGCGAGCCTCCAAAAAGCCTGGCCCTGCTCTGCATATTCTTTAGTCCTATGCCCCTGGATTGCAAAGAAGGATCGAAGCCCTCACCATCATCATTGATCATCAATTTGATCATTTCTTCTTCCTTTATCATAGCTATGATCACCTGGTTGGCATTGGCATGCTTCAGGATATTGGATAACTGCTCCTGTATGATACGGTACAGAGCAAGCTTGGCCTCATTGCTCAAGCCGGACAGTTCATCTTCTTCGGTAAGCAGCAGTTCAATGGATAATTGACCGGAAAGATTCAGTGTGTGTGCCAGGTTGGTGATACTGTTATTGAAAGAAGTTTTGTCAAAGGAGGGAGGCATTAAAGAATGCGACAGGTGCCGCAATTCTTTAATGGCCTCTAAAATGGACTCCTGGCTTTTCTTAAGGCAAACATCGTGCATTTCGGGAGTTGACATGGCTGTGTCAATCATGATCTTGGCGGTGGCTAACAATTGATTTACATTGTCATGAAGCTCCTGCCCGAGCTCGGTGCGTTCTTTTTCCTGTGCTCTTATTGAGGTTTCGGTTATTTGTTTTTGTTTCTGTGTTTCCTGTTCCACTAATTCATGCTGAAGCCGCCGTAATTCAGTAACATCCTGCATCACGCCAACCACCCTTATGGCCTTATCTTTTTGATCGCGCAATACAAAAGCATTATTGTTTATAAAAGCAACAGAGCCGTCATGCCGTTTCATACGAAATAACTTCCGCCAGCGGTGCTCCCTGCTGGTCTTCATTTCCATAAAACTGGTGCGGATCTTCGACAGGTCGTCGGGGTGAATAAATTCTATTAAGGCCTGGGGACTGTAAACAGTAGCGTGGTGGTGACCAATGATCTTTTCTATGGCATTGCTGCAATAAATAGTGTTTTGGCTAATGTCATAATCCCATAAAATATCCGGAGATGCTTTGGCCACCAGGTGCAATCTTTCTGTAAGCAAACCGGCAGATGCATTGGTTTGCTCTGTTTGTCTTTCCACCCTTTGTTTTTCCAGGGCATTTTTTACGGCAAATGGCAATCGTTGCATCCTGTCTTTCAAAATATAATCATCTGCACCCTGTTGCAACAATGATATGGCCAGTTCCTCCGACATGGTACCAGTGATCAGAATAAATGGCGTCATACTGTTCTGCCGGTTTCTTTCCTCCAGCGCCTTAATGGCGTTGTATCCTGGCAATTGGTTGTCAGACAAAATAATATCATAGGAGTGTTGTGCCAGGGTTTGCTGATATTGCTCACCTGTGGTCACTACTGTACAAAGAATTTTCATTCCTTCACGGGTCAGCAATTTTTGAATGATGCTTGCGTCTACGGCACTATCTTCCAGCAACAGAATGCTTACTGTATCCATATTGGTTTGTTAAGGGTTGGAGGAAGGGTGGGTTGGTGGGCTTGTTGAAATCTTAAACAATTTAGTGCTAATGAATTATTTAGTAGTAAAGATTTTACTATAATGTAATAGGTGATTTTACTACGTAGATTTACCCAGGGAGAAGCTATAAGGGGGCACTTCTATAGTGCAAAAATGTATAACCCCGTGAAAGTCCTGGGTTAAATGCCTTAAATCATTTTTCTTTTTTTATAAAGAATGCGTAAAAAGGAAGGCAAAACGATCAGGAGGAGGGGCAGCGCTGTAATGAAACCTCCTATAACGGCAATGGCCAGGGGTTGATGCAATTCTGCGCCGGTGCCAATGCCCAAAGCCAGCGGCATCAGTGCAATGATAGCTCCCAAAGCTGTCATTAATTTAGGACGTAAACGTGTAGAAATGGCATAAACAACGGAATTGTCCACACTGCCGCTTTCCATCAAAGATTCCCTGAACTGGAGGAAAGTGAAAATGGCATTTTCACCAATGATACCAACGATCATGATCAGTCCTGTATAACTACCCACATTCAATGGTGTATTGGTAAAGTATAAGGCAAGGTAGCTGCCCGAAATGCCCATTACTGCCAGCAGCAGGATAAGTATGGCAACCAGGAAGTCCTTGAAGAGAAATAAGATCACGCCAAAGACCAACAGGCTGGAGGTAATAAGGATCATGAGCAATTCATGAAAAGATTGCTGTTGCTGCGCATAGGCCCCACCGTATTCAATATGATAACCCTGGGGCAACACAATGTTGGCAGATACTTTTGCTTGTATTTCTTTCATGGTGCTTCCCAGGTCACGATTTTCCAGGCGGCCGGTTATTACGCCCATCGATTGAAGATTTTCCCTTTGTATTTCTGCATCACCGCTGTTCACCTGCACATTGGCAAGCGAGGTAATAGGCATCAATCTTCCGGAGGGTAAAAACACCTGCAATTGTTTGATGCCTTCCACACTTTGAGAATGTGTTCCAGGATATAGCATTCTTATCGGGGATACCTGTTGCTTTTCCAGTATGCCGCCAGCCTGCATGCCCTGCAATCCCAATTGCACCTGTGCCTGCAGTGCTTGTGGCGTCAATCCATATTGCGCCAAGGCTACTGTATTGGGAATGATACTTACAGAGGGCCCTGAAATAACGATACCATTAAAAACATCCGCAGCACCATCTATCTTTTCAACCAGGCTTCCTACCTGTTCTGAATACTGCTGCAACTGTTTTACATTGTCTCCATATATTTTTATTTCAATGGGCTGCACAGATTCCATAAGGTCGCCGAGCATGTCACCGATCACCTGGCCAAAATCAATCTGAAGGGCAGGTTGTGTGCTTTCGATTTGTTTACGGATATCAGCGATCACTTCTTCAGAAGAGCGGCTCCTGTCCTTTTTTAATTGTATCAGGTAATCACCATCATTTGGCTCAGTGATAAAAAAGCCCATCTGGGTACCTGTTCTCCGTGAAAAGGCCTCCACCTCCGGCACCTTGTTAATGGTTTTCTCCACCTGCAGCAACATACGGTCGGTTTCTTCAAGTGAAGTGCCGGGCGGAGATTTGTAATCCAGCACAATACTTCCCTCATCCATTTCAGGCAGGAAACCAGTTTCCAGCCTTGGTAATACAAACCATATGGAAAATGCCAATACAGCAATGATCACCAGGCTTACATAAGGCTTATGAATGAAATATGCTACCCATTTTTGTTGTTTTACCTCGTGTGACCTTACTTCTTTGGGATTTGATTTACCGTTTTGCTTTTCTCTTGTCAGGAACAGGTAGATAACCGGCAGGCAGATCCAGGTAACGAAAAAAGAACAAACCAGGGCAATGATCATCGTATTGGTCATTACCTTGAAATAAGCACCTGCCACTCCACTCATTAATTCAAAAGGTATAAAGATGACAATAGTGCTTAGTGATGAACCTATCATGGCCGGGAGCAGGTAATGAATGGCCTTTTGCACCACGGTTGTAGATGGTTCCTCGGGGTGTTCTTCATGCGAGCGGTGTATCTGCTCCACCACCACAATAGCATCATCTATGATGAGGCCTATAGCCGCTGCAATAGCACCCAGGGTCATGATATTTAGGGTGTATCCAATTGCATATATGACTATCAATGAAAGACAGATGGTTACCGGTATAGTTATTAAAATGGTGGCACTGGCCTTCAGTGACCGCAGGAATATGATGGCTACGATAATGGCCAGCATCAGGCCTATCCAAAGACTGTCAGTAACACTTTTTACAGAATCATGTACAAAATCTGCCTGGACATAGTAAGGCTTAATGGTGACACCATGGGGCAGGATCTTTTTCAACTCCTCTACCTTTTGGTCCATATTCCGGGATATATCTATCAGGTTGGTATTGGGCTGTTTGATCACAGCCACTAATACACCTGGTTTGCCATTAGCATTGATCTTGGTGTATTCTACCCCTTCATTGATCTTTACAGTTGCAATGTCCTGCAGCAGTACTATGCGTTTGCCATTGTTGGATACTACCAGGTTTTGCAGTTCTTCCAATGAATGTACGGTGGCATCTGTGACGGTGAGGTAAAGCAGGCGGTAATCGCTGAGGTATCCATTTGACTGGATAAAATTGGTTTGGGTAAGCGTATTGTTCAAAGCTTCTGGCGTTATGCCCAGTGTGCTCATTTTTTGCGCATCGAGGAGCAGCCAGTATTCTTTTTGCTTTCCTCCACTGATGCGTACTTCGGCTACTCCGGGCACCTGCGATAAGAAGGGTTTGATGGTATATAAGGCCAGTTGCTTCAGGTCTATAGGCGTATGACTGCTGCTGTTGGTTTCCAGGGTATACCCAATAACCGGCAGGATGGAAGGATTCATTTTTTCCACGGTTATCTGTGCATCGGGTGGGAGGGAGTTCCTTATCTGGGCGATCCTGGACTCTATACGTTGCTGCCCCAAATCCACATTAGCATTCCAGGTCATGAAGGCAGAGATCTCACAGCTTCCCCGGCTGGTAGTACTGCGCACGTCTTCCAGTTCAGGTACCTGCTTGATGGCATTCTCCAGGGGTTGGGTAACGGTGACCATCATCTTATTTACAGGTTGCAGGCCTGCATCTACAATGATCTTGATCTTGGGAAAGGTGATCTCAGGAAAGAGGGAAGTTTGTAATCTGCCATATACAAAAGCACCACCCATTATAATAAGGACAATGATTACAGACAGAGGGTTTTTATAGCTGATAAAAAAGTTTCTCATTCCTGGGATTTTACAATTTTCACTTTGGCCGTATCTGCTAATCCATAATTACCTGTAAGCAGGATCTTATCACCGGCATCAAAGCGGGGCCTTAAAATTTCCACCCTGTCAGTGGTTTCCATTCCTTTTACGATAGGCACCTTGACAGCAGTTACCGAATCAATCATTTTCATTACCCAAAAGTTGGACTGGGCTTCATCTGTCAACACTGCCTGTTTGGGCAGGGAAGCTGTATTATTATGTTGCCCTTTTACAATGCGCACCCTGGCAATCAGGTTTTGCGGAATTGGCTTAGTCAGGTTCACCTTTATCAATACCTGTTGTGTCTGGGACGCAGAATCTACATTGGGCAGCATGGAATGGACCACACCTTTTACATGGGTGCCATCGGGGAGGCTTAATTCCAGTTGCTTGCCAGTGCTTACAAATTGATGGAGTTCGTAGGGTAGGTTCAATACAAAACCAAAACTTTTGGAATCAGTAATTACGGCAAGTTGCTCGCCATCCTGTACATAATCTCCTGGCTGGTGATTGAGCTCCTGGATATAACCGTTGGCAGCCGCCTTAATATTGATAAGACCATTGAAATGAAATGAGGGATCAAGATCATTGATGGTGTTGCCTAGTGCTTTGGCTTCTTTTGTTTGCAGGGTAAAAGCGGGCTGCCCGGCATGGACCATTTCACCCAACCGAACCTTTACAGACTTCAGGTAGCCATTGGCTGATGCCTTGATATAATTACTTTGAAGGAAGGAGGAAGTAGCATTGAGGTCTACATAATCATTAAGTGTTTGCGTTTCTATGGTGGTGACAGTAACGGGCGTTTGCACTGCTTCAGGAGCTACATCCTCGCTTGCTGCTTCCTTGTGTTTGCAGGAAGCTAACAGAAGGAAAATGGGCACGAGGTATAAACTTATTTTTTGCATAGAAACAAATTAGGGTTTCATATTCCAGTATTTTACCTGGTTCAGGATCTTTAAGCGGTTGATGTTATTTTGTGTCAACAGGTTTTGGGCCTGCAGGTAATTATTGATTGCAGTAACATAATCTTTCATGGTAATATCTCCTGTTTGCAACAGTTTACCATTGGCCACTATCAACGTATGGGCATAGCCGATCTGTTTATTTATTTTTTCCACCATAAGGTCAATGGAAAGCAATTGTTGTTTCAGTTGCAAAAGTTGCATATTATGCTGGTTCACATAGAACGCTCTTTTGTTTTGCCTGGTTCTTTCCTGGATATCTATGCGTGCAAGCTTCATTTGCTTTTGCCGGCCATCATAAATGGGAATGGTAACACTAACACCTGCACTGACACCAAAATTTTTATAAGGTGTGTTTTGTAAGCTCGAATTATATCCTGCATCTGTGTAGGCACCTATCCTGGGTTTGTACTCATAGTTGACCAGGTCTTTTTCATTGGCTAATCGCAAGCTATCTGTGATAAAACGGCTATAAAAAACAGTGTTGTAAAAGTCCATGCCCAGTGAATCTGTCAATGCTGGCTTTTGAATTCTTTCTATGGTAGTATCTACCAGCCCGGACAGGTAATTCAGCGTGAGGAAATCATTGTTGTATTGTATTTGTGCCTGCAGCCAGGTCAGTTCCTGTTGCTGCATGGTTACATAGAAAGTGAGGTAATCTGTTTGTTTGTAAACGTTTGCCTGAGTTAGTTTCTTCAAGGCTTCTTCTTCCCTTTGCATCAGGTCATACACTTCCCGGTTAAAATCCATAGCCAGGAGGTCTCCATAAGCAGTGATATATTGTTCGGTAATAGAGCGGGCCAGGTCCTGTTGTGATAAGGCTATGGTATCCAGCAATGACCTGCGCTGCAGGGCAATGGTACGGTATTGTGCAATAGTCTGTCCGCGGGATAAATAATTGCGGCTGGCCTGGATCAGCCCTGATATGTTGGCCCTGTTGGTAATGGCTTCATCATAGCCCCAGCCATTGATAATGGGGGCATAGCTGTTGGTACTCAGAAAGTTGACCTGTGGTCCCAGGGAAGCTTTTAATAGTTGGCTGTCAATCTGTAAGGATAGCACCTGGTTTTGAAAATCTTTTAAGTCCGGGCTGTTTTGTTTAGCATGTTGAAGAAAATAATCAAGTGTATGGGGCTGTGAGTAGCCAACTGTGCGGAACGTGATCAACAGTAAAATAAAGAAATACCTCATCCTTTCTAAATGGTTAAATATGGATCAAACTCTATTCTTATTCCTTTTTATTTATATAAATATTATTCTATTAAATCATTCATTATACCAGGCCCGGATCAATGTTTTTTAGAGTAGTGTTATGTTTGGCGCTTTATTAGTTCAATAATTATTGCATTAATTT
>JAEZLJ010000007.1 GCA_023415275.1 Bacteroidota bacterium
ACTCCGTGCCCGCACGGAGTATCCCGGGCGTAGATAGGGAGTTCCTATACCGGAGGTGGGTAGCACCTAGCCACTTGACTTGGAGGAAGATGTGATAAGAATGGATCGCTAACTTTTTTGAAATTGCCGTAAGCCTGAAGAAATTATTAGATGTATCAGCCTCGAGCCGGGTTGGCGAACTAACTTTGTAGTATGCACCCTCATACCAACCGGCTTATCAATGAGTCCAGTCCTTACCTGCAACAGCATGCCCATAACCCTGTGGATTGGTATCCGTACAGTGAAGAAGCCTTTCAAAAAGCTAAGGAAGAAAATAAACCGGTGCTGATAAGCATTGGATATGCAGCCTGTCACTGGTGTCATGTGATGGAAAGAGAGAGTTTTGAAAATGAGCAGGTGGCTGAGATCATGAACCAGAATTTCATCAACATCAAAGTAGATAGAGAAGAGCGACCGGATGTGGATCATATTTATATGGATGCCGTTCAGGCCATCAGTGGGAGTGGAGGCTGGCCACTGAATGTATTTCTGACCCCTGACAAGAAACCTTTTTATGGTGGCACATACTTTCCGCCGCAAAGAGCATTCAACCGGGCATCCTGGACAGAGGTGCTATTATCTGTAGCAGAAGCCTTCCAGGAGAAGAAGGAAGAAATTGAAACCCAGGCCAACAATCTTACAGAACATTTAAAGGCCTCTAACTTATTTGGAATTTCCAACTCAAAGCAATTTGCGTTCACCCCACAAAGTATGGATGATGCTTTTCAGAATGTGATGAACATGGCGGATAGGGAATGGGGTGGTTTTGGCAAAGCCCCAAAGTTTCCTCAAACCTTTACCATTTCCTTCCTGCTGCAATATCACCAGTTGGTAGAGAAGAAAAATGCCTCAAATGAACAAACGGGTGAATTTCCTGCTTTGCAGCAGGCCCTGTTAAGCCTGGATAAGATGGCGCAGGGTGGGATCTATGACCAGGTTGGGGGTGGGTTTGCCAGATACTCAACTGATACTGAATGGCTTGCGCCGCATTTTGAAAAAATGTTGTATGATAATGCCCTTCTGGTAGGCTGCTATACAGATGCCTTTAAGTTGACAGGTAACAAGAACTATTTAAAAGTGATAGAGGAGACCTTAAGTTTTGTGGAAAGGGAGTTGATGCATGGGCAGGGGGGCTTTTATAGTGCTTTGGATGCTGATAGTGAAGGAGAGGAGGGGATGTTTTACACCTGGACCCACGAGGAAATCAAAGAATTGCTGCAGGAAGATGCGGGGGCATTTGCGGGTTTTTTTGATATACAGCCAGGCGGAAACTGGGAAGGCAAAGCCATTCCCTGGATCCAGGTGCCTGTTGAAGCTTATGCCCAGCAGCATGAATTGGAAACGGCAGCACTGGAAACCATTTTAGAAAGGGGTAAGGCAAAGTTGATGAAAGAGCGGGGCAAAAGAGCGAGGCCATTGCTTGACGATAAGGTGTTACTGGGGTGGAATGCCCTGATGAACATAGCCTATACAAAAGCCTATGCAGCCACTGGTAACCTGCACTATTGCTCTGTGGCAGAAAAGAATATGGAATTTCTATTGCGTGCCTTCAGGGCCGAAGACGGTGGTTTTTTTCATACCTGGAAAGATAAGGCGGCCCGGTTCCCGGCTTTTTTGGATGATTATGCCAACCTGGTAGCCGCGCTGGTGGAGTTGGGGCAGGTAACGGCAAATTTTCACTGGTTTGACATAGCCCGGGACATTACAGAATGGGTCACTACGCATTTTTCGGACGAGGATTCCCTGTTTTTTTATTTTACCGGTCAGCAGCAGGAAGACGTGCTGGTGCGCAAAAAGGAAATATATGATGGCGCTACGCCTTCGGGTAACTCCACCATGGCAAGGAACCTTTATAAACTTTCTATTATATATGACCGGCCTGAATGGAGGGAAAGGTCCCAGGCGATGACAGCAGCCCTGGGGGAGGTCATTTTGAAGTATCCCACCTCTTTTGGGGTATGGCTGTCACATTTATTTGAAATTATTTTTGGCACCAACGAGATAGCTATCCTGGGTAAAAATGCGCAATTATACCTGGGAAAAATACTAGGGGTTTTTATCCCCTTTAACCTGGTAATGGCAGCTGAAAAATCGGACCCAAAGTATCCATTATTGGCTGGAAAGGCTGATTCCGAGGGTATTTGCATCTATTTGTGCAGAAATTACGCATGCCGGCAACCTGTAGATTCCGTAGGCGGTTTGATTGATTTACTATAGTGAAATAATTTTTAAACTGTTGCCACAATAATCATATTAATGAACCGTTTTTGATGGTACGCCTAAAAATTTTTAGGCCTCTTGGAAATGAGAAAAATAAATTTTAACCTTGTGTTATCGTTGATCTCAAAACGTTATATTTGCCCAATACCCTTGAGTATGAAAATGAAAAACCACTACTACACTCTAACTGCGCTTGCAGCTACCATCCTATTTGCAAGTTGCGGAATCATCGGAAAAAAAGACAAAGGCGGAATGCTACCGAACGACGGTCAGCTGCATGGAATTGCACCTGGCAATAAGTACGTACTGCCTAAGCCTCCCGGAATGGTGTACATTCCGCAGGGTACCTTTCATATGGGACCCAGCGATGAAGATCCTGCTTATGCATTCAGCGCCCGTAACCGTTCAGTGTCAATCAGTGGTTTTTGGATGGATGCCACTGAGATCACCAACAATGAGTACCGCCAGTTTGTATGGTGGGTAAGAGACTCCATTGCCGCCAAAAAGCTAGGCTATGTAAAAGCTGATGGCGATGGCAATGAATATGTTGACTGGAACAAGATGAAGACGGTTAAATGGAACGATCCAAAAGTAATGGAGCAAATGGCCGACCTGATCCTGGCTCCAGAGGACCGTATCTTTGGCAAGAAAGAAATTGACGCCTCCAAGCTGATCTATCATTCAGAGACCTTTGACCTGAAAGAAGCAGCCAAGAGGGAAAATGCCAATAAACCCCGCTCTGCATTCCTTATTAAAAGAGATGAAAAGATTTACCCGGATACCCTGGTTTGGATCCGCGACTTCTCCTATTCTTATAATGAGCCAATGACCAAGCGCTACTTCGCTCACCCTGCCTTTGGTAACTACCCTGTGGTAGGTGTGAACTGGAAGCAGGCAAGTGCGTTCTGCGAGTGGAGAACTCAGTACCTGAACTCCTGGCTGGAATCAAAGAAAAGGGCGCAGGAATCAGACTTCAGGCTTCCAACAGAAGCTCAATGGGAATATGCAGCCCGTGGCGGCCGTTCTCAATCTATGTTCCCCTGGGGTAACTATTATTTAAGAAACAAAAAAGGTTGCCTGCTGGCCAACTTCAAGCCTGGTCGTGGTAACTATCCTGAAGATGGCGGATTTTACACTGTACGTGCCGATGCTTACTGGCCTAATGATTTTGGGCTGTATTGCATGAGTGGTAACGTAGCTGAGTGGACTTCCTCTATTTACTATGAGGGATCTTATACCTTCCAGCACGATATGAACCCAGATGTTCGCTGGAATGCAAAAGATTCTGATCCTCCCAAAATGAAACGTAAAGTAATTCGTGGCGGTAGCTGGAAAGATGTGGGTTATTACCTGCAGACCGGTACCCGTACCTACGAATACCAGGACTCAACAAAATCTTATATAGGCTTCCGTACGGTAATTGATTTGCCTGCGCAGTCTGGTGGTCGTCGCAAATAATTAATAATACATAGTAATGTGTTAGAGGTTTTTGCGACCTCCATTAACCTTATTTCTATTAGTACCGAAAATTTATAACCAACCATTCTTTTAAAAACAATGTCTTATGGCAGCAGCTATTCCTCCTAAAGTAAGTAAAATCGTAGACGTATTCGTATCTATCGCAGCCGCAGTAGTAATCTGGGGTGCATTAAGAAAGATCCTTCACGCACCAGATGCCGATATCTGGTTAAAAATAGGTTTGACAACAGAAGCACTGGTGTTCCTGGTGTATGGTATCCTGTATTTACGTTATCCTGCAGTTGACGAGCATGCTGGTCATGCAGTTGCTGCAGCTCCTGGCGATGTTTTGGGATCATTGGACAAGGCCATGCTGGCCGCTGACATCACTCCAACTAACTTAAACCGTTTGGGTGAAGGTTTCAAAAAACTGAATACTACCATCAGCAACATGAATGACATCACTGATGTAGTAGCAGCTACAGGTGATTACACTCAGAAAACAAGAGAAGTAACACAGGCTTTAGGCAGCGTTAAAGATGCTTATGTTAATGCCGCTAACTCAGTAGGGGCTTTCAATGCCGCTTCTGATGGCGCCAGGATCTTCCACGACCAGATCCAGGTATTGACCAAAAACCTGTCTTCCCTGAATACCATTTACGAATTGGAATTACAGGAAAGCAACAATCACCTGAAAGCCCTGAACCAGTTCTATGGTAAGTTGGCTGAGGCTTCCAGCGTAATGACCGGAACAGCCGATGATGCCAAGAAAGTGCAGGAGCAGGTGGCAACGTTAGGTAACAATTTAGGTAGGCTGAACAATATCTATGGCAATATGCTGAGTGCTATGCAGGGAAGATAATATCCTGACCGCATACACGTTATATAAACCAACCGAAAAACCATTCTTTAAGCGACTAAATAATTGAACCTATATGTCTCTACCTAAAGAGCCACGGCAAAAGATGATCAACCTGATGTATTTGGTGCTAACAGCCCTGTTAGCGCTGAACGTGTCGGCGGAAATCCTGAATGCCTTCAAAACCGTAAATCGTAGTTTAACCAATACTAACAATACGATCAATCACTCTACTGAAACGATCATCGGGTCGCTACAGGATAAAATGTCACAACCTGAGTCAAGGCCGAAGGCTGAGATCTGGCTGCCTAAAGCCCAGGCTGCTGTAGCCCTGACAAAGGACATGAACTCTTATATTGAGAGTTTGAAGAGTGAAATACTTAAGGCCGCAGACTTCGATCCTGCTAAAAACGGAGATTCTTCTTTCAAGCAGGATAACCTTGATATCGCTACCCGCATCATGGTAGAAGAGAAAAAAGGTAAAAACCTGCACGACCGCCTGGCCAAATACAAAAAGGATCTTTTGGCCATTGATCCACTGATAGCTAAAGAGTTTGAAAACTCCTTGCAAATAGACCTGGGCGTGCCTCCTACACAGGATAAAGGCAACAAGACCTGGGAGCAGGCATACTTTCACATGGTGCCAACTGTAGCTGCTGTTACCATGTTGATCAAGTTTCAAAATGACGTGAAGACCTCTGAGAACAGGGTAGTAGCTTTTTGCCACGAGCAAGTAGGTAAAGTAACTGTTCGTTACGACAGCTTCGGAGCAATCATTGGACAAAGCAGCAATTACCTGATGCCAGGCCAGGATATTGAGATCACAGCTGGTGTTGGTGCTTTCAGTAAAGCAGCCTTACCCCAGATCTCTATCGCCGGACAGGGTGCCTCTCTTGACCAGGATGGTGCTGCCCGTTTGAAATTAAACGGTGGTGGCATTGGAAAACATACCATTCCTGTACATATAGTGTATAAGGACCAGGAAGGTAAAGAGCAGGTGATTGATAAAACCATTGAGTACACAGTTGGCCAGGCCAACGCTTCTATAGCCCTTGATAAAATGAACGTACTGTATATCGGTGTTGACAACCCTGTAACTATTGCTGCTAGCGGTGGTGGTGATGATAAGGTACAGGTAGGCATCAGCGGCGGCGGTGGTTCTATCAACCGCGTAGGAGCCGGTAAATATGTGGTTCGTGTGAACAGCGTTACCGACGATGCCAAGATCACTGTATCAGTTGATGGTAAAGTGGCTGGTGTTTCCCAGTTCCGTGTACGTACCATTCCTGACCCGGTAGCTACCATTGGTGGTTATGCTTCCGGTGAGAACATCAACGCCGGTGCCTTCAAAGCCCAGGCTGGTGTGGGTGCTTACATCAAAGATTTTCCTTTTGACTTAAAATATGGCGTTACCAGCTTCTCTATCACTATTGATAATGATGAAGGTGATGTGGAAACAGCTGATTGTACTGGAAATACCTGGAATGGTAAGGCCCAGAGCATGATCAGCAGGCTGGTAAAACCAGGCAGGTTAGTAACCGTAGATGGTATCCGTGCTACGGGTCCTGATGGAAGGTCCAGGAAGTTGCCATCATTAGTATATTATATTAAATAAAACAGGTTGAAGATGAAAAACCACATGATAAAGGTTTGCTTCTCACTAGTACTCGGACTGATGTTTATCAATGCAGATGCCCAGCGCACCAGCAGGAAGAGAACTACCGGTAACGCACCGGCCACCCAGGGAGTGCAGCAGACCGAACAAAATAATGATGTAAAGCCTCCTTCAGGATATAACCCTTATGGAAATATTCCGATTGAAAGAGATAGTACCAGCAATACGAATGGAGTGGTTAAAAAGTCACTTCGTCCTGATGGCGCTGTAGATAAAAGCTTTATCAATGAGCGTACACCGCTGCCTTATGAGCACCTGCGCTGGGATGATGCCCTTTATTCCGAAAAGGTTTGGCGTGAGCTTGACCTTAGGGAAAAAATGAACCAACCTTTCCGTTTTGAAGCAGAAGATGATAACGGAAGCCAGATGTTCTTCGACATCCTGATGAATGCTATCAGGAAGGACAGTGTGGTAGCTTTTTCTGATGATCGTTTCACTACTCCTTTAGGGGAGCAGGAAATGGGAACCCTTACTTCGGGTGGACCATTGGATACCAACGCAGTAAGAGACCCTAATGATCCTAATAAGATCGTAAAATGGGTTGTGTCGCAGGAAAGCTTTGATCCTAAGGCCATTACAAAGCTTCGTATCAAAGAGGAGTGGGTATTTGACCGTGAAGCCAGCCGCTTGTTTGTAAGGATCCTGGGTATAGCTCCAGTGAAGACCATTCAGAGAGGTAACAGTACACAGAATGAAGTAATGTTCTGGGTATATTATCCTGATCTTCGTAAAACACTGGCTAAATACGAGGTTTATAATCCTAAGAACCTGGGTTATGGCCGTATGACATGGGAGGAGCTTTTTGAAAGCCGCATGTTCAGCAGCTATATTACCAAGTCTACTTTAGACAATCCGGGTAATAAGGTGATTCGCCAAATGATCAAGGATCCAATCCTGGCCTTACTGGAAGGAGATAATATTAAAGAGCGCATTTTTAACTATGAGCAGGACCTCTGGTCATACTAATCAAAGTTGAAATAAAAGAACAATCCCACTTCGGTGGGATTTTTTATGCCCTGGGGTGAGGTAAAAATATTTTTAAAAAATATGGCGCTTACCTGTAGGAATTGTGGTAAATAGTAGTATTTTTAACTTGGTTTTTCATAGGATATTGGATTTTAAAAACGGGGCTGAATTTCCATTCCGGCCCCTTTATTTTTTTAGACCTTCCTACTTTAATAAGGCTTTATTGAATCTTCCTGGTTAAAAAATTCCTTCACTATCCTGGCCTTAGAAAGGCCTACTACCTTGGCTAATTCATCTTCCGGCTGCTGCCTGATATTGTTCACAGAACGAAATGTTTTCAACAGCAAGTTGGCTGTGCTACTACCAATGCCTTTTATATCCTGTAATGAATTTTTAAAGGTGCCCTTACTGCGTTTTTCCCTGTGAAAGTTGATCCCAAAACGGTGCACTTCATCCCTGATGCGCCGGATCAATTTGTGGCTGGGACTATCGTAAGGAAGTTTCAGGGATTCCTGGTCACCTACAAAAAACAATTCTTCCTCGTTCTTGGCAAGGCCTACCAGCGTCATCTTTCCTACCAGAGATAATTCTTCAATGGCCTCGTAGGCAGATGCCAGTTGCCCTTTACCGCCATCAATGATCACTAGTTGAGGAAAAGGGTCACCTTCTGCTTTTAGCCTCTTATAGCGCCTGTAAACGGCTTCTTTCATGGTGGCAAAGTCATTGATGCCTTCCACGGTCTTCACGTTGAAAATCCGGTAATCTTTTTTACTGGGTTCTCCGTTCTTGAAACAAACCATGGCAGATACCGGGTAGCTGCCCTGAAAGTTGGAATTATCAAAGCACTCTATATGTACAGGCACACCGGGCAGCTGCAGGTCTTCCTTGATCTGCAGCAAAACATTATAACGGTCAGCATCTTTTACGCCCAGCAACATTCGCTCTTTAGCCCTGATGCTATCTATAAAATACTGTACATTCTTTTCTGAGAGTTCGACCAGCTTTTTCTTATCACCCCCCTTAGGAACAGTGATAATGACATCGGGTTCAGAGTAGTCTATGGCCATAGGCACAATGATTTCCCTTGCCTCACTGTTGAAGGTGGTTCGAAGTTGAGCAATGGTAAATGCCAGTACTTCTTCAAGGGTTTCGTCGAGATGTGTTTCTACCTTGATGGTCTTGGTTTGAATGATGGTACCATTTTGAACCATCAGGTAATTGACATAGGCTATTTCCGCTTCTTTCTGAATAGAGAAGACATCCACATCGCCAAGAGATGTGTTCATGACTATGGATCGTGACTGGTAGTTTTCGAGGTATTGTATCTTTTTCCTGGAATTTTCGGCTTTTTCAAATTCCATTAATTCCGCATGCTGCTTCATATCGTTTTTAAAATGTTGCACTACCAGGCTTAATTTACCCTTTAAAATATTTTTGATCTGACCGATGTTTTCCATGTAATCTTCCTCTGACTGGCGTGCTTCGCAGGGACCTTTACAGTTGCCCAGGTGAAATTCCAGGCACACTTTGAACTTGCCTTTCTCAATGTTCTTTTGGGTCAGGTTGAGGGGGCAGGTACGGAGGGGTATGGTCTGCTTGATAAAGTTTAAGAGCTCTCTAACCTTATTTACCGAAGTATAGGGCCCGAAATATTGGGAACCATCCTCTATTTTTTGCCGTGTGAGATATACCCTTGGAAAGGGTTCATTCTTGATGACTATATAAGGGTAGGTCTTATCGTCCTTCAGGTTGATATTGAACAGGGGCTGGAATTGCTTGATCAGGGAATTTTCAAGCAGGAAAGCATCCTGCTCTGAATTAACAATGGTGAATTCGATCTTCCTGATGCGTTTAACCAGCTCGTGGGTCTTATAACTACCTAGTGTTTTATTAAAATAGGAGCTTACCCTTTTACGTATATTTTTTGCTTTGCCTACATAAAGTAGCTCATTCGCATCGTCGTAATATTTATAAATCCCAGGGTATGAAGGCAGTGTGGGAGCTATATTTTGAAATTCTGTCTGCGTCATTATCTGTACAACTACATATTTGCCTGGTCTGAAAAATCATTCCAGATCACTTCAAGTTTCTTTATTTTTTCAGGTTGGTTGGCTTTCTGAACCTTGGTAATGATGGTAAACCTTTTGCCGGCATACCATACCATATTTCTTTCTATAGAAGAATCTTTTCCTTGTTCTAAAGTATTAATAATAATGTTTTTAACCTCACTATTACCTGACTCATTGGTCGGATTTAACATTACATCTTCCCTTCTCACGGGAGCATCTTCATTGCTGGTGGTATAACTCAGTATGACCTGGTTCAGGGCATCATCAAACATCTTTGTCTCCTGGTAATCTTCTTTCCATTTTGAGGAGGCAATATCAGGCAGCTCTAAAAAGTCCTTGGCATATTTTCTAAAATCCTCCCTTTTGATGTAGGTAGTTTGTTTGGTAGTGTCAATGGTCTCTACTTTAACGATACGGTACAGGGAAGTGTCTATATTTTTTACCTGTCCCTTGATGAAAGAAACCACTGGAAAAAAGCCGGCCTCTTTTTCATCTTCATTCTTTTTGTTTTTACAGCCTGACAGTAAGAGAACGGTAACCAGTATAAAGAGAATTCTATCCATTGGGTAAAATTACAATGCTATAAAACGAAAACCCTGCAAACTTGTTGCAGGGCCTTTAAAAGCAATTAGTATAGCGATCTATCGGTTATTCAAAGACACTCCTACTTTTAATCCAAAGTCAAAAAGATTCTCCTTTACAGGATACTTGTTGATGAAGCTGGAGAGGAGTTGATAACGAACCTGTGGGCCCACCTGCCAATTGAGGTGGCCGGTGGAATAGCCAACGAAAGTCTCGAGGGAGGTATTTACATTCCAGCGACGTACTAACTGTGGCACTTCTACATAGCTTTTATAATCTGTAGAGATCATAAATGCCCTGTCGCCTAGTACATAAGTGGGTTGAACTGTAGTAGCTACGCCAAATTGTACTTTATCATTGCCACTTAATTTCATTTCTACGCCAACAGGAGCGGAGATCTGGATGTAATAGTTCTGCAGCCAGTCAGATTTATAACCACTTGTACTGTTGCTGTACCTGGAGTAAGTATTTAAAGAATCGGGCCTGTTATTGGTTCTTCCATTAAACATGATGGTTGCAACAGAAGAGGTAAATGAGGTGTATGCTTTGATGTCATACCGGTTCACATTGAACTGGAGACCACCTAACAACTTCAGGTTTTTGGTCAAAGGATATTTGGCAGCCATGCCCAGCTCAAATCCGATATTGGGCTTGTGCGTCACTACTGTGTTAACATCATAGATCAAGGCAGGCGTATAATTAGGATTAGTAGGTGAAGACTGGGTACGAAGGAAAGATTTGTTTTCTCCCAGTTTGCGATAGCTAACAGTTGGTGTAAAGTAGAATTGGAAGCCGATCTTTTTCTTAAGTTTTAAAGGTTTATAGGAGTTGGTTACGCTTTCAATGGTCAGCGGATATTGTAAGCCAGCCTGGGTATTATTGTTTATTGCAGGGCTATTGGCGGTTGCCTTATCTTCAAAATAACTATCTACTATAGTGGGTGAAAATTCTGTTGGATCCAAGGCAGCCTGTTGCTGCTGATCTACGTTATTATAAGTATCAGTATTTATGGTATTAGGTACAACAATAGAAGCAGGCGTTTTGACCTTATTGGAGGCCGGGATGTTGCGGCTATTGTAGACAGCAGGGTTGGAGGCCTTTTCGGTAATAGCAAAGTTTTCCTGGCTGGCAGAAGCTTTAATAGAATTTGAATGCAGGGATGGTTTTGAAACAGTCCCTGATTGTTCTATGAAGAAGTAACTAAGAGTGGAGATGGCCAGAATAAAAGCAGCAATTGTAAATCCATATCTTCTTCGTCGTTTATTCAGCTGGCTTGAGACGCCTTTCCATACGTCGGACGAGGGTCGCATACGCAATCCATCGGCACTTTGACGAAGGAACTCTTCAAAGTTTTCAGGTGTTAAATTTCTCTTCATAAATCAGTCCAGGTTTACGGATGTGTTATCGGGCGGTAGCAGCTATAAGGGGCTCCTCCTTTGGTTTAAATAATATATTCTTCCTGATCAATACGTCTTCCAACATGGTTTTGGCACGGGTATATTGGCTGCGGCTGGTACTTTCTTCTATATCCAGCATGACTGAGATTTCCTTGTGAGAAAATCCTTCAATAGCATAAAGGTTCAAAACGGTGCGGTATCCGATCGGTAACATTCGGATGCATTCAACCACTTCTTTTGCCTGGATAATGGATGGGATGCTTTCTTCCCGAACCTGTAAGCTGCTGGCGTGAATGAGATCAACACTTTCGTTAAATCGTTTGTTCTTCTTGAGGATGTTGATACAGGTGTGAACGATAATTCTCCTGATCCAACCTTCCAGTGCGCCCCTGCTTTCAAACGTATGGATCTGTGAGAATACTTTTATCATTCCTTCCTGTAACATATCTTCTGCATCTTCCCGGTTATGAGCATAACGATAACAAACCACCAGCATCTTGGCACTGTACTTTTCATAGAGTGCTTTTTGTGCTGCAGCATTGTTTTTTAAACAACCTTGCAATATGGCTTCCTCGGTCATACTTTTACTTTGGTTGCCTGTAATTTAGACAATTTTTTTGTTGAAATGCTGCACCCTGTGTCGGTTTCTTGTAAAAATAAAGGCGGCCCGGGGCCACCTTTACTTGCTATTAGACTTCAATATTTTAATTGTATTAAGCTGAAGAATGCCTGGTTACAGGCCTTCTAGCCTTCTATCAATATATTTCCGGTCATTTCTTCGGGGATTGGTAAATCCAACATGGTGAGAATGGTAGGTGCCAGATCGCCCAACTTGCCTGTTTTGATTGTACCTCTCCAGTCCTTGTCAATGATAAAGAAAGGTACAGGATTCAACGTGTGAGCTGTATTGGGAGTTCCATCCTCATTGATCATATAATCTGCATTGCCATGATCCGCTGTAAGAAAAACGGTGTAACCATGTTTAAGCGCAGCAGTGACAACCTTTTCAACACATTGGTCTACGGTTTCAACTGCTTTGATGGCGGCCTTCCAAATTCCGGTATGACCTACCATATCTGCATTGGCATAATTGAGACAAATGAATGAAGCTTCCTCTTTTTCTATCTCAGGAACGATGGCATTGGTAACTTCCAAAGCACTCATTTCAGGCTGAAGATCATAAGTAGCCACTTTTGGAGAAGGGCACATGATCCGGCTTTCTCCTTCAAAAGGTTTTTCCCTGCCGCCGCTAAAGAAAAAGGTTACGTGGGGATACTTTTCCGTTTCAGCTATGCGAATCTGTTTCAGGCCATTTTCTTCAATTACTTCTCCCAGTGTATGATTAAGATTATCAGTTTCAAATATGACATGTACATTTTTGAAAGTGGCATCATACTCTGTCATGGTGGTATAATGCAATGGAAGAATATGCATATTGAATTGTGGGAAGTCCACTTGTGTCAATGCCTTGGTGATCTCTCTGCATCTGTCGGTTCTGAAGTTGAAGCAGATCACGGCATCGCCTCCTTTTATCCTGGTAAGTGGTTCTCCCTGGTTATCTATGATCACAGTAGGTTTGATGAACTCATCCGTAATATTTTCGCTATAGGATCGTTTAACGGCCCCAATAGGATCTGTGGCCTTTTCTCCAATGCCATTCACCATGGCATCATATGCAAGCTTTACTCTTTCCCATCTGTTGTCCCTGTCCATGGCATAATAGCGGCCATTAACAGTGGCTATGCGGCCAACAGTTTTTTGCGTATGTTCCTGCAACTCGGTAATAAATTCCAACCCACTTTTTGGATCACAATCGCGGCCATCGGTAAAGGCATGAATGAATACCTGCTCTAAACCATGTTCTTTACAAAGGGAAAGAATGGCCTTCAGATGATTGATATGGGAATGGACCCCTCCATTGCTGACAAGGCCCAGTAAGTGCAAAGGCTTGTGATTGTTTTTAGCATAGAGTATAGAATCCAGCAGGACTTTATTCTTTGCAAGAATGCCCTCCCGAATGGCAACATTGATGCGCTGCAATTCCTGGTAAACAATGCGGCCTGCTCCCAGGTTTAAATGACCTACTTCTGAATTGCCCATCTGGCCTTCGGGGAGACCCACGGCCTCACCACATGTTGTTAAAGTACTGTTAGGGTAACTGTTGTATAAAGAACTTACAAAAGGGACGTTTGCATGACGGATGGCATCGGAAGAGGGTACTTTTCCTAATCCCCATCCATCCATAATTACCAGTATAACTTTTTTATTCGGCATAATTGAATGTATATGAAATGGTGCAAAGCTATTAAAACGTAAAGGTTTTGTTTATTTTAGTATGTAATACTGACCACCAAAACTATGGCACATTTTTCGTTCATGCAGGCGCGAATAAACCGATGTATATGAAATATATCTTTACTCTAAGTTTTGCATCTCTTCTTTTTACCCTTTTTTCATTTAAAAACCTGACTGGTTTGGATGATGTAATAGGGGCTTTGAAAACAGGAAATGCCACTGAACTTTCCAAATATGTGGATGATAATATAGAGATATCGCTTCCTGATAAAAGCGATAGTTACAGCCGGGCACAGGCCTTAATGATTCTTCAGGATTTCTTTAACAATAATGGGGTGAGGGGCTTTACTGTGACCCATAAGGGAGATAATGGCGGAAGCCAGTTTTGTATTGGGTTATTGTTAACACGCTCTGGCAGTTACCGCACCACGGTGTTCATGAAAACCAAGAATGGCAGACAATTGGTGAAGGAGATCAGGTTTCAATCCATATAAATTCTAAAATGTTTATGCCCGCTTCTTTACAGGAGCGGGTTTTTTTATGTTCATATGGCAATAAAGTCCAAGGGGTTATTTCCTAACTGACCATCTATATGCTGATGTTAGGGTTATTTTTGTCCTATGATAGATTTTGATTCAAGATTACACAAACTGGTTGATAATGCTTTACTGGAAGATGTGGGAGATGGAGATCATTCCACCCTTTGTTGTATTCCTGCCCATGTAAAAGGGAAAGCGGTATTAAAGATCAAACAGGAAGGTATTCTGGCCGGCGTAGATGTGGCAGAGAAAATATTTCTATACAAAAAGCCTTCTTCCAGGTTTATAAGATACAAGAAAGACGGGGATCAAATGAATGTGGGTGAAGTAGCCTTTGAGGTGGAAACCTATGTGCATACGATATTACAATTGGAGAGGCTAGTGCTGAACTGTATGCAGCGCATGAGTGGGATTGCCACGCTTACAAAGGCATATACGGAAAAATTAAAAGGTTATAAAACACGGTTGTTGGATACCAGGAAAACCACTCCTAATTTTCGATTACTGGAAAAAGAAGCTGTAAGGATAGGTGGTGGTGTCAATCACCGGTTTGGATTGTTTGATATGATCATGTTAAAAGACAATCATATTGATTATTGTGGTGGTATCAAAGAAGCTATTGAAAGGGCTTATGATTATGTGCAACGGTACAGACCCGATTTAAAAATAGAAGTGGAGACCAGGTCGCTTGAAGATGTTGAAATGGCTATTGAAGTTGGAAAAGGTAAAGTCCATAGATTGATGGTTGATAATTTTTCGCCAGCTGATATTAAAAAGGCATTGCAGCTCATTAATGGAATATTTGAAACTGAGGCAAGCGGAGGTATCAACCTGGATACTATTGAAGAATATGCGGCCACTGGAGTGGATTTTGTAAGTGTGGGAGGACTGATACACCAGGCAAGAAGCCTGGATCTAAGCTTGAAAGCAGTAATAGTGTAATCTGTATTATTAAACTGAAAGAGATGTCAAAAAAGAATAAATCTGACAAGCATGGTTTTGTATTCAGTACAGATCCAAATTTCCGGTTTGAATCTGAAGAGCAGGAGAGTATGGAAACGTTAGCCCCTTCACAACAGAAGCTTCGTGTGAGATTAGAAACGAAGCATCGGGGAGGGAAAACTGTTACGATTTTACAATCTTTTATTGGTTTGGAAGCTGACCTGGAAGACCTAGGCAAGAAGTTAAAGAACTACTGTGGTACAGGCGGCTCTGTAAAAGATGGAGAAGTGATCATCCAGGGAGACCAAAGAGATAAAATATTGCAATGGCTGCAAAAGAATGGCTATACACAATCAAAAAGGGTATAGCCATAAATAGTTAATTCTCTCCTAGTTTTTGATAAATGACCTGATGGTTTTATTGTTGCCGAACTGGATCTTCAAAAAATATAATCCTGCAGGTAATCCATTCAGCCATACAGTTTTTTGAAAAGTACTGTTCTGCTTTTGTAAAGTCAATTGCTGTAATAAAGCTCCAGTACTACTATATATCTCGGCTGTAAAACTACCATTGTCTGCACCTGTAAGCCTAAGTTCCATTTGGTTTTTAGCCGGCACGGGCGATAGGGTCAAACCTACAGGATTAACAGGGGGTGCAGGAATAGGTGTGATTACAGACAAACGCTGGTACTGCAACATCCATTCATAGATATTCATTCCATTTTCCCTCCATTCCTGCCAGTAGGTTTGTGTCCAGGCATCGTGACCACTGCCGGGAAAGATCGTTTTTTTGGCAGGTGGATTAGGCGCCGGATCTTCGTTGATCATATTGATATAATCAATGGTATAATTCACTGATATATCAGGGTCGCCCTGGTTGTGGGTGGCCCATACCGGTAGGTTAGCAGCAGCTATGGTCCTGGCCTGGGCATGGTCGGGATACGAGGCTTCTGCTGATGTAACAATGGCGGCCACCTTATTGGCATTGGCTGCATTTTTTCCTACATAATCAAATACATTACCTCCTCCTTTGCTAAGCCCCGTAAGGTATATTCTCGTAGGATCAACCTTATAATGTTGCTGCACATAATTCAATATGGTTCCTATTGAACTTATGGCATCATCCTTAGGAGGTAATTGAGTAAACTGGGGGGATATGATAATAAAGCTGAAGTTTTTGCCATTCACCGTAAAGGAAGATGGGAAATCCCCGTTATTTATCTGCTTGGTGAGCCCTACTTTCAATAACCGTGGCAATTGTTCAGGACTACCGTCGCCTATATCTCCGCCACCATGCAGGAAAAGAATCACAGGGTATAAAGTTGCACCAGCAGGATCGTAGCCTTTAGGC
>JAEZLJ010000087.1 GCA_023415275.1 Bacteroidota bacterium
ACCTTCTGAGCTGTCAAAGGTTTCACCGCTGCGAAGCTTTCCATGATAATGAACCTTTATCTTGTCACCATTTTGCACTTGTTGCATGTTTACGTTTTTTGAGTCAATGAATAAATTGAAATAATCTGTCAAATTGGTTATTCTTCACCGGTAATACTTTAATCATACATCCGGAACCAAACATTTATCTGCAACAACCAGGTGGGGCAAGAGCAGGAAGATGTTTTGATACTGAAGGCTGGCAAGGTACTAATCTTTCACGTTTTGCTTGCCAATTTTTCCTGAAATTTGAAAGATGAAGACCCTTTTTGCCCTTTTGATCGCAAGCATAAGTTTATCCTGTACTGCACAAAAAACTTCTTTAAAATCGTCCTCCCCAGCTTCCTCATCTATTACACCGGGTGCAGAAAGATTGTCGGTTTATTTGCCACTGTTACAAGGAAAAACAGTAGGCATCTTTGCCAATCAAACCTCTATGGTTGGAAACACCCACCTGGTGGACACACTTAAAAAATCCGGTGTTAACATCAAGGTGATCTTTGGGCCTGAGCATGGATTCAGGGGTACGGCAGATGCCGGGGAAAAGGTTGGGAATTATATAGATAAAGAAACAGGGATACCTGTGGTGTCATTATATGGCAGCAAAAGACGCCCTTCGTCCGAAGATGTGAAAGATGTAGATATATTGCTATTTGATATACAAGATGTAGGTGTGCGCTTTTACACCTTTATTTCCTCACTCGAGGAATTTATGAATGCCGCCTTTGAATATGGCAAGCCCCTACTGATCCTTGACCGGCCAAATCCCAATGGCTTTTATGTTGATGGGCCTGTTTTAGAACCAAAATTCAAGTCATTCGTGGGTATGCAGCCAGTGCCTGTGGTGTATGGAATGACCATTGGTGAATATGCCATGATGCTGAGTGGTGAAAAATGGCTCAGTGACAAGGCCAACCAACGCAGCGAATATTATAAAACTGCAAAGAACTCCCCACCTGATACCTTATTTCATTTTATGGTGATCAAATGTGGTGATTATACACATAACAGCAAATATGAACTGCCTGTTAAACCATCCCCTAACCTGCCTGAAATACAATCCATCTATTGGTATCCATCCACCTGTTATTTCGAAGGAACGGTTTTGAGTGAAGGCCGAGGAACTGATAAACCATTTGAGATTTTCGGTCATCCATCATTGCCTAAGAACCTGTACCAATTTACGCCTGTCTCAAAAGATGGAGCTAAAGAACCTAAGCTAAAAGACCAGGTTTGTTACGGTTGGAATATAAGCGGAACCCCGGCCCAGGTATTGAAAAAGGTAGATAACAAAATACAGCTCCAATACTTGCTCAATGCATACCGTTTATTTCCCGATAAGGAGTCATTTTTCATTAAGCCAAAATCAGGAGATATGGAACAGGCCTTCTTTAATAAGTTGGCAGGCAATGCTACTTTAATGCAACAGATCAAGTCAGGAGCCTCTGAAACAGAGATACGCAAAAGCTGGGAACCAAAGCTTACCGAATTTAAATCTATCCGTAAGAAATATCTTTTATATCCTGATTTTGAATAGAGCTGTAAGATCACAATCCAGTTATCCTAAACCTGTTCTTTTATACCAAATATTTATTGTAAGTAGTGAATACGTCAAAGAATTATAAAGATCTGCGTATAGTTTTTATGGGCACGCCTGAATTTGCAGTGGCTTCACTAGATGCTCTTGTACAGGCTGGGTGCAATATAGTAGGAGTTATCACTGCACCCGACAAACCTGCCGGAAGAGGTATGAAGCTGCAGGAAAGTGCTGTGAAGCAATATGCTGTTGCCAAAGGGCTTAACATATTGCAGCCGGAAAAATTAAAAAATCCGCAGTTCCTGGAAGCGCTAAAAGAGTTGAAAGCTGATTTGCAGGTGGTGGTGGCTTTCCGCATGCTTCCCGAAGTAGTTTGGAATATGCCGCCCATGGGTACCATCAATGTACATGGATCACTGTTACCACAATATCGTGGCGCAGCTCCTATAAACTGGGCCATTATCAATGGGGAAAAAGAAACAGGGGTGACTACCTTCAAATTGCAGCACGAAATAGATACCGGCAATATTCTGATGCAGGCAAAGATGCCTATTGGAGAAAATGAAACCGCAGGAGAAGTACATGATAGAATGAAGGAGATTGGAGCACAATTATTAGTAAAAACAGTTCAGGAGTTGTCATTGGGTCAATTAAAAGAGAAGTCGCAAAGTGTGATAACCGGCTCTGAAACCCAGGCTTTAGAAATATTAAAACATGCTCCCAAGATATTTACAGAAACCTGTCGTATAGACTGGAATCACTCAGTGAAGAATGTCCATGACCTTATAAGAGGGCTTTCCCCCTTTCCCGGTGCATTTACTTTTCTAGATCAAAAAATGCTAAAGATCTACAAGAGTGAAATGATAACAGGCAAGCCTGACTTCAATCCAGGCGAATATGACACAGATGGAAAAACATTCCTGCGTTTTGCCTGCACAGATGGTTATATAAATGTTCTTGAATTACAACTGCAAGGGAAAAAGAAAATGAATGTGCAGGATTTTTTAAGAGGCTATAGATTTGAAAATGCACAGTAACAGAAATACTTCAACCATAAACAAAAAGACCTCGATAACGAGGTCTTTTTGTTTATAGCAATTAGATTTCTTTTTTAATAGTTCACTCTTACAATGAACTTCTCGGTATCATTGATATCCAGTGCAGAAGCAGCTGCATTACTTAAGCGCAAATTATAACCCTGATTCTGGCGTATGCCGCTCATCTCTCCCAGCACCTTGGCATAGACAGCCTTATTG
>JAEZLJ010000164.1 GCA_023415275.1 Bacteroidota bacterium
AAAAGTGTTTCTAAATCTGGTATGGGTGGATCCCAGCGCGGATCAGAAAATTTGAGTGCACAACCCCACAACACCAGCGACTCTAAGTCAGGCAACAGCTCTCAATCTGGAATGGGCGGATCACAAAGTGGTTCTCAATCCGGTATGGGTGGATCACAAAGTGATTCAAGGTCTGGCAGCGATCGCGGAACTGGTGGATTAGGAAATCAAAGTCAAGGTACAAGCGGATCACAGAGCGGATCTATGGGTTCTAACCAGGGCTCCGGCTTACAAGGTGGTGACCAGGGCCGTGGTGGTAGCTCAGGAACCGGAAACACAGGTCGTAGCAGCAGCGGAAGCGACAGCGACAGAAGTGGTTCCCGCAGTGGCCAGGGTGGCATGTAATTCCACAATGACCATAGCAAATGATTCTTGCTAGAATTTAAATCATTAAGCCCTTTTAAGGGCTTAATGATTTTATACAACTCAACATAAAACCAATCATATATGAACCAGGATAAAAACAGGCAGGATAGGCCGGAGTCGTACCCCAAGCCAACAGAAACAGATTCACAACTAAAAAACCAGCCCGAATACATTGACCAGCAACCCAATGATTTTTCAGATAAAAGTATAAGTGATATCCCCACGCAGGAGTCAGGTCGAGAGAAAAGGGATGATGAGAGAACGAGGGAAGAATAAGAGAGCGAATGTAAAATGAAAAATGGAAAATGGAAAAGTGTATAGTTGTTGGTTGTTTGCAGATGCATTGATATTAATGAAGGCAGGTAAATTAATCCGCCTCTATAACGACGATTGTTTTTTGAAGTAACTCATGCTAATGAAAATACATTTCGATTTACAAGATATTTGAAGAATAAGGCGTGCCTATGGCACGCTTTGTAATAGATTATTATAGCAAGCTACATCATATTCCTACGTAACATGGAGATCACCACCCTATTAATAACATGTGTCATGCACTGACAAAGTTTTGCCTGGATGAAATAAGCAGAATTTACTGCAAGGCATTTGTCCCCTTTTCTTATTGCTGCATCAATTGATAACACTTCCCCCACTTACCATGTCCCGTAGGACATTTGGTTGGTAGAACCATTATTAAGAATGCTATAGCGTGCCGTAGGTACGCCTTGTGGGTTCATCATCCTATTATAAGTATAAATGCAAATGTAGTACACCGTTAGTTGTATGTAAAAAATAGCCCCATAGCATTCTTTAAGTGCTGCTCTCTTTGCGCTCTTCGCGATACAGTATGGCAACCCAATACTGACTGCAATAAATAATACCCTAGCCTTGTCATCCTGACGAAGGAAGGATCTTTGCTAACCATTAAAGCGGCCATGGTTTTATTTAGGTCTGTTGGACCTAAATGTTTAATGCAAACAGTTTAATAACCACTAAAACGCCGTTTCTATTGCAGTCCAAAGATCCCTCCTTCGTCGGGATGACAACAACCATACTTTACTCTATTCAGTTAGTCTCTATTCGAAGACTTTTGTTATAATAATCATCGCAATAGAAGTCTTTTGCACTATAAAGTAGTTACCCACCTAAGACATCAATGGCCAATTAACCATTAACAATTGACAATATCAACGGCCATTGTAATAAATAATACTCATTCACCTAAAGAACCATAAACAAAAAACAATAAACCAGAAACAGCTTAAGCCACGTGCTTAAGTAAAAACAATGGCACCTGGTAATTAGGCGGAAATTCTCCTTCAAACCTGATGGTCCAGTTATAATCGTCCATATAAAGCTCTAAGAACTCGAGTTCTTCTTCATTAAGTGGTTTAGATACCTTAATATCAATCTTGTTCTTAAGCTTCTTAACCTTCTCTTTCTTTGGCTCTTTGAGCCTGGTAGCTAGTTCTTCTTCAAAGGAAGAAAGCAAAAGGTCAAACTGCTGGCAGTTAAGCGAAATACGCTTTTGCTCTTCCAGGAAGTTGAATAAAGCTATCATTACTTCTTTCTTTTCCATTCCCTGCTTTAAGCATACCAGTGAAAGTGTCCTTACCTGTTTGAATAAATGCGTGTACCTTCTTTTTACAGGTACAAATTGGTAAAGAATAGAGGACATGATATTACCCTGTTTAAACCTTTCAGCACTCCTCCTGCTACCTTCAAAGGCAGGATCATTCCAGAAGCGTTTGGTATCCACTCCAGGCAATAACCTGGCTAAATACCCTTCCAGTTCAGTATAGTAAAAGTTCACATTGTCATCCGCTGTGCCTACTGCCTTTATATGTCCTATTTGCTTTGCCATATGATATTGGATTTATTTACCTGCAATATGATTTAATCTATTCGCTCAATCAAACACCATGGCCGATTATGGCCGATTTGGCCGGAAATGACCGCTTTTGGCCGGCTTTCGGGTTGACAAGTTGATAAGTTAACAGGTTGACAAGGAGAACCCCATCTCCTCACTAAGCCTCTTCTATCCAATCAATCATGGTTCTCTTCCTTCGATATTTAATATTCCTTGTTCGATATTCTGCGGTTCCTTAATACCTCCTTCCCACCAAAGCCCATCCTTCTCCCTATCTACGCTATACTTACTGCGTGATCACCACGCAGTATCTATACCGCTACTATACCGCAGGTAGGACGTTGATAGGAAGGAACTATAGAGAAGGTGGAAAGAATCCGGACATTTGTTGCGAGTCACCCGGATTGACGAAGTATAGAAAGAACACAACTCATCCTTAAAGTTTTGAAAGTTGAAACATTCAGGAAAAGGATAAAATTGGTACATTAGATATAGGCTTTGTGTATAAACAAAGGATTGGAAATATTGAAAAGCGCGGGGTTAATTAATTGGAAAGGCCGTGGTGTTGCTGTTATATTATAAATAGCTACATATGAGACTACAAAAAACCATTCTCGTTGTAGGTATAGCCTTATTCTCAGTAATGCTGGCCAAGGGCCAACCCGAATATTACCAGCAGATCAAACAATATTCAGATTCGCTTTTCCAATCTTTTGACCCACTGCAAAAAAGAAGTGCTTTACTTTCTTTTAATGACACTGCCAGGATCAAATGGAATAATTTACCAGTTGGCCTAAGAGCAAGGGCCGGTTCCAGTATTGGCAACATGAGCGTCGAACAAAGGAAATTTGTGCACCGCATTCTTTCTGCCTCATTAAGCTCACAAGGCTATTTAAAAGCAACGGGTATCATGCACCTGGATAACCTGCTTTACTGGTATTATGATACACTGCATTTTAGAAATGCCATTACCGATTCTGAATATCAAGAAGTGAGAGCGCTGCAATGGTCGCACAGGAATTACTATTTTGCTTTTTTTGGCAAGCCCGGAGACAGTACCTGGGGTTATAAATTAGAAGGGCACCACCTATCTGTCAACTTTACTTTTACAGGACAGAAAATTTCTGTGACTCCATTGTTTGTGGGTACAGACCCTGCAGAGTATGACATTTCTGAATACGCAGGATGGCGCATATTAGGACAGGAAGAAGATTTGGGCATGCAGCTTATCAATATGCTTTCTCCTTCACAACAGAAGAAAGCTACACTGAGCCAGAAAGTGCCGGAAGACGTTATTACCAGTGCAGAAAGTGGTAAACGCTTAGTAGATTATTGGGGGATCAAAGCTGCAGAACTGACAAAGCAACAGAAAGATTTACTGCAATCCATTATCCGTGAATTTGTTTTCAACCTTGAGTATGAAAAAGCTATGACTGAATATGAAAAAATAATCAAGGCTGGCATTGATAATATATATTTTGGCTGGATCGGATCTTATAAGGAACACGAGAATTACTATTACATTGTAAATGGTCCCGGTTTTCTGATTGAATTTGACAACAGGAACAAGGGTAACCATGTACATGCCATATGGAGAGAAAAGGGAAATGAATTTGGCGAAGACGTATTAAAACAGCATTATCTAAAAGAAAAGCACTAAAGCACAACTTAAGCTACTTATCTATGCTGATTTTATTAATGTTATCTCAATAATAGTTTGAACTTGAGTTATATAATTAAAGGTGCGAAATACTAAAATGCCTATAATCTCAAACCCTGTGAAATATTGATATCAATTGTAAACCAAAACGAGGTGACATGAAAAAAATGAGCCTGCTTATTATTGTGGCAACCGCACTATTCTCTTGTAACAATAAAATTGCCACTCGTAAAGTAAATTATCCTTCATTTGATATCAATGGTGAAATCAATAAGAATAAAGTGGGTGCTGTAACTTATTATAGAAATATTCAGATAGACTCTATAATCAATGCATTAATAAAAATTGATTCAATAGGAACCAGTTTAGGGAAAAGCAATGATAATGCGCCATACTTAATAACTGTGCGTACAAAAACCGGCTTTGTAGAGATCCATGAACAAATGGACGATATAGCCATCATCCGCTCGGGACATGGAACTCTTAAAACCAGTTACCTGGTGTCAGGAGATATCAGGACATCGGGTGAGGAACCATGGCGGAATTGGTATTGTGATAGAATAGAAAGCGCCCATGAACAAAAACTATCACCCGGCGACTTTATTATTATTCCGGCTATGACAGCACACCAATATATACCTGAGGGCAACGATACGTTAACATATTGGACCATAAAAGTAAAACGTTTGAAAAACAATAAGTAACCCTGTACTATGCTTCTGCATAATTAGTTTTTTATAATGCGTTGAAAACCGGAGTCTGTTAATCCACTAAAAATAAAAGAAAAGGAAGTACTTACAGAAGTGATTGTTGCAAGTGGGGCTGATAGCATTTGCTTATCTTCTTCTATTAGTATACTTTAAGGCCGAAGCAGTTAAGTCAAAAAGGCTTTTAGCTAATTTATTAAGTGAAGTTTCAAGTTCTTCTTACACACATGGACTCATTCGTTAAATATCTGACTGAACTATAAAGCATTCACAGAAAATGGATAGAAGTTATGTCTTTACAATTTAACTTTAATAAGCATCATGTAGTAAATGATATAGTTGTTTTTTGCAAATCTTTATTGGTAAAAAATTAGAAAACATTACAGTCCGGTTCTAGTAGAGATCATGAAGATTATAACATGGAATTGCAATATGGCTTTCAGAAGAAAAGCTCATGCTATTTTGGCTCATAAGCCAGACATCCTTGTTATTCCAGAATGTGAGCATCCGGACAAACTTATATTCAAAGACGATATTATAAAACCCTCCAATACTTTATGGTTTGGAAAGAATAGAAATAAAGGACTCGCTATATTATCATTTTCGGATCTAACATTCAAAGTATTGGATAATTACAATGTGAACTTAAGGATGATCATTCCAATACAGGTTACAGGCGAGGGCGTTGACTTTAACTTATTTGCAGTATGGGCTTATAACCCGGACGATAAGGATGGACGATATATTGAGCAGGTGCACAAAGCAATTATTCATTACGAGGACTTGTTATCAAATAAGCCAACTATACTGATTGGTGATTTTAACAGCAACTCAATCTGGGATAAAAAGCATAGATCCAGCAATCACTCTAACGTAGTAAAGCTTCTTGAGGAAAAAGGTATTTTTAGCATGTATCATTTATATAAAAAACAGGCACAGGGAAAAGAACTACATCCCACTTATTACATGTACAGGCATTTAGATAGACCATACCATATAGATTACTGCTTTGCATCTGCCAACTTTGTTTCGAGATTAAAGTCTGTAGAAATAGGAGACTTTGGCTATTGGAAAAACTATAGTGATCATACTCCTTTGATAGTTGAATTCAATAATTAAGTTGTGTAGTCATCATGTCAAAATAATATTATGAAACCGTTTGTAACAATATTTCTCCAGGTGGTCATTGTGCTTATAGCCATTGCAGCATTGGTCCTGATGATAAGGCTGCCTATGACTGAAGGAAGGGCCAAAAACCTGGACTGGGTAGATATATATCTTGATCCATTCCTCTTATATGGATACGCAGCTTCTATCGCCCTATTTGTGGGGCTGTATAAAGCGTTTAAATTGCTTGGCCACATCAGGCAAAACCAGGTGTTCTCACAACACTCTGTGAATGCCATAAGAAGCATTGAACAGTGTGCTATCGCATTTAGTATCCTGATTATAGCGGCAGGAATATACATCAGGATTTTTCATGCAAAAGATGATGACCCCGCAGGTTTCCTGGCCATATGCATGGTGATAGTACTCCTTTCTATGGTAGTGGCTGCAGCTGCTGAAGTATTTAAAG
Organism: Bacteroidota bacterium; assembly: GCA_023415275.1. Lineage (GTDB taxonomy): Bacteria > Bacteroidota > Bacteroidia > Chitinophagales > Chitinophagaceae > Flavisolibacter. The sequence goes on from JAEZLJ010000164.1 coordinate 6,219, forward strand.
CAACCTTACAAAAAGGTCTCGATCTAAAATCAGAAAACGAAACACTCACTGCGCAGCTAAAGAAATGAATTGGTTTTGCAACGCCATGATATTGTAATGTATGCATAGGTTGAATAAAACCTGGTGCAACTCATGTATTATTATAACTCACCCATTTTACCAGGGTTCCACTAACTTTAGGTAGCCTATTCCCCTACTGTAAGACATGCAAGCCTCCCTTGCAAAACTCTATTAATTGTCAACTCTTAAACAGTTTACAATGAAAAAGCAGTTCTTACAACAAAACCTGTTTTGGCTATTGCTTTTATCTTATGGCTGCCACGACAGCTATACAGGCAAAACCTCAATCATTACCCCGACTGGTGATCCTGGAGTAAAGTCTATTTTCATTAATGGCGACAGCCTGCATTATATTGACATTGGGAAGGGTGAACCTGTGGTATTTGTTCATGGCGCACTGGGCGACTACCGCACCTGGCGATCGCAAGTGGACCAGTTTGCCAGAAATCACCGGGTCATTGCCTACAGCCGCCGCTATGCATGGCCTAATCAGAAAACCATGATGGATGATTCCAAACACAGCTTTGTTTCTCATGGTAAGGATCTAACGGAATTTCTAAAAAAGCTTCGTCTTCCACCAGTGCACCTGGTGGGACATTCCTCAGGTGCTTTTATTGCTTTGCTGGCAGCAATAGATCATCCTGAACTGGTTCGAAGTCTCACCCTTGGTGAGCCGCCGGTCATGTCTCTGTTGCCTCCACCTTCCCCATCGGATGTCAATCCATTTGCCAGGGCCGTAGTAGCATTTTCAAATAATGAACAGCAAAAAGCCGTGCAGGAATTTGTTTCCGTTGTTACAGGCGACAGCACTTACTTTTCCAAATTACCGCAAATGGACCGGGAAGTAATGATGATGAATACCCAGGAAGCCAGGGCGAATGCTACACTGCAAAATATAATGCCCCTCACTAGTTGCGATGATCTGAAAAGGATCACATGCCCTGTATTATTGGTGGGAGGAGATCAATCCCCATCCTTTTTTCCAGCCATCTTAAATAAGATGGAACCTTGCTTACGTAACAAAGAAAGAGTCACCCTGCAGCGTACTTCCCATGGGCTTGAATATGAAAGTCCATTTGAGTTTAATAAAGTAGTACTAAGCTTCATTGATAAACATTAGTATGTAATCATTATGGATGTATAAGAAGATCGATGCCTATCCTTTGGTCTTTCCTGGTACCAGTTAGGTGCAAAACAAGCCAGGCCAGGGATGGCAGGTATGTACTTTAGAAATGATAGGTACATATAAAGCATCTCTAGCACTATGCTCGACTGAGACACAAACACCAGTACACAATACAAAGAAAAAGCCAGCGTTCCATATGCAGGATAAAGGCCTCTTCGTATCTTACAGGGAGTGTTCTTTCTATGCAATGATGCTCTTAACCTAAAAATCAAAACCAATGATCTTGCCTGACCTTCACCAGCTTGCGTTATGTAAGCAGCTTTTATTGGCTGCGGCATTATTTACCGGCACAATGTTTACCAATGCCCAGACAACTATTGCAGTATCTCCAAACAAAATGAATGTACTGTATATAGGTGTTGACAACCCTGTTTCGGTGGCAGCATCCGGAGGCGCCGATTCAAAACTCACCGTTAGCATCAATGGTGGGGCTGGCACTATTTCGAAAACCGGTGCAGGCCTTTACAATGTGCACGTGGAAGAAGTGACCGATGATTGTGTGATCAGCGTGTATGTGGATGAAAAAATTGCAGGCACTACCACCTTCAGGGTGCGGCGTTTACCCACTCCTTTCGGCACCATTGGTGGATACAAATCCGGCGATAACATATCATCGGCTGTATTCCAGGGCCAGGCTGGAGTAGGTGTCTATCTTATAGATTTCCCCTTTGATGTTCACTACCAGGTGGCCGGGTACACATTCACTGTTGATACTGATAAAGGCGATGTGATGACGGTTGATTGCGAAGGTGCTTCATTTTCTCCAAGGGCAAAAGAAGTGATCGCACAACAAGTAAAGCCCGGAAGAACTGTCACCATTGACAAGATCCGCGTAAAAGATGCAGGTGGCAAAGAATTAAAGGTGCCATCATTGGTTTATTTTATCAAATAGTCATCGCCCATGAGAAAAATAACGGTATTATCAATGATCACTCTGGATGGAGTGATGCAAGCACCAGGGGCTCCAGGGGAAGACACTTCAGGTGGTTTCAAGTATGGCGGCTGGGTGGCACCGTATGGCGACGAGGTGATTGGAAAAGTCATGCAAAAAGTAATGAGGCCATCAGATCTTCTGTTGGGCAGGAAGACCTTCGAGATCTGGGAGAATTACTGGCCACAACATGAGGCAGGATGGCCGGGCATCAATGACGTGACCAAATATGTTCTTTCCACTACCAGGAAAAGCTCGGATTGGAAAAACTCGGTTTTTCTTGATAACCTGGAATCTATTCGAAAGCTTAAGGATTCAACCGCTGACGGCACTTCCGATCTGCAGGTTTGGGGCAGCAGCCAACTGGTACAATTGTTACTTCGGCATGACCTGGTTGACGAACTTTGGCTCAAGATCCATCCGCTGACTCTTGGCACAGGAAAGAAGCTGTTCCAGGATGGACCGATTCCCGCAGCCTTTACATTATTAGATAGCGTGGTTACACCCAGTGGAGTGATCGTTGCCAGCTATAAGCGTGACGGTGATGTAAAAACAGGTACGGTTGGCAGTTAGTAATTTATGTTATGCTCATGTTTAATAAGGATGTGCGCAAGATGAGTTAAAAGTAAACTTCCCCAGCTGGGTTAGTACTAAGAATTTTATTTAGAACATAATGGTATCCCAGAAATCAGACACAGAAGAATGTGTGAACTGCTGCTGGTTAATGGTTACATAACATATTGTATTATACATTCGTTGGACATTTGTTTTCTTTTTAAACAATACAACCTAATTAACAAGAGAAGATGAAAATTCCGGCGGCGTGGTCAACATCTCACCTCGTGAACTGTTTAGTTTTATTTCTATTTTATATTACAGCGTCCTGTCACCTGGCTGATAAGGCTGATGAAATGCCTCAAATGGAAGCTTCAGTAACCGATTCGCTGCTTACCACTATTACTCCTGGTATAGGGAAAAAATATGCAATGGATGAAATATATAGTCAGTACATCAGCCCAGAACTTCTTTCCTATTTAGAAAAAGCACACCCCTACTGGTCTATACCTGATCACAACCAATGGTATCCACAATTATTCAACAAATACAAGACCGATCATTCCCTGGTTAATTATATAACGGGTGATTTTGATTGTAATGGAAAGAAAGACCATGCATTGATAGTAGATAAGGGAAAAACCGGATTAGCTGCAGTGGCTTTTCTTGGCCAAAATGATAGTTTTACCACCGTAGAGTTAACAGAGCTTACGCAACATGATCGTGAAAAAATTGATTATCTCCTTTCCCTATACAAACCTGGTCGCTATGATATAGATGATCCTGACTTAAAACCATCTGACCCGGCTTTTGTGAAACTCAAATGCAATAGTATAGGCATTGGACCATTCAAGGAATTATATGAAGGAGGTGATGAGGTGTATTACTGGGAACAAAACGAATTGCGCTCATGCGTGATCGGAAAGTAATACCAGGAAAATGTTTATTGGATCTGTGACTCGAATTGTAGTTCCCGGGAATGTATAAGACAGCCAGTATTCAAGTTCCACATTTTTACTTTTTACTTTTAAATGTTGACTTCTCAAACTCTCCCGATCATCATCTTCGTATAGATCTTTGCCGCATTGATCAGCATAGTAGCATCTGTATGCATTTTTAGGGCTTCACATATTTGAAGGTGTGTGCTTCGTTTATTCTGGGTGCGGTGCCAGATCAGGTTGGCAATGGTCAATGCATAATGTGCATAGTGCTTGCTGGCAGCCCTGTACACCTGCTTTCTTTGTTCACGGGGTACCAGGTTTTGAATGGCATTAATGACCCATCGTATGTCGCGTATGTTATGAGCATTAGTAAAGGAGGCACTGGAAATGGAGTCTGTATGCATGCGGTACTCTGCCAGTATCTCCGGCGTATAAGCCACCTGGTAATGAGCGGCAATACGGGCCCACATTTCCCAATCTTCTCCATAATTCACACCATAATAACCCCCCAGCTTTTCATATACTTCCCGCTTCACCGTGATGGTGCAGAATTGGAGCCGTTGTTTGCTGGCGATCTTGAACAGCCAGTTTTCCAGCACCCCATCATGATCCATTTCCTGTGTATGTGTCCATAATATGTTTCCATTTTCATCTATGGTATCATAACGGCAAAAGGCAGCGCCTATCTGTGGGTATTGACGGAACAAGGATCCCATCTTTTCATAATATCCCTTCCTTACACGGTCGTCTCCATGTAGTAAATGCACCAGCCGTCCATACGACAAATTAATACAGGTTTCAAAATTCTTAAGGCTGCCCACGTTGCGTGGCTGACGATGGTACTTCACCCTGCCTTTGCCCAATTGCTGAACCAGCTCTTCTACATTGGTATCGGTGCTGGCATCATCAACTACCATTATTTGCATTTGATCCTGCCCAGGGTCTTGTTGTAAGATGCTATCCAGTGTGGAGGGAAGCAGGTGGGAACTGTTATATACAGGTATCATCACGGACCATAGGGGTCGTCCGGGCATGTCAGGGTATGGCTTTATAATGGGTGGTGACTTCATTTTATCTCACAGTAGCAGTAGCGACCACAAGAATAGAAAAAATAATTAAGAAATTATAACATATGTCAAAAGACTTTGGGTGTTACTCCCAATATGGTATCACGGCCTTTATAAACGAAAGAAATGCTAATAGAGTATATTGTATCAGGGATGGCGAAGTCCAATTACATAAAACCACTGGATGGCGTGAGGGCTATAGCAGTTATCCTGGTGCTCATTTGGCACTGGCTACCAAAGGACAGCTACCTGAATGCTGTCCGGACAGGGCCCTTTGGTGTGACGGTGTTTTTTGTGCTGAGTGGCTTTTTGATTACGCGGATCTTGCTGGAGAACCGCAATGAAGCAGAAGCACTATCCCATTCCACTTCTTCTATCCTTAAGAACTTTTACATACGCCGGGTATTGCGCATATTTCCAGCTTATTATTTTACTCTTTTTTTGGTGGAGATCTTTCACCATAGACTGAATCTTCCCTTTCCGCGGCAGGAGCTTTTGGCCAACCTGAGTTATACTTCTAACTTCTATGTATTCAACATTCATTCATGGCCTGCCCTGACACCACATTTCTGGTCACTGGCTGTGGAGGAACAGTTTTACCTGGTATGGCCATTGGCCATGCTGTTCATTCCAAAGAAATTCCTGCTGCACCTGGTGGGCTTATTCATTGGCATAGGCATCATCAGCCAGTTCTTAGCTAGTGATCCCGAATTCAGTTATGTATTGCCTCAAACCTGCCTGGATGCTTTGGGATTGGGAGGCTTGCTGGCCTGGATCATGGTTTTCAAACCACATTGGTTGAGAAAGACCTACCGGTTGATGAACATTGCTGCGCTAGCCGGTTTGCTGATCATGATACTGGATTGGTGCGGATGGCAGTTTTACCACCAATGGAGAATACTGTATTCCATTTTTGGCTGCTGGATGATCTGTTATATACTGGTGCATCAACACCAGCGAACAGTAATCCTGAGGTTATTGAACAATCCTTTATTGATAAGGGTAGGCAAGGTAAGTTATGGCATGTACCTCTATCATGTGTTGTACTTCTATTTGTTGTGGTATAAAACCATGGAACTGTTCAACCGGCTGATCCCTTTCATTCCGGCTAACTACTACCCTTACCTGTTTTTTGCCATTCATACCTGTGTGCTGTACTTCTGTTGCTGGCTGTCATGGACTTTTATGGGAAAGCCTATACTGAACCTGAAGCAGCTGTTCACCTATCAACACAAATCGTCTTCAAATCAAAAGTTGCCACTTACAATAGAAGGAGCCGGCTCACGAACGTAAGCCAGCTCTTTGAATAGTAATATTATTTGATAGTGTACCTGAAGCCTGAATAGAACAACCTTCCTGAGAGAGGTCCCCACACAAGGGAAGCGTCAAAATAATCACCAAAAGGCTCAGAAGCCGAGATGATGGCATTCTTTTGAAAATAGTTGGTAAGGTTCTCTCCACCTACATAAAAATCAAACTGCTTTTTCTTTCCTATGCTTTTACTCAACTGGGCGTTCATGGTGACATAGGAAGGCGATCTTTCTTCCAGCTTGAAAGCATCCGGATTTATATATGTGGAGGGCAGCCTTTTCTGACCTGTGAAGTTTACGGTGTAATCTATCTTCCAGCCCTTAAGGTCATAAGCCAGGTTGGCAAAGGCCCTGTGTTTGGCCGTAAACGGTTTTTCTAGAAGCTGGCCGCTATAGGTGGTGTTCACATCAAAATAGCGATACGCCAGGCGAAGCTCCAGCTTATTAACGGGTACCAGGTTCATTTCGGCCTGGAAGCTATTGGAATAAGACTTGCCGGCAAGGTTGTAAAACCTTACCTCCCTGGCATTCTCCAGGTCAACCACAACCTGGTTGGTGAAATCATTGCGGTAGAAATCTACACCTATAGATGCGTCCCTGCTGAAAAGGTGAAACTTCTGATCCAAACTAATGCCTTTATTCCAGGCCACTTCAGGTTGCAGGCCATAGGCCTTACCAGCAACAGGATTCAGGATATTAATCATCCTGGAACTAACCAGAACACCAATATTCTCAGCAAAGATGTCTGCCGTCCTCTGGCCCCTACCAGCACTCAACCTGATGGTGGTATTGCTTGCGGGCGAATACCTGATATTTAGGCGCGGTGTGGCAAACCATCCATACAGGCTGTTATGATCTGCCCTTATGCCGGCCACCAGATCCAGCTTGTCACCGGGTGCATAGGTATATTCTCCAAAAGCACCTGGAATCACTTCCTTCCTGTCGTAAGGCGTAGCCTGCAGTTGTTCCTTGTACTGGTCATACAAAAAGCTGAGGCCTGCCTTGAACTTGTGTACATCGGAATTGATCCTTGATTGGTAAATAAGATTGGAATAGAAATTCTTCTGGCGTGCATCATATTGTGTAAGGCCAAAATAAGCGTCCTGCTTATGATCAAAAGCAGACAATTGAAGTCCTATGCTTTTATGCATCTTTTCCGGGAACACGTATCCTATCTTTCCAAACACTTCGTAACGGTTGGTTTTGATACCCAGCCCGTAATTGTTAGTAGACAACTTATCTTTTGAAGCTTGATAATCGAGCTCCCCCCCTGTTTTATCATCAACCAATGCCTTTACTCCAAAATGTGCCATCAATCCATTCTCTCCCAGGTATTGCCAGCGGTGTACACCATTGAACTGGTTGCCTGTGGGCAGATCTTTGAAGCCGTCCTTATTAAAATCCTGTTTGCTGTTTAAGAAATCATCATGCAGTAAAAAGCCGGTGGACCACTTGCTGTTGATCTTATGTGCCCAGTTCAGATTGACATCGGTTTTACCCATACTGTTGATATAACCATTGAGGTACAGCTTTTCGCTGGTTTGTGGCTTTTTCAATTCTACATTGATCTGCCCTGCAATGCTTTCAAATCCATTGACTACAGAACCGGTTCCCTTGATCAATTGAATGGATTCAACCCATGGTCCCGCAATACTGTTCAATCCCAGGGGCGTGGCTATGCCTCTTGGACCGGGCAGATTCTCTACTGTGAGCTGCGTGTAGATGCCTGCCAATCCTAATAACTGGATCTGCTTTGATCCTGTAGCTGCATCACTGTATGAAACATCCACCGAGGGATTGGTTTCAAAGCTTTCACTGAGGTTACAGCAGGCTGCTTTCAAGAGTTCCTTTTTTGTGATGATAGCAGTACGAAAAGGGTTATTGGCATCTATATAACTCGTGCGTTGCCTGGCTGTGATGACCACACCAGTGAGGTTTTCTTTTTTATCAAGGCTTACCTGTATATCATTCAATGTTCCAATGGAGACTGTATCTGTGGCAAAGCCTGCATAGCTCACCACCATCCTGTCGGTCTTTTCATTGCGCCTGAGCAGGAATTCACCATGGGGATTGGTAATGGTACTTGTGGAAGTACCCGCCCAGGTAAGTGTGGCACCGGCCAGGGGATTAACCTGTCCATTTGAAGTTTCCACCACGATGCCCCTGATCATGGTACTATCTGCAATGTCTGCCTGGGCGATGGCTTCTTCAGCCGCCATTTCGCGATAATGACAGCATTCAGGAAGTGAATGATAAACATCATCCTTTGCCTTCTCCAATGGAGTGTCATGGCCCACTTCAGCCAGTTTATGGTGAATCTGTTCAAGACCGATCACTGAAGGTTGATATGTTAAAGAAAGGGTATTAGAAGGGATATCCCATTTCGCATCTTGTATGCCCTTGAGTTTTAAAGCCTTTTCAATTCTGTGTTTACATTGTATGCAAACTCCCGACACTTTGAAACTGGTGTTCACGGAAGCAGCTTCCTGTGCATATGTAAACAGGCAACTTATTAATAACAGTACAATTAATGTACTACGCTTTATGACTAACATTCTGGTATTTTTTGAATCAACAATAATTACGCTTAGCAGTGTACGCTGGTGTAATTATGTATCAGATCCGGAATACCCTGTTCAAAAGAAATAGAGAGCGGGAATGTACTGGCGGTGAATCATACCAATGGTGAGCCGTTGACAGTTCATCAGGTGTCATCACGATAGCTGCAACTGGCGAAGGCCATGGGATAGCAGCAACAGGATTTAAAACCTTGTAAACAAGTTGGGTGCTGACCTGGTCTGATTTGCTTTTTGAGTTGATGTTCTTTGTTTCGCAGCAGGGTTTTGAACCCATTTTATGCTTATTACCACAGCCAGGGTCTTTTACAGGTGCCAGTTCAACTGACTTTAATTTACCACAGCAGTAATGCAACTGGAGAGTCATTCCCGTAGAGGAAAACCCGTACACCAGCATGAGCATTATGACAAGTAGTTTTTTCATCAAAGCATAAAGTTAATGAACCTGTTTGATGCACCGCATGACGGTGGTCAGAGATTCAAAAGTACACCATGGAAATACTTTCCTGATTTATATTCCAGCCAGATTTAACTATTTATATGATTTTATAGAACGGCAATGGAGCTATTTAAAAAAACTAACCTTCCGGGAAAGGATAAAAAATGAGCCTACACTTAACCAGGTGCAATAAAAAACCCCTCATCAGAGGGGCAATACAGTTTTCCGGCTACAATACTAATCTTCATCAATCGGATAAGACTTACAGCTTTTCATAAAGGAATATAGGATACTTAATAAACCAATGAAGGTGCAAAGCACATTATTTATTACAATGAACTGAATGATATGTATCATGCCACGTCATGATTTTGATCCGAGTAAGCAATTAATCAATCCCATAGTAACATATCATGATTGGCAATGACCACAATCATACTTTACCTGCTACTTAGTGGGTTAGATTAGATTACCGGTTAACAATGAATTTCTTGGTATTATCAAATGAACCCGAGGCCACCAGCTTATACATGGTGGATACTACCGATTGGCATTGGTACATCCTGGTGCATAAAAAAGGTATGAAAGGTTCTAATAACCGTCCAGAAAGGATCATCATGGTAAAAGAAGGTGAAGGTTGGCTATGCAGCGATAACCGCTATCCCGAATTAAATAAAAACCTGCAACGGGAGATAGAATGGTATTATAGAGCCTATACCTGCTAATATATATATCCAATGCCTATTCCAACCTGAACGCTACCTTTTGGGATTTGGTGTGCAGCTCATGGTCGAGGTAAACAGTGATCATTGCTTCCAGGTTGGCCGCATCATGCAAATTGCCTTTCCATTTCTTGTCTATGTCTAAAGTATCGCCTTCATGTTCATGAAAGTGTGCAAACAGGTAAGTGGTGGTATCATTTGCCTTCCTGATCACAAGATCGTACCCATGCAAGGGGGCAGTGGATATAGCCTGTGCCTGTATGGACACTGAATCATTTAATGATAGAACAGCCCCATTTGAAGGGCTTATGAAAGTAATGGTTGCTTCTGGTATTTTTTCCTCTTCTAATAATTGTTCCTTTGAATGCATACAACTGAGCATTAGAAAAGGCATGATTCCCGTTTTAAACCAAAAGCTATACAGTTTCATTCTTATCATTTAATACCTACCTGTTATAAAACACCTGTTTATTTAGAATTTTTCACAGGGCACGGTTGATTGCTGTGTACAATTATTTCCAGGAAAAAATAATCTTCATTTTATTCAGTTGGCTACCACACTGGCTTTCATTGCCGGATGATAATTGCAATGATAAGGATAGGTACCTGCCGCACTAAAAGTGTGGCTGTAGCTGCTTCCATAATTCATATCACCACTTGAAAAGCTGGCATCATCGGCAGTGACGGTATGCAACATATTGTCATTATTGGTCCAGGTGACAGTGGTTCCGGCTTTAACAGTGATACTGCCTGGAGAAAAGCTCATACCTGATATTGATACTGTATTACCACTGGCCGAAGGTTGTGGATTTGTATTGTTATTGGTATTGTTGCCATAAAGACTGGTGGTATTATCGCCTCCCTTGCTGCAAGACAAAAGAAAGCTTCCTGCCAGGATCACCAGCAATCCTTTTGGAATAAATTGGATCTTCATTGTCTTTTTTTAGTAGATACGGCTACCTGGCTGTTTGAGTTGCCTGCCTGCCCATTCAAAAGGGCAATGCCCTTTATTTTAATGCGTACACCTGCACCAGGGAGCAATGGTTATTTCCCTTTGGGATAAGTGTATAGATAACATTAATGTGGGAGTAATGAGGTAATTATAGACTGAGTATCAAGGATTGTATCTGCTTATCTTTTTCCCAAACACAAAGTAATTGCTGATCATTAATAGCTTTTAATTGAGGCAGGGCACCTTTTCCAATAATTCTCCTGGAACCCCCCGGTAGTGTTATGATCATTTCCCCATTCTGGGTCCAGGCATATACTGGTTTGCCATTGATCAATTCCATAGTACAATTCCGGCCCTCACCCTTTGCCTTTTCTACTTGCCCCGGAGCTGCAGCATATACCTGTGCTTCTCTTCTCCATACGGTGAATACCGTACCAGCCTTACTTACCACCAGGCCTCCGCCATCCATGGGACAACCGGAAAGTTTCCAGCTTCCCATTCCCAGCTTCTGAGCCTTTTGAAATGCCTGGCCACTGTTAGTTGAAGTAGTAAGATACAGGTCGCGGTTTCCATTCAGCCAGTTACGAAACATTACATATACTTTATTTCCCCTGACCACAGTTGATGGCTTACAACATTCGCAAATAGATTTATCGGGCGAGGAATATACTAGCTGATTATTACTCCAGGTTTTACCACCATCAGTAGAACGGATGCCCATCAGCTTCTGGCCTTTAGGATCATTGACACTTAACCAGGTGGCAAATACATGATTGCCATCAGCGCTCAAGGCCATCAATCCTTCCTTAGCAGAGGAAGGCTGGGAATTGAGCCTTACCGTCCTGGCCCATGAACGATTCGGGGTCTTCGAATACGCATATATGTTACCTTCCTTTGTGCAGGCAGTGATAATAATACCACTAGAAGATACAGCCACCTGGGGGCCACGCATGGCAAAAGAGAATAATCCCGGTAATACAGCCACCAGCGAAGGTGAAGAAAAAGAAATACCGTCCTTTGAGAAGACATACATGATACTATCACCGTAACCATAGGCTATGTGAATCCGGTTGGCCTTATCTTTTACCACTGATGGCACCTGTCCTGAACCTATGGTGTTGACGTTTTCCTTTTCCTGTGCAGGAAGAGAAAGTTGGAAAAAGCAAATGAGTATAAGCAGAGCAACGGATTTCATATAAGTCTGATTCTAATTACCAGGTTAAATAATGGATTGTAATGCCAGGCAATTTATGCAAGTTTTTCAACTTTAGTTTTGCACTAATTGACTTTTAATTTTAATAAGCGCGCTTCATCAAGATCCAGTTCATTCTGCAGCTCAAGAAACAATTCATGATCAACATCTTCTTCCTGTCTTAGTTCATGCAGCTTTTTCCTTTTTGCCTTTACCGCTTCCATCATCAGCCGCCTCGAAACTTTTCTTTGTTCTATTTCATCCTCTGTGTTGCAGTCGCTATACTGGTTGATGGTCCTGGTATATATATCCCTGACATGGTTGGCAGCTTCTGTATCCAGGTTTTCTTCTTTGATTATGTTCTCAATACGATCCAATGCGGCCTGTGACAGTGAAGCAAGAATAAAGTTCGCCTCCTGCCTGGAGGAAATGAAACTGGAAAAGTCAAGCTTACGGATGATCCATGGCAAGGTCAATCCCTGGAGGACGAGGGTAAAAATGATGACACAAAAGACAATAAAGAGGATCAGGTTCCTTTGAGGAAAAGGACTTCCATTTTGCAGGAACAATGGAATGGAAAAAGCAGCAGCTACAGAAACCACACCCCTCATGCCTGAATAGGCCACCACAAAATCATGTTTCCAGGACGGGAATATAGCCTCGATCTTCAGCATTCTCCTGATCCTGCCGGTGAGGAAGTTCATGGCAAAAACAAAAGTGAAACGTATGATAATAGCGGCGGCACTGATCAAGGCGCCCATTATCACCAGGTGAACAATAGACTGGTTTTTGATACCGGCTGCAATAAAGGGTAATTGCAGGCCTATCAATATAAAGATGAGTCCTTGCACCATCGTAACAGTAAAATTCCACACTGCAATAGATTGCAGGCGCATTTTGGCACTATGGATTTTGGCCTGGCGGTTGCCAACAACCAATCCTGCGGCTACAACACTTAACACACCGCTGAAATGGAGTTCCTCTGCTAATACATATGATCCATAAGCTGTAATAAATGTGAGCCCGGTAGCAATAGGAGTGTCCATCTTCCATTTTTTATGCATTAACAACGACAGGTAACCTGCCAGGCAGCCTATGCCCACTCCACCGCCGGAAACCATGAAGAATTGACTAATAGCATTGGAAAGTGAAAAGGACCCAATAAAGATAGAGGTCAAGGCAAACTGGAAGGTAATTAGTGCACTGGCATCATTCACCAGGCTTTCACCTTCCAGTACGGCCACGATCCTTTTAGGGATCCTGATATATTTAAAAACAGAAGTAGCAGCCACGGCATCTGGAGGCGAGATGATAGCGCCTAGCAGAAATCCCATACCCAATGTAAAACCTGGTAATAATGCTTTGGCCACAAAACCGATAACTATGGTGGTAATGATAACAAGACCAATAGCCAGTGTGGAAATGGGTTCAATATTCCTTTTAAAATCTACCCAATTGGTATTCCAGGCAGCTGAATATAAGATGGGTGGTAAAAAAACCAGGAGTACGATAGAAGGATCCAGGAATAATTTGGGAAAGCCGGGAATCAGGCTTAGCAACAATCCTGTAACGGTTAGCAATATGGGAAAAATAATGTTGAGCCGGCGGGCAAATATAGAGCACACCACAATGATCAACATGAGCAGGATCAACGTCTCGATAGCACTCATGTAACCTTATTTATTTGCCATTTTTTTACCCGCTTCTACACACCAAAGCAATTCGTCTATAAACACTTTGGCTCTTTTGTTCACGGCCTCTTCATCCTGTGGCTTTCCATTTTCATCATACACTTCCTGCACCTTAGGACCAGGAAACATGGAAGGCACTACCCAAGCTCCTATCTTCCATAAAGAAAACACCAGCGATGTCATTACTTGTGTGCCACCAAACTGTCCATTAGAGGCGGTGACAATAGCAATTGGCTTTCTTTTCCATTCCACATATAAGAGATCGATCACATTCTTCAGGCTGGCAGGATACCCGCCATTATATTCTGGTGTCACTATGATCACTCCATCGGCCCTTGTGATGCGCTCTGCAAAATCCAGCACTTCCGGTGAAGGGTCTTTCATTAAACGCAACCTTTCATCAAACACAGGGAAGTCATATAAATATAGATCCAGCAGGTCCACCATGGCCAGGTTATGTTGCTGTAAATAGTTTTGAAAAAATAAGGCTACCCGGTGGCTATTCCGCCCTATCCGGACGCTTGAGGATATAATGGCTATATTGGGCATGAGAACATTTTTATAAGTAAGCAGGATGGCAATTTGTTGCCAGGTTGCTCATCCTTGCTCACCTTATTAAAAATTAATACTTTTTTATTAAAGTAACGGTCATTGCGCCACTGGTTCTTTTTCTTCCTGTCGCGGACGGAAGATCAATCTTAAGGTAGGATCATTAGTGATAAAGGACCAGAACCAATTAAAGGCTAACCAAACCTTATTACGGAATCCCGCAATTGGCATAATATGAATAAACAACCATACCACCCAGGCAAAGAAGCCTTTGAAGAACAGTTTGGGCAGATCTGCCACTGCTTTATACTTGGCAATGATGGCCATGCTTCCCTTGTCATTGTATATAAATGGTTTTGGCGCCTGGCCGGCATTTATCTTCCTGATGTTTTCTGCAAATAATACTCCCTGTTGAATGGCAACCTGTGCCAATTGCGGATGGCCATTTGGAAATGCCTTGTCTGTTGTCTGTAAGCATATATCACCCAGGGCAAAAATATTATTGCTTCCCTTCACCCGGTTGTATTCATCTACCATGATCCTTTTACCACGGCCGATCACATCGGCTGGAAGGCCCGGCACAGCTCTGCCTGTAACACCGGATGCCCATATTAATACAGTAGTATCAATAGTTTGCCCATTAGCCAATATCACTTTTTCATCCACATAATCTTTCACCGCCGTATTCAGTATGATATGTACGCCCAGGTCACTTAGCACCTTAGTGGCCTCCTCTTGCGATTTTTTACTCATAGGCCCCAGCAAAACGGGACCGGCATCTACTACGTAAATATGCTGCTGAAGATCTTTGATCTCCGGATATTCCTTCCGCCCAATGTTATGCCCCATCTCTGCCAACATTCCTGCAATTTCCACACCTGTTGGACCTCCGCCCGCAATGACGATATTAAGATGCTTTTCTCTTTCAGCACGGTCATTAGACCTCACCGCATTTTCCATATTCAGCAATATATGATTGCGCAGGTTCAGGGCATCATCAATGGACTTCATTGGCAAGCCGTATTCCTTCACATTCTCCATACCAAAATAATTGGTCTCGGTACCCACCGCCAGCACCAGGTAATCATAATCCAATGTACCCGTATCGGTCTCTATTGTATTGGCATCTGGGTTGACCTTTACCAGGGAACCCATATGGAACCTTAGATTTTCTTTTTCCTGGAACATGCGGCGAAAAGGATAACTAATATTGGAAGGCTCAATAAAGCCTGTGGCCACCTGGTATAACAACGGGGGGAAAAAATGATAATTATTCTTATCTACCAGGGTAACATGAAAATGATTATTTTTTGTAAGGTGCTTGATGAGGTTGATACCGGCAAATCCTCCACCAACTACTACGATCTTTTTATATTCTTTGGTCATAACACTACTTTGATCTTAAAATAAATCCTTGCGCATACTATTCAGTAATCCTGCTCTTCAGATCATACAAAAATCAATCCTGCATATTATCTCATCACTGTTACCACTGATAACAATGGCCATGTGTAAAAGATCAAAGAGCAGTAGTTGAACTAATCATCCGGATAACAACTTATGGCTTCCAGATGTCAGCATACTCATCAGGATGACGCCTGAACTGTGCATGCACATATGGGCATAAAGGGATAACCTGTAGTTGATGTTGCCGGGCATAGTCTACCATAGCAGATAACAACTTTTTCGCCAGCCCTTTTCCTTCGGCTTCAGGCACCACCTCGGTATGATAAACAGTAAGTTTTTCATGTGCTAACAGCACCTCCATTTCACCCAACTGTTTTCCCTGCTCGCTGATAAAAAAAGACCCATGGCCTTTATCATCCAATTCTAGTTGAACATCATTCATAACAAATAGTATGTACAGAGCTAAAGTTACAACATCAAAGCTGCACCATACAGGTTTACAAAAGGATTTCCCTTTTGCGAAAACAGTATAAAACACCCTGGCTAATTAAAGAGAATTATAGCAGCAAATTATTGTAGATAAAACAGGTTACCCATGGCCGGGAGTTGGCGATTTACTATTGCACAGGTAAATAAATATCGAATTGTGCCCCTTCATTTTCTTTTCCTTGGGCCTTAATACAACCGTGGTGATTCTGGACGATCCTCTTACAAATGGCCAAACCTATACCCGTGCCTTTATAAGTAGATTTATTATTCAGCCTTTGAAAAATCTCAAAGATCTTTTTGGCATACTGTGGCTCAAATCCAAGACCATTATCCTTTACAGAGATCTTGTAATAAGTTATGCCTGGCTCTACATCCGAAGCATTGATCTCTTCTCCTCTAACCTTACTGCTGAAAATATGAATCACGCTTTTCCTTTCCGGATGCTTGTATTTGATGGCATTGTTGATCAGGTTGTCCATCAATTGTTTAAACTGGAAAGGGATCACTTTTACCACAGGCAAGGGATCCACCCTGATCTGCACTTCTTTTTGTTCAATAAGGTCTTTTTGAGAAAGGATGATCTCTTCCACTATTTCGTTAAGATCTGTTTCTTCAAATGATTCATCTCGGGAATTGGCCCTCGAGTATGCCAGCAGGTCGTCTATCAACAGGGACATTCTTTTTACTGCCTGCAATGACCTGTTCAGGTATTCCCTGGATTTTTCGTCTAGTTGATTATTTACATCATCCACCACGTAATTATTATAAAAGCTGATCTTTCTTAGTGGCTCTTTCATATCATGAGAAGCGGCATAGGCAAACTGCTCCAACTCTTTATTTTGAAACTCCAATTGTGTAGCATAATCTCTCATTCTGTCTTCAGCAATCTTTCTTTCCGTCAGGTCGCGTGTAACCTTTGAGAATCCGATAATATTATTCTCAGCATCATGCAGCGCTGTAATAACAATGCTGCCCCAAAAAAGAGTACCGTCTTTTCTTCTTCTCCAGCCCTCGTGCACAGCCTTGCCATATTCCCTGGCTCTTTGCAACAATCTTTCGGGAAGCATTTCCATGCGGTCCACTTCCCTGTAAAAAATGCTGAAGCTCCTTCCCAATATATCCTCCTCGGAGTAGCCCTTTATTTTCTCAGCTCCCTTATTCCAGTTTTGGATGATGCCATTTTTATCAAGTAACACAATGGCATAATCTTCCACCTCCTCAATCATCTTGTGATACCTTTCTTCACTTTTTTTCAGCTCCTCGTTCTTCTTAAATAGTTCGCTAGTCCTTTCTTCCACTCTTTTCTCCAGCAATAAAGTGACCTGGCGAAGCTTTTGCTCGCTCTCTTTTAAAGCATCTTCTGAGTGCTTACGATCTGTAATGTCAACCTGTATATTCACTGCACCAGTCACTTTTTTTTCATCGCTTAATAACGGCACGGCATATATTGCCAGGTTTCTCATAGTTCCATCATTCCTTAGGATTTCAACTTCCTGTCTTCCCGCTGATAAGCCTTTTTTTAGGGCAATGTTCATAGGCCATTGGTCAAGGTCTAATTCTTTTCCATCTTTATAAATCTTATAGCACTGCCACCATTTATCTTTCCCTGCTTCTGGCATATAGCCCCACAATTCAGTGGCAGCTTTATTATAAAACAAAATAGTGCCTTCTGCATCGGTAGTATAGATGGCAATCTCCACATTTTCCAACAATTGCCTGTACCGCGATTCGCTGGCTTTTAACTGATCGAAAATCTTTTTTTGCTCAGTAACATCTATGGTAAAACACCGGGTATGAATGAACTTTCCGCCTTCCCTGAAAACATTTGAGCTGATGTGCACGGTCTTGATCGTACCATCTTTACTCCGAAGCGTGGTTTCATAACTTTTAAGGGTGTGGTCTGATTTTAATCTTGTAAGAATATCAGTGATGTTTTCCTGGCTGGCATGGAATTCGGAAATATGATGCCCGATATATTCCTCGGGTGCATAGCCTAACATATCCATTTCAGCCTTATTGGCCCATTTAATAATGCCATTGGCATCAACCCAATGCAGTCCGACCACAGCATTATCTATGTAATCACTGAGCTCCAGCGTTTTCCTTTGCAGCTGATGTTGCATCTGCCTTTGCTCTGTAATATCATTGATATAATATACCAGGGACTTTGATGCACCCGTAGCATCGCTAAAGGCTTTTACAGAAACAGAAATTATTTTATCTGTAGTGCCTGGGGCAGATAAACGCAACTCTACCTCACCTGTAAGCAATTCCTTGTTGGCAGCATGAAATGGAAGTTGCTGAAAATCCAACCTATGGCCATTCACATCATAAAAGATATAGTCATTCCAAATCTCCCTGGCTGTCATGCCAGGTTCAGGCTTTGTATTCCATAAATCAACAGCCTTGTTATTGTAAAAAATGATCCTATCTGAAAGATCCGTTATATAAATAACCATTGGAAGATGCTCCAACAATTGCAGCCCATGAAGATAAGCGGGCAGGTGATTATCTGACCTGGGAATAATAATATTCTCCCCAAGGGGCTGTTTTTGTTTCATGTATGGTTAACTAAGGGGCGACTAAAATAAACAATAATCAAAATATGGGTACCAATCTTATCAGCAGGAAAGTTATAGTTAATCAACCTCAGTATAAGGTTAAATACTGTTATAAATATTAAATGCAATGCTTAATCCTGATCCTTATCAATTATTTACACAGGTAAATAGAGTTTAAAGATAGATCCTTCCCCAGGACGACCCTCCGCTTCTATCCTGCCATTATGGTTCTCTGCCACTTTTTTGACAATAGACAACCCCACTCCCGTGCCACTGTACTCAGTATTACCATGCAACCGCTGGAACATCTGGAAAATTCTTTCCGATTCCGCAGGGTCAAAGCCAATGCCGTTATCAGTCACTTCAATGAGATGGTACTTTACCGCAGCCTCATCTTCACTCCTGCCAGATCCATCTCCGTTCACCAACCTGGCACTAATGGTAATATGGGGGGCCACACCGGGCTTGTTATATTTCAATGCATTAGCTACCAGGTTTTGAAATAATTGCTGCAATTGCCTGCGGTAGCCTTTTACCCTGGGCAGATTACCTATCGATATGACTGCATTTTTTTCCTGCAACTCCAGGTCAAGGTCTTCCAGCACCTTGAT
Organism: Bacteroidota bacterium; assembly: GCA_023415275.1. GTDB lineage: Bacteria > Bacteroidota > Bacteroidia > Chitinophagales > Chitinophagaceae > Flavisolibacter. Next base: position 25,458 of record JAEZLJ010000164.1, read on the forward strand.
AATCTTCTGGTTCAGGTCGATTTCTTCCATTTCCAATGGTCTATGGCTAATGTGGGAGTACAGTAACAGATCATCTATCAGGGCACCCATTCTTTCACTCGCTTTGTCTATGCGCTTGAATGTTTCCTTTTCTTCTGTAGAAATGCGTTCTGCCAGCTGGTCTTTCAGTCGGTCCGTAAAAAACCTGATCTTTCTGATAGGTTCTTTCAGGTCATGTGAGGCAGCATGTGCAAATTCTTCCAGGTTCTCATTGGACCGCTGCAGCTCGCGGTTCTTGCTTTCCAATTCCAGTGTCCTTTGCCTAACTTCCCGGCTCAACTCCTGCTCATATTCTTTTTGCCTGGTAATGTCCTGCACCACACCAAAGATCTTTGACACTTCCAGTGACTGGTTCTGGTAGGTCTTTCCCCTGCTCCTTATCCATCGCAGCTTATTATCTTTCAGCAATACCCTGAACTCATATTCGAATAAATTATCTGAAGCAGATTTATTAGTCACCATTTTGCGGTTAGGAACATCATCCGGATGGATCACTGACATATATTTCTCTAGCGTCAGGGGCGGTTCTATTCCTAATAATTGGTTGCATCTTTCGTCTGCTATGACCTCCCTGGTACCCAGGTCGATTTCGAAAAGACCCATTTCTCCCAGATCTATAGCCAGCTTCTTTCTTTCAGTTTCTTCCTGCAGTTTATTGGCAGACAATACTTCCTTGGTCACGTCAATGGCCATGTGGTGAATACCATAAACCTCTCCCTGTTCATTGCGCAAGGGTTTACAGGTATGATCAAAATAAAATGTCCGGGGCTTGCCATCTATTACCAGTTCTGCTTTTTGTTTAAATCCCTGGTATATATTTCCTGATGTGTACACCCTTTCCAAGGCTTCTCCAAAAGGTTGGGCAAGTAGTTCCGGAACAGCCTCTCTAAATGGCCTGCCTATCACGGTAGCATCCTTACCCAGATATTCCAGCATGATGTCATTGGCATACTGAATGCAAAGCTCGGGGCCTGTGTATAATGCCGTGGCTACAGAAGATTCTTCTATCAGTGCCCTGTAACGGCGTTCACTTTCTTTGACCTTGTTCCTGGCATCTACCTGCTCTGTCACATTGTGCGCCACGCAAAAAATACTACCTGGCACCTGCTCTTCGGCATCCTGGTAGTAAGGTTTGAACACCAGGTCGAAATAGCGCAACTCCCGCACTTCATTGATCAATAGCACGGCTGGAAATGTAGAAACATAATAGGGCTTACCCGATGTTCGCACCTGGTCTAAAATACTGATCAATCCCTGTTCCCTGGCTTCCGGCAAAACCTCAAGTATCGGTTTACCTACAATGGCGGGTGTCCTGCCTAAAAATTCCAACATATCATCATTTGCCAACTCCACTATATAGTCTGCGCCACGAACAATACAAATGGCTACGGGCGCCTCCATAAAATGGAAATAGGTTTTCTGAATATGATCCATGTGCTCTAACTCCTGCTGTCTGGGAGGCGCCATATATTCAGAGAAAGACAGGATGATGTATTGGATGTCATTGCCTTTAAAAACTGGTTTGCTAATTACCTTCCATTCATCCTGGCTGCCTGTTACCCGTTGGCCGGGACCGACAATCCTCGAAAGGATGCTTTCAGCCTGTTGCCTGGATTGTAGGGTCTCTGTCAAAAGGTCCTTCAATGCAGTAAACCTGGAACCAGATATCAATGTAAAAACTTCTTCTAAGGGCCGGCCTGTCAATTCATGGGATTTCCTGCCTGCTAGTGTTGCCAGTTCATCGCTGATCAACGCTATGGTATAACCAGGCGACAGGGCTGAAACCACCAGGAAAGATCCTGGCATTTGAGCGAAGATCTGTTCCAAAGCCAAAGGGGACTGAGAACCAGTTAAAGAAAAACGTTCCTGCATGATGATAAGGGCATTGAAGATAGGTATTAAGGCATGAACCGCTTGATTATTTATATAGAAGGTATATTGTTGGCCATCTCTTATTTAAAACTTTGATTCACTCCTGCCCTCGCCTTGCCAGGATAACTTGGACAGAAGACTAACGATAAGTAAATTCACTGTGAAACCGGACATAAATCAAAGCAGTTGATCATTATAGCCGGGGAAAAGAAAAATGGCAATACAGCTGGCATATTTGTTTTTACTATTTTCTGGGTTCATACCTCCTGGCCATACTGCCATCACCCGGTGGGTCATTGTCAATGGCTGCTCGTTGAAAGTGGATGGCAGCACCAATGTCAATTCATTCAGTTGCGCCATCTCCAATTACAACAAACCTGATACTATTTGGGTGAACAGGAATGTAAGCCCTGTTCAGCTCAATGGCAACATTCAACTTGATGTTCAACACTTTGATTGCCATAATGGGATCATGACCGCCGACCTGAGAAAAACCTTAAAAGCAAAAGAATTTCCAAAGCTGGTCATAAGGTTCTTAAACATTTCCAGGTATCCTGATGGTGACATCAAACAGGGGCTCACCAAAGGAAGCGTATTTATAGAGCTGGCAGGCGTGTCGCACCGTTTTGATGTGGATTATAAAGTAGTATCGGCCGACAACAACTATATCAATCTTGTGGGCACAAGAGTGGTCAACTTCTCAGATTTCAACCTGACGCCTCCGCGTAAACTGGGAGGCATGATCCGTACCAAAAATGAATTGAATGTAGAATTCAACCTGCGGCTGAAAGTGCTGAATTAAGTAGGCTTCAGGGATTGATCTTTGCAAATAAAATACCGGCTACCACTGCCTGGAACAGGCCATAAAAATACCAGCTTAATACCATCACCAATGTAATATCCAGCGAGCTGAATGTGATCCACATCACAGGGAGTAAGGCCACCAGCGAATACACTAAGCCAAATTCCAGGCCCCTCAGGATAAATGACCCATGAAACAGTCCTTTGAACCTTTCCCAGAACCAGGCAAGCGCAAAGCTGATGATAAAGGCATGCATATAAAACAAGAGGTCACGGCTGCCATCCGACTCAAACAATGGATTGTTATACATGACAAACAGCTCAGGGATGTACCTGATAGTTAAGTATAAGCCTCCATAGCTTACAATAAACAATACAACTCCTACAATAAGCCCTGATTTCAATACCCTTTTCATACGTGATGGTGCTTAAAGATACCATCCTTCTTTTAGAACTTCAACCGTTACTACCAGTTAGGCCATTCAAAAAATGTGGGCATAGCATCATGAATGGTTATAAGCAAGTATCCTACCATTTGTAAGTTCCCTATCCAAATGAACAAGAAGTGGATCAAAAGGTTCAATAAACCAGGGGTTTTGATTCATTAATGGATACATTGGGTTGCAACACTTTATTTACTGTTTGCGTGACCAACTCCCTGGCTATTGTGAAATCAGCGGTTTGCCTGATATCCTCCGAAGAAGCACCAATTTTAAGTGTGTACCTTCCTGCATCTGTGATCCATGCCGAACGGGCTGTTTGAAATGAGGCCAGGTCGTTGGCAAGTATGGTAAAATAAATGACCTGTGATTGACCTGGTTGCAGCAACTTTGTTTTAGCAAATCCTTTTAACTCCAATGAAGGCTTATCCAACTTTCCTTTTGGGGCAGATATATATAATTGCACCACTTCTTTACCGGCCACAGGCCCATTGTTGGTAACTGTAACGGAAGCTGTCAGCTTGCCGTTAAATTGTGGCTGGCTTAATTTCAAGCCGCTGTAATTAAAACTGGTATAACTAAGACCATAACCAAATGCATACGCTGGCTGAACGCCAAAACTGCTATAATACCGATATCCCACATAGATGCCTTCATCATAAGTCACTTCAGCAGGTATCTGTTTCATGCCCATCATGCCCGCTTCTGCTTTTTCAGGAAACTCTTTACCCGGAAAGCTTTTAGAAGATGCTACATCCGAATACTTCTCCGGGAAGCTGGTAGCCAGGCGTCCTGATGGATTTACCTTACCCCCTAATACATCGGCCACTGCGTTACCAGCTTCCAGGCCAGGCTGCCAGGAGAGCAATACAGCATCCACCTTATCCTGCCAGCTGCTTACTTCTATTACACCACCACTGTTGATAATCACCACTACTTTTTTTCCCTTTGCATGGAACGCATTGGAAACCGCATCGATAAGGGCCAGTTCTGAGGTCTTGAGATTAAAATCATTTTCTACTTTCCGGTCGCTGCCCTCCCCGGCATTTCTCCCAATGGTGATCAGGGCCATTGTCGACGCATTGGCTTTTCTTTCCAGTAGTTGCTGGTCGATATTGAATTCAGGAATACGGGGTGTGGGGTTCATGAACTCCTCGAAAAAAGTTTTCTTTGGCTGCTTTGCCTTCTCGGTAGTGACATAACCTGTATACAAAGCCGATAGTTCCGGATCAATAGTGAATCCGGCATTAGACAATCCATCTACCAGTGAAATGGTATAAGCTTCGTTGACATCACCACTACCCGTGCCGCCAGATACAAAATCATAGGATGTATTTCCAAACGCGGCAATAGACCCTCCAGAAGATGAAAGAGGCAATGCAGCATTATTTTTCAATAACACCATTCCATCTGCAGCAGCCCGCCTGGCCAGCAACGCATGTTCCTTAAGGTTAGGCTTGTTACTGAATGCATAAGCTTTTTTGGCCTGGCTATTCAGTATATAATCCACAATCCTGGCAGCTGATTCATTTAACACGCTTATATCAAGGGAGCCATTGGCCAATGCTTCAGTGATGGCTTTCTTTTGATTGGGAGTGCCGGGCATTAAAAGATCATTGCCCGCTTTTAATTGTGCCACTGCATCTTTTCCTCCAAACCAATCGGTCATCACCAAACCCCGAAAGCCCCATTCTTTCCGCAGAATGGTAGTCAGCAGGTCCCTGCTTTCTGAAGCATAGGTACCGTTAATGAGGTTATACGAACTCATAACCGTCCAGGGTTGCGACTCTTTCACAGCGATCTCGAAAGGCTTCAGGTAGATCTCCCTCAAGGTCCTTTCGCTAACGATGGTGTTCACAGAGTTTCTATGCGTTTCCTGGTTATTGGCCGCAAAATGTTTAATGGAGGTACCTACTCCATTGGATTCGATCCCGTTCACCATGGCAGCGGCCATTTTACCCGTCACCAGCGGGTCCTCAGAATAGTATTCAAAATTCCGTCCACCCAAAGGATTGCGGTGAATATTCATGCCCGGCCCAAGCAATACATCCACACCATATTCTTTTACTTCATTGCCCATGGCTTTACCTACCTGCTTCACCAGCTCCGTATCCCATGTACTGGCCAGTAAGGACGCTATGGGCCAGGCGGTAGCATAATAGGTGTTCGGATCGTTTTTTCTACTGGGATCAATGCGCAGGCCCGCAGGACCATCAGCCACTACAGTATTGGGCAGTCCCAGACGGGGAATGGCATAGGTTTCGCCGGCCGCCCCTGGCACTTTATCACCGATCTGGCCCACACCTGTACCATTTTCCACTTTGCCAGGCAGGTTCATACCCATGCCCACCACCAGGTTTACTTTTTCTTCCTGTGTCATCTTACTTACAAGAGCTTTTGCTTTAGAAGACTGGCCGAACGCTGTGGAAAAGATCATGAGGCCAGTTGTGAGCAGGGAAACATATTTCATATAGCTGATTGAGAACCTAAAGCTGGTACAAAAAGCAGCGCCTTCATTTGACAATTGTCAAAAAAGGAGATCCCTTTATTTCTGTGCCCTGATGCGGCTGAGGGTTTCCAGGGTAATGCCCAGGAAAGAAGCGATATAGGAAAGCGGCACCTGCTGGATGATCTGCGGCGAATGTTGCAGCAGCTTTTGATAGCGTTGCTGCGCGGTCTCAAACTGGATGGACATCATGCGTTCCTGGGAAAGTATAAGAGAAGAAGTGACCATCCTGCGAAGCAGCCGTTCCACATCATGGTACTGGTTCGCGAGCTTCATGAATTGGTCATGATGTATGCCATATACCATAGAAGGCTGCAGGGTTTGAATGACCAGGTGGCTGGGCGTACGGTTGAAGAAAGAAGTGATAGATAAAAAAAACTGGTCTTCAAGTGCTATCCATTCTGTCACCTCTTTATCATGCTTGATATAGTAGATCCTGGCTACACCTTTTTCTATGTAATAAATATAATCGCTGATTGTATGTTGGCGAAGCAAGACCTGGTCTTTAGGTACCTGCCACAGCTTCCAGGCAGCTAAAAAGTCTGAACGGCTTTCCGCTTCCAGCGGCGATATCCTTTCAATGGCTTGCGCTAACTTTTCCACAAAGGGAAGATAAGATAAATGACCTCTCGAAGATGTTCGTGGAAACACATTGTTGAACATATACATAGTAAACAGGTCTTACCCATTCTTTGCAACATCAATGAACATGCATGGTTCATGTATTACATCAAAATGGTAGAAATATTGAACAACGGTTTACTTCCTCAAACTTCCTTGTTCACTTCTAATGGAGTTCAATCGGAATGTAAAACTTTACTGATCATTGCCTCATTGCTTCTTTACCAACTGCAGGAGTTTCTACCAGCATGGCATATGGCTTTGGACGGATGCCATGACTAAAACGATTGGCATAAGCTTTTGTAAACTCAGCTCCGAAATAAAGGATCAGCGAAGAATAATACACCCATACCAGCAGCACTACCAGGGACCCTGCTGCTCCATAAGTGCTGCCGAAATCGGAAGTGCTGATATAAAAAGAGATCAGGAACCTGCCGATCATAAATAATATGGCAGTAGCAATGGCGCCAGGCCAGGCCTCGCGCCAGGAGATATCTGCCGAAGGAAGGATCTTAAAGATCACGGCAAAAAGAAAGGCTGCCACAAATAAGGTAAATGCCTGGCTCACCACATACATCACCCAGACGCCAACGCCGGGTACCAGGTCGGCCAGCTTTTGGCCCAGGCCCTCAATAATAGCCGAGGCAGCTAATGAAACCAGCAATAAAAACCCCAGGCCTGCTATAACGCCAAAAGACAGCAGGCGGCTGAGCAGCATGGTATGCAGGCCCCTGCCTGGCTTCATTTTAAGGTGCCAGATGGTATTGATGGAATCCTGTATCTCTGTAAATACTGAAGTAGCTCCAATGAGCAGGGTAACAAAGCCTATAATAGCTGCAATTCCACCCCCGCTTTGAGAGGCGCTTTTAATTAGCTTCTGCACCTGCTCTGCTGCATCGGCACCCACAAGTTGATGTATCTGCCCATATAATGACCCTTCCACGGCCTCCTTGCCCAGTATAAGACCAGCCAGGAAAATGACCACCAGCAGCATAGGTCCTAATGAAAATATGGTAAAGTAAGCCAGCGCACCTCCCAGCTTAGGCAGCTTGTCTTCCGTAAAACCCTGGTATGCATCCTTGAGTAATAACCCAATGCCTTTAAATGAAAATGCTTTCATTGTAAGATTTAAGGTACAGGCATCAATTACCATGCACAATGTCGCATCCTTTTTATTTTAAGAACCAACAATATCCTCGCCCAGTTTTCAACATCCTCCGCCGGGTGAATGATGTCTACTCTCTCCATGGCCGCGTTTCCATGTGATATCTGTCACAGGTACCACCATCGGGATTGTAGAAATTTGGACTATAAAGAATCGCTATCATATGCAGGGATTAAAAGAAAACCGTGGACAGTTTTATTTATTGGTGTTGATCAATGCCTTTGTAGGAAGTATGGTAGGATTGGAAAGAGCTGTCCTGCCAGGGCTCGCCCAAAGCTTTCATCTAAATGGCTACATGGCCATGCTGTCTTTCCTCGTTGCCTTTGGTAGCAGCAAGGCCATCTTCAATTTACTGACTGGCAAACTGACCAACCTGTTAACCAGTAAGAAAGTATTATTGCTCGGCTGGATAGCGGCCCTTCCTGTGCCTTATCTTTTAATGTATGCTCCTAATTGGAACTGGATCATAGTGGCCAATATCTTCCTCGGCATCAACCAGGGACTTGCCTGGTCTTCTACCGTGATCATGAAGATTGACCTGGTAGGTGAAAAGAACCGTGGCTTTGCCATGGGCATCAATGAATTTGCCGGCTATCTTTCAGTGGGCTTAGCCGCTTACCTGGCCAGTGCCATTGCTGCAGCAAAAGGTGTGGCTTTCTTCCCTTTCCTCCCTGGAATATTATTTTCCATGGCAGGCCTGTTGCTAACCATTTTCCTGGTAAAGGACACCTTGCCACATGTGCAATATGAAGCGGGGATCAGTAAGCTTCCGTTATTAAAAAATCTTTGGCGTGAAACTTCTTTCCACCACCATAATATTGGCAGCGTAACCATCAACGGCTTTGTCAACAACCTGAATGATGGTGTGATCTGGGGCTTGTTGCCGGTGTTGCTGTTACAGCAACATTTTTCACTTTCACAAACAGGCCTGGTGGCAGGTGTCTATCCCGCTGTATGGGGACTTGCCCAGGTAGTTACGGGTAAGCTGGGCGACCGCTTCTGTAAAAAGCAACTGATAGTCTCCGGTATGCTGATCCAGGCCATTGGCCTCGTACTGCTTACCTTTCCATTGAATTTTTTTATGGCCATCCTGGCTATGGTGCTACTGGGTGGCGGCACCGCACTGGTGTATCCCAACTTCCTGACCGTGGTTGCAGAAAATACACACCCTTATCAACGGGCCCAAAGCCTAAGCCAGTTCAGGTTCTGGCGAGACAGCGGCTACGTGGTTGGAGCGTTGATAGCAGGCATACTGGCAGATGCCATAGGTGTTACACACACGCTGCTCTTCATAGCCATGGTGACAGCAGGTGCAGGTTTGCTGGCTCAACTAAGAATGTGCTGCACAGCCAGGCTCTTATGGAAAAGCAAGGTCTGTACAGAGCTCTACTAAAAGTGAAGTGGAAAGCCGGTAGAAAAAAATTGTGCAGCCTATAGTTCAAACACAGTGAAGAAGGGATACAATTTCAATGCTGTTGCCTGTTACTTAGGTTACAATAATGCTTTTAGCTGCGCAATAAATTCACTGTTGTCATAATTGGCAAAGCCTTCATGTTTAAAAACCACCTTGCCTGTTTTATCAAGCACCACTGTAGTGGGTAAGGTGCCGGAATAGATGCCCGAAGGGGCATTGCCCGCACGGGTAAACAAAGGCATTACAAATCCCTTTTTTTGCAAAAACTCTTTTGCCTTTTCAGGATCTTCATCTTCATTGATAAAAAGAAAAACAAACCGCTCATCTCCACGTAACTGCTTGTACATGGCATTCATACCTGGCATCTCCGCCACGCAGGGCGGGCACCAGGTAGCCCAAAAATTAATGAATACAACCTTGCCTTCCAGTTCGGCGGTGGAGCTGGCCACACCATTCACATCACGAAACACAAAATGCTGAGCAGGCGCCTGGTTTTGATTCACCACTGCTTCTTTTTTCATTCCCGCTTTAAACAGTCCCACGTTCATGAACTGCCTTAACAGCCATGCTTTAGCTGCAGGATTAAAAACCAGGAGCAAAAGCAATCCAATGAATAGATAATTGCCTACTTTTTTTACAATAGGTTTATTGAACTTTTGCATGAATGACATATTGGTATTGAATGGCCAGGGGAAAATATAACCCTGGTGCTTATAATAAAATGCAAACTTTCCTAGCCTGTTTGTAAGGCATTCCAGGCACCACCATTATACACTTCAATCCCTGCAGATTTTAAAATAGTTTTGGCCATAGCGCTTCGGCTACCGCTACGGCATACCGTTACCACTGGCTTATTCCATTGGCGGATGATGTCGGCTTTCAATTTGATCTCATTCAAAGGAATATTCTTAGACCCGGCAATATGGCCTTGCTGGTATTCAGCCTTTGTACGCACATCCAGTATTACGGCACCCTGCTGCAGCGCTTCGGAAAGACCTGCATTACCAGTTGAAAACAGGCGTTTGATAAATGAAAACATCAGTAATAATTTTTTAAGTATAAGAACCATGCAAGGGCAGGTTACACGTCATTTTCTTACCTGCCCATGAACCATTATTGAACTAAAGTGGTAGGACATACATAATCAGTGACAGGAAGTGCGCCTGATTCCTTTATGGCCTTAAATCCACCCTTTACATCCACCAGTTGATCAAATCCCCTGGCTTTTAATATAGAAGCGAAGATCATGGAGCGGTAGCCACCGGCACAATGCACATAATAAGGCTGGCCCTTATCCAGCGAAGACAATTGTTCATTGATATTGTCCAATGGTGTATTGATAGCTCCTTCCATATGCTCTGCCTTGTATTCTGAAGGTTTACGTACGTCCAGTACCGTTACTTTGTCTTTTGAAAGGTTTTTAGCCAATTCTTCTGCCGTGATGGACACAATATGATCTACTTGCTTACCGGCGGCTTTCCAGGATTCAAATCCACCTTTCAAAAAACCTATGGTATGATCATATCCTACTCTCGCCAGGCGGGTGATCACTTCTTCCTCCCTGCCGTCATCAGCCACAATCAGTATTTGTTGTTTGATATCCGGGATCAGTGCTCCCACCCAGGGTGCAAAGGATCCATCAATACCAATGTTGATAGAATTGGGAATAAAGCCCCTGGCAAATGTTTGAGGATCCCTGGTGTCTAGTACCAGAGCGCCTGTTTCGTTAGCGGCTGTTTCAAAAGCTTCGGGTGAAAGCGCATGGTTTCCTCTTTCCATGACTTCTGCAATGCTTTCGTAACCTTCTTTGTTCAACATTACATTCAAAGGAAAATAAGCCGGGGGAGTGGTTAATCCTTCAGTCACCTCTTTGATAAACGCATCCCTGCTCATATCGGCACGCAAAGCATAGTTGGTTTTTTTCTGGTGGCCCAGCGTGTCCGAGGTTTCTTTGCTCATATTCTTGCCGCAGGCGCTTCCTGCCCCGTGGGCAGGATACACAATGATATCGTCTGAAAGAGGCATGACCTTGTTGCGCAGCGAATCGAAAAGCAACCCTGCCAGTTCATCCTGCGAAAGGTGGGCAGCCTTCTGCGCCAGGTCCGGACGGCCTACATCCCCAATGAACAGGGTATCGCCTGAGAACAAGGCCACATCTTTACCCTTTTCATCACGCAGCAGGTAGCAGGTGCTTTCCATGGTATGCCCGGGGGTATGCAACACCTTGAAGCTTACGTGGCCTACTTGGAATTCCTCGCCGTCTTTGGCAATATGGGCTTTGAACGATGGCTCCGCAGTTGGCCCATACACTATGGGTGCACCGGTTTGTTTGGAAAGATCCAGGTGGCCGGAAACAAAGTCCGCATGAAAATGGGTTTCAAACACATATTTGATTTGAGCTCCATTGGCCTTAGCCTTTTGCACATAGGACTCAACCTCTCTCAATGGATCAATCACTACTGCTTCTCCTTCACTTTCTATATAATAGGCACCTTGTGCCAGGCAACCGGTATATATCTGTTCTATTTTCATATCAATAGGTTTTTAATTTTCCTGAACAAAATTCGCTTTCCCCATGCTTACCTTCCGTGACACCGATCACAGTTGGAAATCCATTATTTCAGCAGGGTTTCTTTTATAATAATGTAGATGCCCATCACCAGCACAAACCAGCCAAAGCCCTTCCTGAGCTTATTGCCCGGGATCTTTTTTCCCATGGAGCCGCCAATAAAAATACCGGCAATGGCTATAGCACTTACTTTAGCCAGGAATATCCAGTCGATGGTAAAATGCCCGAGATCGCCGGTGAACCCGATCAGCGAATTCAGGGCAATGATCATCAGTGAAGTACCTATAGCTTTTTTCATGGGCAGCCTTAACAAAAACACGAGTGCCGGTATCAGCAAAAAGCCACCTCCAGCACCCAAAAAACCCGTTACCAGGCCAATGGCAATACCATAGGCCACCAACTTGCCAAAACGGATGCTATCCATAGATTCGTTATCCGCCACTACCTGTTTTCTTTTTGAGCTACGTATCATGCTGATAGAAGCCAGGAGCATGAGAAGCGCAAAGAGAACCATTGTAAGTAAAGATTCGGTAATGGTAAAGCTGCCAATGGTGGCTATTTGTTTGGGAATGGCAGGCACCAGGAACTTGCGGGTAAGAAATACCGTGACAATAGAGGAAGCTCCAAACAGCAGGGCCGCCTTCACATTTACCATTCCTTTCCGAAGATTGTTCAGCGCACCGACCAGGCTGGTAGATCCCACAACAAACAGGGAATAGGAAGTGGCCAGCAGGGGTTGCAGTCCAAACAGGTACACCATTACAGGCACCGTAAGTATTGAACCACCGCCACCGATCAGTCCCAGCGAAATGCCAATGAGTAAGGATGCTATATAACCAATTAATTCCATTAGTATTATTATGATTGTGCAAAGCTGGAAAAAGGTATCGTCGTTTACCGTGATACTGATCACGCATGAACCTTTAAACTTATTCCCGGCTACAAGATTAATATTTAATTTTCCAAGACATAGCCTGCTACCCAATTCAGGAATGAAAGAGGATAATTAAGAAAGAAAGGTTTGCCCGTCCATGTTAAGAATTTCTCCGGTAACTCCGGGCAGGCGAGAGGCATTTAAAATAAAGAAATGGGAAAAAAGCAGGTGTTGAACGGCGTGCGCTTCATTATAAGGCTTTATCCAGGTCCAGCAGCTCCACGTGTGAACCATGCAATTTGATCACGCCTTTTTCTGAGAGCTTTTTCATCAGCCTGGAGATCACCTCCCGTGAGGAATTCAGATCCTGGGCTATTTCCCTGTTTGATAAGGTCATGATATTGCTGTTGAACTGTTGCTGGTGACGGCGCATATAAAAAACCAGGCGTTCATCCATGTTCCGGAAGGCAATATGATCGATGGTTTGCAATAACTCTTCAAAGCGTTCGCGGTAGGTGCTTACCGCAAACTGCGCCCAGCTTTTATACCTGCCCATCCATTCATTCACCACGTCCACAGGCACACTCAATATGGTAGATGGCTTAATGGCCCTGGCCATCACTTCACTGCGTTCCTGGCCCAGTGCACAGACCAGGGATATAGCACAGGCTTTCCCTCCATCGAGGTAGTACATAAAGAACTCATTGCCATCATCATCCTCCCGGTAGATCTTGATCAGACCATCCAACACCAGCAGGGTAGAGCGGATGTTTTGGCCTGAACGCACCAGCAATTCGCCCGGTTGTATTGTCCTGATGTCTGCAGCATTAATCATTTCCTGAATGAGTTCTTTTTCCAGCGTCGGGAAATGCTGCATCAATTCCTTTTCGGTCATAACCCAAAGTTAACAGCAACTATACATACTCCGAAGCACCGATGATACCGCCCCCCTAACCCAGGATAGGTCAGCTACAGATACTTAATAGGGTAAGCCAGTAAGATTGTACTACCCGTTACAGATATAGCTGAGCCCAGGCTCCTCCCTATCTACTAGCTATCTACGCCCGGGATACTCCGTGCGGGCCCGTTACAGATATAGCTGAGCCCAGGCTCCTCCCTATCTACTAGCTATCTACGCCCGGGATACTCCGTGCGGGCACGGAGTATCCATACCTTTCATAGGGAGTAGATAGGGCGAAAGTGGGAAGGAACCTGGGGGAAGTCCCCATAAGGAATGGGGATAAATAAGGTAATGGACAGGCTTTGTTATTACTAATATTTTTAGTATTTTAGTGTTTGAAATCCTGCTGGATTACTCCGGTCTTATGCATTGGATTCCTTCATGAAATAGATGGAGCGGAATGATACAGGCAAGGCATTGGTGACGATCGCGGTTTGGTTCAGCAGGTGCATTTTTGATATCTTCATACCTTATGAGAAAACCCTTCTTTGCAACCTTATTGTTTTCTTTAGCCAGACTTTTTCTGTTGGCACAGGATACCATTCCACACGTTCAGGGCAAGGTGGTCATTTCAGTGAAAAAGGGAACCATGGAGTGCGACCTGACCTTATCGAATATGCCGAAGCTTAGTGATTACTACCTTAGGCTGAATGCAGGTATGAATGTCAGGTATATCAAAAATGCAGAAGGTAACCTACCGCCCCTCTCCTACGAAAGATCAATGCAGGACACGCTGTCTTCCGGGGAATCACTGGCCTACTATATACCTTCCTGGACCCAAAACGGCAAATACCTCCCGCATGCCATCCGTTTCAATTATGTAGGTATGTATCCTGTGATCAGTGATAGCTCAAGCGCCCAGGACTGGAGAGGCAATATTGCTTTTAATGGCACCACCTTGCGTGCCGATGGTATTCAAAGTGCCTGGTGCCCGATATTGTACGATGTGAAAACGGATACCAGGTATGAAAAAGTAACCTATGACCTCGATGTGACCTGTAAAGATTGCAAGGTGATCTATATCAATGGCAGTACACCTGTTGTGGGCACGTATGCGAAATTAAAAAGCTCTAATGCGCAAGACCTCACTTTATTCGCCGGTGATTTCAGATCGGTAGCCATTAACGGGAATTACTTTTTGAATGCCGATGCCACTGACCAGCAACTCAGGGAACTGGAAAAGGCACTTCATAACTACCAGGGCTACCTGGAGCAAAAAATAGCTATTCCCTATAAAGGCAAGGCAGTGTACATTCAAACCACCCCGGTATCAAAAAATAACTCCTGGCTATTTGCCTCTTATCCTACCATAGTGAAAGTGGGTTGGGAAGAAGGCATGAAAGCATTTGCGAACAAAAAGGAAGGAGCGGGATTCATGCAGTATATGGCCCATGAATTGTCACACTATTATTTTGGAACCTACCGAAACTTCAATTCCCCACTAGGCGATATGATTTCGGAAGGCTTTGCTGAATTCCTGGCACTGCATATGACCAGAACCCAGGTCAGTGACAGCCTGTACCAAGAGAAGCTTCGGTCAAAAGCACAAGCACTGCGCAATTTCAAACCCCTGCCAATGTCCAGGATCAGTTCAAAGAACGACTACGCCAACCGGGAGCTGTATGTATATTATTATGCGCCACTCATTTTTTCAGCTATTGAAAAAGAGATCGGGCAAGAGCACATGTGGAAATGGATAAAAGAACTGTTACAATCTCCCACCGTATTTACCAACTACCATTTTATTGAGCAGACTTTGAACAAAGTAGTTACGGACAACAAACAATTCAGGCAATTGGTTGACAAGTATTTGGAAGCTGAATCCTCCCTTCAAAATGCGCTTTCTATTCTGAATATTGCTCCTAATGAAACGACCGCCTCCACCACTGGTAAGCCTAAAGCCCAAACCTATTATTACTTCTTTTTTTCAAGGCCGGTGACGGATGCCGGTTCCACTCAAAACAGGGTGATCAAGCACTCCGAAATTTTGCAGGCCACAGCCACCTGGGATGAATTATCTGTGATGGCACAGCCTTATTTTAAACAGATCACCGATGAATGTGAAAATGAAGGAGGTTGCACGAGTGACCTGAACACCTATGATTCGGAGGGAAAAGCTAAAGCCGCCTTGCAGCGTTGGCTGTCAAGGTATAATAAGGATGGGACCCTGCAGGTGAAAATACTGAAGCCATAAAATAATATGACCAGGAAAAGGCATGCCATGTTATGGAATTCACCCGATGCCTTGTTTGTAACAATTTAATCCTTTACGGCTTTAATACATGAAGGCGCTGCCTGTCTTTATTCATTTCATAAATATGATCAATGAATTTGCCATTGACAACAGCTATTCCTGATTACGCTTTATTTTGATCTTTGATATTGCTCTTCTGTCACTTTTTCCATCCAGTCCACCACCTTGCCTTCCAGGTTTTCCTGTATGGCAATATGCGACATGCCATTTGTGGGTGAAGCACCATGCCAATGCTTTTCGTTGGGCCCGAACCATACCACATCACCCGGGTGTACTTCTTCAATGCTTTCTCCATCTTTTTGCACCCAACCAATCCCGGAAACAATGATCAACGTTTGACCCAGGGGATGAGTGTGCCAGGCTGTCCTTGCACCAGGTTCAAAGGTTACCGTGGCAGCAGCGCCCCGCCTGGTCTCATTGGCATCAAATAAAGGATCAATTCTAACAGCACCAGTGAACCAGTCTGCAGGACCCTTGATAGAATGTTTTGTACCTGTCCTGGTAATTTCCATTGTTTATTCTTTTTTGAATGTAAAGGGTTTTGATGTATCCAGTGAAGCCATGTTCCGACATTTTATCATTCTTATGTTGATGGTGCATGTTTATCATTCTTTACGAAAAATTAAAGACATCGCTTCAGGATCTATCGCATCCATATCCACCAACCTTAATGACCTGACCATTTCCAATGTGGTAGATTTATATTTTTTAAAATGTGTCGATTTTATATGCGATTCATAGGCCTCCCTGTTTTTGTATATCTCTAAAATTCTTACCTGTGCAGGATGATCCTTCTGGTACATGGGATAGATAGCTATCACACCAGGTTCCAGTTCTACCGATGCCCTGGATTCTTCTTTTAGGATGCGCTTATATTGTTGCAGGTAATTTGAATCAATTTCTATTTCAGAAATGCGGATCATCATATCATGGTGCTGAGCAAAAACAGTGCAACAAAACAAAAGCACCGGCAAGAGAATAATGGAATATTTCATTTTTATATTTTGTTATTAACCATTACTGCAGCTTGAAATGAATGGTAAAATTGAATATTCAATCTTATTCCTTTAAGGGCATTAAATCAAATTATAAGGCTGACCTTTCTTCCAACAGCTTTTCCCTGGTCTTAAATTCTTCCATATCTACCAGGGCCAGGTATTTCCTAATCAGTTCTTCATCAAATTCATAATGATGGTTCATGTCGTTCAACAATCTTCTTTGGCGATCCAACAGCTCAAGATAAATATGCTGGTAATTGCTCAATCCATTTTCATTTCCATTTGTCAATTTTTCTACATCCTGCTGAAAAAAGTTTAGTTCCAACTGAAACCTGTCTAAAAGATTGTTCAGGTGTTTGTTTTTACTTCCTTCATCACTATAGTTTTCCTGCAAGTGTTGAAGGGAGATCTTAGCTATCTTCTTTTGAATTACAATCTCCTGTTCCTTCTCTGTCAATTGGCTGTACCGGTCACTTAATTTTACCTTACGTATGACCCATGGTAGTGTTAATCCTTGTACAACAAGTGTAACCAGAATAACAACAAAAGTGATAAAGAGAATGAGGTTCCTGTAGGGAAAAGGATTTGAACCATCAATAAATAAAGGGATTGACAAGGCAGCTGCCAATGAGACTACACCCCGCATTCCGGCCCACCCAATTATGATGGGACCTTTAAAACCTGGATTGGGATCTGCAACCGTAATGAAATGGCTCATAAACCTGGTGAATAAAGAGGCACCAAATGTGCAAAGAAACCGGCTGACAATAAGTATGGCAGAAACTGCCAAACCATACCCGATGGCAGTACCCAAACTAATGTCGCCTAATTGGGCAATAATATTGGGTAGCTGCAACCCTATTAGCAGAAATACAATGCCATTGAGCACAAACACAATGTTTGTCCAAACGTTGACACCTTCCAGGCGGCTGCGATACGTCAGCATGCTTTGACGTTTGTTAGATAACAGAAGACCCCCGCTAACCACGGAAAGCACCCCTGAAAAATGAAAGTGCTCAGCTGCGTAGTACATGCAATAAGGTGCCACAAAAGTCAGGACTATTTCAATGCTTGGTGTTGTTGGCAGTAAACGGTTAATGCCGTAAAATATTAAACCAACCAATAAACCGATAGCAATACCCAAGAGTACCACCAATAAAAAATTAGACGCTGCCTGTCCCAAATGAAACTGGCCTGTTACAATGGCTGCTAAAGCAAAACGAAATACGATCAAAGAAGATGCATCGTTCAATAAACTCTCTCCTTCCACAATACTCAAATACGATCTTGGAACTTTTACATTCCTCATAATTGTTGTGGCCGAAATAGCATCCGGAGGAGAAACAATGCCGCCCAAAAGAAACCCCAGGGCTATTGTGAAATTAGGAATAATAGCCACGGAAGTGAATGCTACCACACAGGAAGTAATGATGACAATGGGAAAGGCAAAACTGGTAATTACTCTTCTCCACTTCCAAAACTCTTTCCAGGATATTTGCCAGGCAGCCTCATATAATAAAGGTGGCAAAAAGATAAAAAACACGGCTTCCGGATCAATTGTAATGTCAGCAAAAGCCGACGTGAAACTAAGTAGCAAACCGCCTAACACAAGTACAATAGGATAGGCTATCCTGACCTTGTTAGCTAACATGACCAGTGCCACAATGACAAGGATCAAGAAAATATATTGAATAAAAATGATTTGCATATGATTAGTTGGTATATAAAAATAACGAAAGCTGATAAGGGGCTAATTGCAAAGTTTTTGAAATCAATGCCTGAGTATTTTTTGTAACATTAACCAGGTTTATTTTCTTTATTGATCATAATCAAATAAGCCAGACAGTTACTACATCCGCCATTGACTTGAAAGTTAATTACAATACTTCCCAATAAATGATACTTACTATGTCAACTTATAGCATCTGAAATTTGAATGATGGTTTATAATTATATCTATTAATTAACTGCAATTGCTGCAAGGTTTTGCAATGAATTTTCCAGATTAGCAAACTCTGCACTTTGAATATTTTTTGCAAAAGTTTTTAATCTGACCAGTCAATAAAGCTTATGTTTACAACTTGCCCTAAAGGCATATCCAATCTGCATGCCCAAGCTTTTATTTCAAATTTTTATTGCTGGTAAATCCAACCGAAACAATCAATTGGTTCGGAATTACAAGGAAGCTTGTCAGGCACGTCTTGCTACTAACTCATATGAACTTACTGTAATTGATCTTGCCAGCAATCATCCACTTGCCGAACACTATAAAATCCTGGCAACACCCACCATCTTACGCAGCCGCCCGGCGCCCGAAAGAAGAGTGATTGGCAACCTTACACCAGAAGGAGCGCAGCAAGCGCTTAATTTTTTAATAGAAGATCTAAACCATACAAAATATGAAAAAAGCTAATGGCATCGAAAAGCTGCAACGAGTAAGAACTCCGCAGTTGCCCAAGGTTAAAACGGGGATAGAAGGATTCGATGACATAAGCTTCGGAGGCTTGCCCAGGGGACGCTCCACACTTATTTCAGGCAGCTCGGGCAGCGGCAAAACTATATTTGCCACGCAATTCCTGTTTGAAGGTATTACCCAGTTTGGTGAACATGGCGTTTTTGTCACATTTGAAGAAAATACAGCGGATCTAAAGCGCAACGTTCAATCCTTTGGTTGGACTCTTGATAAATTAGAAGAGAATAACCAGTGGCGTTTTATTGATGCGTCCATTGCTTCGGAAAATGAGACCAGGGTGGTTGGTGAATATGATCTTGATGGCCTCATGATCCGCATTTTAGATGCCGTGAAGGAAATTAAAGCCAAACGGATCGTGCTTGACTCTATAGGCTCCTTATTTCACTACTTTGAGGACCCTTCCTCTATACGCCGCGAATTGTACAAAATTCTTAACACGCTCAAAAAGAAAAACCTCATTATTCTGATTACGAGTGAGCGCCTGGAGGAATATGGATCTGTATCACGTTTTGGCGTAGAAGAATATATAGCCGACAATGTGCTTCTGCTTCGTAACGTGTTAGAAAACGAGAAGCGTCGGCGTACCATCGAGATTCTTAAATACCGGGGTTCTCTGCATAGTGCCGGTGAGCAATCTTTTGTTATTAATCCCACTACAGGTATTCATATTATCCCGCTTACCCGCCTGCAATTAACGCAGAGCTCTTCTGAAACGAGAGTTTCGTCGGGCAATCAACCACTTGATGAAATGTGCGGCGGTGGATTTTTTAAGGACTCCATTATCCTGGTATCGGGTGCCACCGGAACTGGCAAAACCCTGATGGTAACTGAATTCATTAAGGGAGGCTTTGAGAACAAGGAAAAGGTGCTTTTCATGGCTTATGAAGAAAGTCGTGAACAATTGATTCGCAACGCATCAGGTTGGGGAGTGGATTTCCCAAGGATGGAGAAATCCGGGAAATTGAGGATTGAGGCTGTTTATCCCGAAACAGCATGCCTTGAAGAACATTTGCTTCATATACAAAAGCTTATAAAAGAATACAAACCAACCCGCTTTGCCCTGGACAGCCTCTCTGCTATTGAAAGGGGAAGCTCAAAGAAAAACTTCAGGGAGTTTTTAATAGCCCTTACTTCCTTTTTAAAAAAGAATGAAATAATGGCTGTTTTTACATCTACCAGTACCAATATTGTGGGTGGCACTTCTGTTACCGATAGCCATATATCAACCATTACTGATACTATTATTCTTCTCCGCTACGCCGAGGTATTCGGAAATGTTCACCGCGTGGTTACAGTCCTGAAAATGCGTGGGTCAAAACATACCAAGGGGATCTTTGAATTTGATATTGATCACGAGGGTATGAAGATCAGCCAAACAGAATTTGACAGGATGAGTGGGATCTTAGGGGGCATGCCCCTGCTAACTGGGAAAGATCATTCTCAGGACTAATTATAATATTCACCAAATGGGTAGTGAGCATGAAAATTGAAATAGAGAACAGTGCAAGATTGATGCAGGCGACGGATACCATACTGGAAAATCTATTAGATGCCGTACTCGTTGTAAACAACGATGGCAATATCATTTATGCCAACCGGTCGGCCCAGGACCTGTTTTCCCGATCGGCCCATGAATTAACTGGCCAGCCTTTTGGATTTCCAATCATTCCGCATGAAGTGCAGGAAATAGAGGTTTTAAAACATGGGTTGATACTCACTGTGCAAATGTTAGCCTCTCATATATCCTGGGACGGGCAAACTGCCTCCCTGCTTTCGCTGAGGGACATTACCGCACAAAAGCAGGTGCAGGAAGAGTTGATACGCCAACAAAAGCTGTTGGAAAAAACCAATGAGGAAAACGCACAATATGCTTCACTGGCTTCGCATGATCTGAAAGAACCGATCCGCAAGATTTTATTCTTTTCAGATCAGCTACTTCATAGTAATTCTTTGCCGGAAAATGACCGTGTCCAGGTTAAAAAAATACAATCATCAGCCAAACGCATGCAATCTTTAATTAAGGGGATCGCTGAATTATCTAATATTACTTATATACGACATACGTTTGTACCGGTAAAATTAAAAGAAGTAATAGAGGATGTAGTGGAAGACCTGGAATTGCAAATTCAGGATAAGTGTGCCAGTGTGGAAATTGCCGAATTGCCTACGATTGATGCCATCCCTGGTGAAATGTATCAATTGTTCCTCAACCTGATCGCCAATTCTTTAAAGTATAGTAAGGAGCACGTAGCACCGCATATTCTCATACAGCAAAAGGAAGCAGATGAAGGTTTTGTTTGCATTGAATGCACGGACAACGGGATAGGCTTTGACGATAGCGCCGCAAAAAAATTGTTTCAACCTTTCCAACGGCTACATACCGCTAAATATGACGGTATGGGCATCGGGCTTACGCTTTGCCAAAAGATCGTGGATGTGCATCATGGAAAAATAACTGCCCAGGGTATGTTGAATAATGGCGCCACCTTCCGTATACTGTTGCCCGAAAAGCAAATGAATTGATTAGCCAGGTAAATAGTTTAGGTTTAAAGAATTTGGTCCCTTATTGGAGAAACTAGTTCATAAAAAGTTCGAAATTTTCGAAGTCTATGTTACTTCTGACAAAAGCTATGTTTATTTAATTAGCTTGATGCGTTTTAACCATTCCTTTACTGCCGCTTCTGCCTCCTTCCTCTTTTCATCTTTGATGTTGAGATAGATGCCATCTCTTTCAATTCCGCCTTTAATTGAGAAACCTTCCAAAACTTTACTATTCGGGCAAAGTTCTTCCACTGATTGGAAACCACTTCCGACACCATAGCCTGCGTTCGTATTGAATGGAATAACTGTTTTGCCACGTAAGTTATACTGATTTAAAAAACTCTTCATCGGTGGCGGCATCTTCATATCCCAGGTTGGAAAGCCAATGAAAACAACATCATACTTCTCAATGCTGTCAATCTTTGTTTTTAGTAGCGGCAGGTATCCTGTTTCATTCTCATGCACGACTTGTTGTACCGTTTGCTTATAATTCTCTGGATACGGCTTTTCCAATTCCAGCGCTACCAACGTTCCGCCTACTTTCCCTTGAATGATTTCAGCGATTGCTTTTGTATTATTGGTGCGGGACAAATACACAATCAGTATTTTTATCGATGCCACTGATTGTGCATTTGAACATCCAGATGATATACAGAAGACAATAATAAATAATAGAAATAGTACGGCTCTCATTTTTACTTTTTTGGTGGCGCTTCAACAGCTGAAAAAGCCAATACAGCAGCAGGCAGTCTTTCGCCTTTGATTTGAATAGCATTCAACTCATAATTGAACCCTGTTAATTCATCAGCAGTAAACTTTACATTTTCAGCACCACTGTTGTCCAACATGTGTGCCATTTGTGTAGTGCCGGGAATGGGCACAATCCACGGTTTCTGTGCCAGAAGCCAGGCAAGGATTATTTAAGCCGGCGTTGCGTTTTTCTCTGCAGCCCACTTTTTTACCAACTCCACCAGTGAAAGGTTATTCGGTAGATTTTCTGGTGAAAACCTTCCTTCAATGCCACGAATATCACCCTGAGCAAAGTGAGTATTTGCGTCAATCGCGCCGGTCAGGAAGCCAACCCCGAGAGGGCTCCAACAAACAAAGCCGATACCAAGCTCCTGGCAAAGTGGAATGACTTCCTTTTCTGGTCCACGCCATAGAAGCGAATACTCATTTTGGATGGCAGTAACCGGATGTATGGCATGGGCACGCCTAACTGTTTGCAATCCCGGTTCGGAAAGTCCGTAATGCAATACTTTTCCCTGGCTGATCAAATCCTTGATGGCTCCCACAACATCTTCAATGGGAACGGCTGGGTCAACACGGTGTTGATAGAGCAAATCTATGCGGTCAGTGCGCAGGCGCTTCAACATTCCTTCCACCACTTCTTTGATGTGCTCCGGACGACTGTTTAGACCTGGTAGGCGCTGCCCTGTTTTTTGGTCTACGTTCCAGCCAAATTTTGTTTCAATCACAATCTTGTTACGAAAAGGTGCTACCGCCTCTCCAAGTATGCGCTCACTTTCAAATGGGCCATACGCTTCTGCCGTATCAAACAAGGTAACTCCATGGTCATAAGCTGATCGGATGATGTTTATCATTTCAGGCCGATAGGGAATGGTGGTTTGATAAGTACGAGGCATGTTTTGTACGCCAATTCCAATGCTGGAAACTTCCAGCGTACCCAATTTGCGCCGCCCAGGTGCAGTAGCTGGTGAGAAAGATTGATTTACACCTTTGCCTTGCTCATTTTCTGCTTTCACTTTTTGTGCACCAACAACGGAAGCAGCCAAGGAGCCACCGGCAAAGACCAATCCGGTTTTTAAAAGTTTGCGACGGTTCAAGTTCATATACTGTGTTTGATAGAATGTTTACTTTTTGTTAGAGGTAAAGCATAGTTTGCCTATTTAGGGTAATGCTTATTTTACCTTGTAGGCAATGATTTGACTTGTTGAAAAGGAAGGAACGTAAAGAGTTTTTGTTTTGCTGTCGTAACCAATGTCATTGGACATAACGCCGGCCGCACGGGTGTCCAGTAAAACTTGTTTTGTTCCATCAGCCTTTACACACCATAAAATGCCTTTGTAGTTGCTAAGGATAAATTCATTTTCTCCGATCATTACGATGCCGTCAAGCCCACTTTCAAAGCCGTCCGCAATTTTTGTTACTACCTTGTTGGCATCAACTTTCTGGAAGATGGTTGACGTTAATACAAACAAATCTGTATTCACCGTTAACAGGCCGTTGGCGCCGGGCATGTTTTCCAGGTAAACAGTGGGCTTGTCGCCTTCTATTCTGTACACTTTCCCCGCTCTTGTATCGCTGACATAAATAACGCCTTTTTCATCTATCGCAAGGTCATTCAACATTACCGCGCCTTCTACAGGGATGCGTTTTACAATGGTTCCTTTCGCAACATCAATGACTGCAATCGCTGTTGTTTTTGCCGTGTAAAAGAAGCCGTTAAACAAAGCCGAGCCCTTGTTTGAGTTAAGGCCTGTTACCCAGTCTTTCTTGATGGCCTTCCCTTTCGCATCCATCCGAACAACAGAGCCGGAACCCATGCTGGATACATACAGAGAATTTGATGTTGCATCATAAAGTACTGACTCAGGATTTCTTATTGCAATGGAATCGGATTCCCATATTTTCTCCAGGCTGTGTTGTGCGTTATTGTTCATTTTAACAGGCCGTAGCAGTGTTGAGAACGTAAGTGAACCCATCTTCCATTTGCCCCCTTTTTTGATGTAAACCTCTGTCACCATAAAAGCATGGGTGACCTCGTTTCCGCCAACCACTGCCAGCAGGTCTATATCATTTAAAAGAATAGCCGTGTTACCAAAGATGTTTACTGACGCTCCGTAAACTTCAGCTTTCTTGTACCAAATGCCGCCACCTTTGATGGTATTCAGTTCTTGGGTTTTCCCCCAACTTCCCCCCATGTGAACAAAGACACACTTCTCTGCAAACAGGCCGCTTAACGCCTCCACGTTTTTATCGGCCATCCATGCCCATTTCGTTTTGGAAAGGTCGAGTAGTTCTTGTTCTTCTTTGATTGCGCTTGTAGATGTCGTACTTGGCAATTTGGCCTGTGCCTGTAAACTTTGCAGACTGACAAGACAGAACAATGCGAGAATAAGTTTTTTCATGATAAGCTTTCGTTTTTGTATGGTGTTAGTTCTTGATGCTATTATATTCCTCGGTGGTTACTCTCTTTCCCCAGATTGTTCTGCCTTTTGTAACAGGTGTTACCGCCACATAAGCAAAGCTGCTATTTGGTGCCGCACCATGCCAATGCTCCACACCGGGTTCGCATTTAATGATGTCGCCTTTGTGCACAACCTTTCCGGGTTTGCCCTTTTCCTGATAAAAACCGGTGCCTTCTGTGATGAGCAGGTATTGCCCTCCGAGATGAATATGCCAGTCCAATTTTGAACCGGGTGCGTACACTGCCTGCGCCAAGCCGAAGGTGAAGTTGCTATCCGGTTGATTTAATTCACTCAGCCAAATGGTGCCCGAGTAATTACTGGTGTTCTTACCGATTTCACCTTTTGGAAAAAGCGTAGAGTCCTGGGCATTTGCCTGATTAAACACTGCTGTAACTGCGAACAGCAGAACAAAAAATAGTTTTTTCATTTGATGTCTATTGTTGATGATTTGAAGAGAATATTAGGGTTTATCGGTTGATCATTTTTTGCGCTTGTTCACTGTATCGGGCACCTTGCACTTCTATCGTTGAAAGTGCGTTGTTGATTGCTTTCAAGTCATCATCCCTCAGTGCAATTGATACGGCACCAATGTTTTCTTCCAAACGATGAATTTTTGTGGTCCCGGGGATAGGAACAATCCAGGGCTTTTGTGCCAGCAGCCATGCCAATGCGATTTGTGCATTCGATGCACCTTTTTCTTTGGCAATCAAGCCAAGCAAATCAACCAGTGCCTGATTTGCTTTTCTGTTTTCTTCCGAGAAACGAGGGACGGTGTTGCGAAAATCGGTTTTGTCAAAGGTTGTGTTCTGGTTGATGGTGCCGGTCAAAAAACCTTTTCCTAATGGGCTAAACGGAACGAAGCCAATGCCTAATTCTTCCAACGTTGGCAAGATTTCCTGTTCGGGTTCACGCCACCACAAGGAGTATTCACTTTGCAAGGCTGTTACCGGTTGAACAGCATGTGCTTTGCGGATGGTTTGCACGCCAGCTTCGGATAAACCAAAGTGCTTCACTTTTCCTTCGTTGATTAAGTCCTTTACCGCTCCAGCAACATCTTCGATGGGAACAGCCGGGTCAACACGGTGCTGATAAAACAGGTCTATTACATCCGTTCGTAAGCGTTTGAGGGAAGCTTCCGCAACGGCTCTGATATTCTCCGGACGGCTATCTGTTCCCAATGCTGTTTTTCCTTCTTTGAAACCAAATTTGGTAGCAATTATCACTTTATCGCGGAATGGCGCTAATGCCTCGCCAAGCAGTTCTTCATTGTCGCCCGGTCCGTATGCTTCGGCTGTATCAAAGAATGTAACACCTTTTTCGTAGGCGGCACGTATCAGGTTGATGGCATTTTGTTTCTCTATGGCAGGCCCCAAACCAAAGCTCAACCCCATACAGCCCAAACCAAGAGCCGATACTTCAAGGCCGCTATTGCCCAATGTTCTTTTTTTCATAGTTGTAAATTTTATCTGCGTTAAACTGATATTTTTCTTTCACCCAGCCATTTGACCACAGCTGGGTCACGATGATCAAAAAAGAGGCTCGCTTTTGTATCAAGTGATTTGATCGCGCCCATATCTTCCCCGCTCAGCTCAAAATCAAGGCTGTTGAAGTTCTCTTCCATGCGTTCCTTGCGAACGGACTTCGGAATGGCAACAACGCCTCTTTGCGTGAGGCAGCGAAGAATAACTTGTGCAATGGATTTATTATACTTCTTGCCGATGGAAGCCAACAACTCGTTATGAAAGATGTTGTTTTTACCTTCCGCAAATGGTCCCCAACTTTCTATCTGCACACCATTTTCCTGCAAAAACTTTTGTGCCTCTATTTGCTGATGAAAGGGATGGGTTTCTATTTGATTGACGGCTGGCACGACTTCGTTGTGAACGATTAAATCAATCAACCGGTCGGGATGAAAATTGCTGACACCAATCGCCTTTACCTTCTTTTCCCAATAGAGTTCCTGCATCGCTCTCCATTCGCCATACACATCCCCGAACGGCTGATGAATAAGATACAAGTCCAGGTAATCCAACTGCAATTTTTTAAGCGAAGCTTCAAAGGCCTTTTTTATGCCTTGGTAACCATCCGACTGTATCCAAAGTTTTGTAGTTATGAACAGTTCTTCTCTTGGCACACCGCTTTTCTTTATGGCTTTGCCAACGGCTTCCTCGTTCTCATACGACTGCGCCGTATCAATCAAACGATACCCTGTTTCAATGGCATCAATTACGCTTCTTTCACATTCGGCCAAATCTTTGACTTGGAAAACACCAAATCCAAGGATGGGCATTTCTACACCATTGTTCAATGTCACCTTTTGCATAGTTTATTTCTCTTTAACCATGCAAAGGTCACGGCTTCTTTTTACCGGGATGGTATACAGATTCCGGATTTATCTACCAATATTGCTGATTTGGGCCTGCCGGGTAATGAAGGGGTGAAGAATGCGGTAATTTTGACTTTGTTAAACAGAAGTGATATGGAAAACATGCGACGGTTTGAGACAGTTAACGATTACAATGTATTTAACCAATATGAAACCCGACATCCGCTGATTACGGTGATTGATATGTCAAAGGCGGCACCGCGGAAGGCCACCAATATGTATTATGGCCTTTATACCGTCTTTTTAAAAGAGGTGAAATGCGGTGATTTGCGTTATGGCCGGGCTACCTATGACTATCAGGAAGGAACATTGGTATTCATTGCACCGGGTCAGGTAGTGAGTGTGGAAAACGCCGGAGAGACGTATCAACCTAAAGGCTATGCCTTGGCTTTTCATCCGGATTTGATACATGGCACCTCATTGGGCCGGCACATGCAGGAGTATACTTTCTTTTCTTACCAATCCAATGAAGCCTTGCATTTGTCAGAACGGGAACGGAAAATTGTCCTGGACCTGTTTTCCAAGATTGAATACGAATTGGAACATGCCATTGATAAGCACAGCAAACGGTTGATCGTCTCTAATATTGAAATGCTGCTCAACTATTGTGTTCGCTTTTATGACCGCCAGTTCCTTACCCGTGAGAATGTAAATAAAGGCAATTTGGAAAGGTTTGAGCAGTTATTGAATGACTATTTTATTTCAGGTAAACCACAAACCATTGGTTTGCCTTCCGTAGCCTGGTGTGCCAGTGAATTAAATTTATCGGCCGGTTATTTTGGAGATCTAATCAAAAAAGAAACGGGGAAAACAGCACAAGATTATATACAAGAGAAGGTGATTGAGGTGGCTAAAGAGCGAATATTTGACCAAAGTAAATCAGTTAGTCAAATTGCTTATGAACTTGGATTCAAGTACCCACAACATTTTACCCGTTTATTTAAACAGCGGGTTGGCCAGTCACCAAATGAATACAGGATGCTTAATTAAACCGGTAAGATTTTGCTAAAGCTCGGATCAAATTGTAATCAATAATTACCCTAACCAGCCCCAAACTGCTTAAACTCCCAATTTGCCTATAAAGAACAATTTTGTAGCCCGGACAAGAATCGAACTTGTATCTAAAGTTTAGGAAACTTCTATTCTATCCATTGAACTACCGGGCCAAAGAAGCGCAAAAATAATGGTTCAAACCCTTACAAATCAAAACTATCCTTGTAAAAACTTATTTTACAGGTTCAAGAACCAATTATGAAAAAGATCATCCTCTTACTCACCTTTCTTTTTACCCTGTTCATTAGCCCATCCATAGCTCAAAAGCCTGCATTGAATCATATTGCTCATTATATATACGACCTGCAAAGAAGCACTGCTTTTTATACCCAGGTGATAGGACTGGATACCATTCCTGAACCATTTCATGACGGCAAACATACCTGGCTCTCTATCGGCGACAAGACGCACCTGCACCTGATCCAGGGAGCCGGTAAGCCCGAAACCCATGATAAGAACAGCCATATTTGCTTTACAGTAGCTTCCGTGGAGCAGTTCATTAAAACCTTAAAGCATGAAGGGATAGCTTTTGAAGACTGGGCAGGCACACCAGGTGCCATCACTCATAGGGTGGATGGGGTGCTGCAGATCTACTTTAAGGATCCGGACGGCTATTTGGATAGAAGTAAATGACGCCAGACAATAAGGATTCTTCTCTTTACGCTTTCCTCTTATCTTTGCAGCCCTCAATAATGATCTATGAAATTTTATAATATACTGATAAAATACCGCCTGTACATTGGACTGGTGCTGATAGTGGCGGGACTGGCTATGAACCTGACCATCAGTGGCTTCTGGCCCGTATTTCCCTTATACCTGGTAGGATTGATTCTGATTGCCGGGCATTTTTTCTTTGGCCCGTTGCGCCTGATACAGGAGCATATGGAAAGCGGGAATATGGAAGAAGCAGAAAAAGTGATCAACTCCATCCAGTTTCCCAACCTGCTTTATAAGCCCATTCGGTCGGTGTATTATACCCTGAAAGGAAATATTGCCATGATGAAGCAGGACTTCGATTCGGCAGAAACCAATATGAAGAAAGGCCTTGACCTGGGCATGCCCATGAAGGAGGCTGAAGGCGCCAGCATGCTGCAAATGGGAATGCTGGCCATGCAAAAGAATGATATGAGAGGCGCGGAAAGTTATATTCGCCAGGCGCTTCGTAAAGGCCTGCCCGATAAAGAGAACCATGCTGCCGCCTACCTGCAGATGTGCAGCCTGATGATGAATAAAAGGGAATTCAGGGCAGCTAAAGACTTTTTCAGGAAAGCCAAGGCCCTGAAGCCTACGACCCCTCAGATCGTTGACCAGATCAAGCAAATAGAAAAGTACATATCAAGGATTCCGGGATAATGAGTCAGCCCACAGGAAAAATAGATACTATAATATTCGACCTGGGAAATGTTTTAGTGGACTGGAGCCCCACTTATCTCTTTGATAAACTGTTTCATAAGAAAGAAGAACGAGACTATTTTCTTGAAAACATATGCACGCCCGAATGGCATAATGCACAAGATGCAGGTCGTTCGCCGGCTGAAGCCACTGAAGAGAAAGTAAAGGAACACCCGGAATGGGAGCATGCCATTAAGGCTTTTTATGCAAGATGGAAAGAAATGTTCATGGGCCCCATTGAGGGGTCTGTACAAATTCTGCAGGAATTAAAAATGAAAGGCTATCAACTGTATGCCCTTACCAACTGGAATGCTGAACTGTTCAATCAATCACTGGATGATTTTCCCTTCCTGCAATGGTTTGATGGAAAGATAGTGAGCGGGGCCGTGAAAAAGACCAAGCCTGGAAAAGATATTTACCTGCATCTGTTGGATAAATACCATATCATTCCCTCCCAGGCATTATTCATAGATGATAAAAAAGAAAACATTGAAACAGCCGAAAAGCTGGGCATCAAAGGAATTCATTTCATCGATCCTGTACAACTAAGAAAAGAACTGGAACAACTCGGTATTTTATAAACTTGATAAGCATGCAAAGAACTGAAGCTATTGTGTTTGACCTGGGTGGCGTATTAATAGACTGGAATCCTTCTTACTTGTTTGACAGGTTATTTGATGATGAAAGCCAGAAGAAGCATTTCTTTGAGCATATCTGCACTTCAGCATGGAACGAGGAACAGGATGCAGGAAGACCTTTACAGGAAGCAACGAACTTACTGGTAAGCCAACATCCCGAATGGCGACCTTATATAGAAGCTTATTATGGGAGGTGGGAAGAAATGCTGGGAGGGCCCATACAGGAAACGGTTGACATTTTCAGGGACCTGAAACAATCAGGAAAGTTCCGTTTATATGCATTGACCAACTGGAGCGGGGAACTGTTTCCTATTGCCCTGGAGAAATACGATTTTCTTCACTGGTTTGATGGCCGGCTGGTGAGTGGAGATGAAAAAATGCGCAAGCCATTTCCCGAATTCTACCAACTGATGCTTTCGCGGTTTGACCTTCAACCTGAAAACACCTTATTCATAGACGACAATATGCGCAATGTAAAAGCTGCAGAGGATATGGGCATTAAGGCCTTGCGTTTTGAAGGTCCTCACCAGTTAAGAAAAGAGCTGGAAACACTTGGGTTACTATAAAGAACCTAATATCTTACGCGAAAGTTTAGTATGACCAGGATCTTGTGCCTGCTGCTGTTGCTTAATTGCACTTCCTGCTATATGATTCGCGCCTATAAGGTGCGGAAGTTCCAGTTGACAGACCCGCAACGCATGCCCTATGTAAGTATACCTGCCTCCACCATTCCTTATCGATTTAAAAATGACTCTACTGATGACAGGTATAAGGACATCAAAAGCTACCTCGATTCCACACTACCCAGGTCATTAACAGCAGCCTTCCTGGTAATAAAGAATGACAGTATCATTTATGAACGATATTTTAACGGTTTTACACAGGACTCAAAACTGCCTTCTTTTTCAGTAGCCAAATCATTTGTAAGTACACTGATCTCTGTGGCACTGATGGAAGGAAAGATCAGTTCTTTGCAGGATCCCATTACAAAATATCTACCCGAGCTTATTGAGACCGACAGCCGTTATGAAAGAATTACGCTGCAGCACCTGCTGGATATGAAAAGCGGCCTGCATTTCAATGAAGGCTCCTATGGATTGCATGATGATGCTATCAAGCTGGGTTTTAGGCCCAACCTATACAAGCATGTATTAAAAGTAAAAATTGAAAAGGAGCCGGGAAAGGAATTCAAGTACCAAAGTATCAATACGGAACTGCTGGCATTGGCCCTGGAAAAAGCAACCGGTAAAAAGATCTCCACCTACCTGCAGGAAAAGATCTGGCAGCCCCTGGGTGCTGAATTTGAAGCCAACTGGAATGTGGACAGTAAAAAGCATAAGCAGGAAATAGCTTTTGCAGGATTGAATGCTGCTGCCAGGGATTTTGCCAAGCTGGGGCAATTATATTTAAACAAAGGCACCTGGCGGGGAAAGCAGGTACTGACTCCTGCCTGGGTAAGCACAGTAAACAATGTGGATAGCATGGAAAAGGCCGCAGGATATAAGAATCAATGGTGGAGCGAATTAATCAACGTTTACTTCCAGGATTCTTTGTCTGCTGACCGTTTTCGCAGGATAACTCCACATTCAGACCAGGTAAACAAAACAGCAAGAGGCTACCAGGTTCGCTACCGCACCGATGCTTTTAATGCTGAAGGCATTCTCAACCAATTCATTTATATCAAACCTAAAAGCAATATAGTGATCGTAAGACTGGGAAGGAATTGGTACCATCCCAACATGTACGCCAGTCAATATATTTACAACCTTGGAGAAAGACTATCCTCATTCTAACACAGGACGCAACCATCTTTCAGCTTCTTCCAGGCTCATGCTTTTACGATTGGCATAGTCTTCCAGTTGGTCCCTGCCAATCTTGCCCAATCCAAAATAATGGCTTTGGGGGTGTGCAAAATACCAACCGCAAACAGAAGCCGGTGGATCCATAGCCAGGCTTTCTGTCAATGTGATACCTGCATTTTCGGTAGCATTCAGTAGTTCAAACAGTTTCCACTTCTCTGTATGATCTGGGCATGCAGGGTAACCAGGTGCAGGTCTGATGCCTTTATATTGCTCTTTGATCAGCTGCTCACTGGTCAGTGCTTCATTTTTTTCATATCCCCAATATTCCTTGCGCACCTGCTCATGCAGGCATTCTGCAAAGGCTTCCACGAAACGGTCGGCCAATATCTGCACCAGGATCTTATTGTACTCATCGTGCTGGGATATGAAACGGTCAATATGCTTTTTGGCGCCATGAATAGAGACGGCAAAGGCTCCCATGTAATCATCACCTTTGGGAGAAACAAAATCTGCCAGTGAATAACTGGGTTGGCCAGCCGCTTTTTTAGATTGCTGCCGAAGCGATTCCAGATTTACTGTGCCCTTATCAGTATGCAGTGTAATGGTATCCCTGTTATTGCTGGAAGCAGGCCAAAAGCCTATTACGCCATTAGCTGTAAACCATTTCTCTGCAATGATCTGGTCTACCATTTTCAATGCATCATTGTACAACCGGGTAGCTTCCTTTCCATATCTTTCATCCGATAATACTTCGGGAAATCTTCCAGGCATTTCCCAACCAATAAAGAATGGCCCCCAGTCAATGTACCGTGCAATGGAGGCAAGATCATAATCCTGCAACACCTTAACGCCTTCTACTTCAGGTTTCACAGGCTGGTAATTATCCCAGTCCAGTATTTCCTTATTGGCTACTGACTGTTCATAAGGTATCAATACCTTATTCTTTTGCTTATTCAAAAACTGCTGGCGCAATGCATCATATTCAATACCTGTCTGCTGAAGGAAGCCTTCCTTATTTTCTTTGCTGAGCAGGTTACTGACCACGGTCACACTTCTTGATGCATCCAGCACATATACCACACCCTGCTCATACTCAGGTGCGATCTTCACAGCGGTATGCGTACGGGAGGTAGTGGCACCGCCAATGAGCAATGGCTGCTTCATATTCCGGCGCTTCATTTCCCTGGCCACATGCACCATTTCATCCAGCGAAGGCGTAATCAATCCACTTAGTCCTATCACATCCACATTTTCCTTTTCTGCGGTATCCAGTATTTTATCTGCAGGCACCATTACACCCATGTCAATGACATCGTAGCCATTGCACCCCAATACCACTCCCACAATATTTTTTCCAATGTCATGCACATCACCTTTCACAGTGGCCATCAGCACTTTGGCTGCACCGGCAGTTTCCATTGCACTGGTGCCGGCAGCTTGATGCGCTTTCATCCTTTCTTCTTTTTCTGCTTCGATATAAGGCGTGAGTATGGCCACAGATTTTTTCATAACCCTGGCACTTTTCACTACCTGCGGGAGGAACATTTTACCACTGCCAAACAGATCACCTACTACGTCCATACCAGCCATCAGGGGACCTTCGATCACATCCAGTGGCTTTGGATATTTGGTTCTTGCTTCTTCTGTATCAGCATCTATATAATCGGTGATACCATTCACCAGGGCATGCTTCAGTCGTTCTTCCACCGTAGTATTTCGCCAACTCTCATCTTTTGCTTCTCCTTCCCTGCCTTTGGCTTTTACTGTCTCGGCAAAGTTTACAAGTCTTTCGGTAGCATCCGGCCTGCGGTTCAGGATCACATCTTCACACAATTCCCTCAACTGTGGTTCTATTTCATCATACACCACCAGCTGCCCGGCATTGACAATTCCCATATCCAGACCAGCCCTGATGGCATGATACAGGAATACAGCATGAATAGCTTCCCGCACATGATCGTTGCCCCTGAATGAAAAAGACACATTGCTTACGCCCCCACTCACCTTAACCAAGGGCATACGTTGCTTGATGATACGTGTGGCCTCTATAAAATCAACTGCGTAATTATTATGTTCTTCTATGCCGGTGGCAATGGCAAAGATGTTGGGATCAAAGATGATATCCTGAGGCTCAAACCCCACCTGCTCTGTCAGGATCTTATAGGCTTTCTCACAAATAGATACTCTCCTTTCCAGGGTATCGGCCTGGCCCTGCTCATCAAAAGCCATCACCACTACAGCCGCACCATAGGCCTGGCAAATAAAAGCCTGTTCAATGAACTTAGCCTCCCCTTCCTTCATGGAAATGGAGTTAACAATACATTTTCCCTGCACGCATTTCAAGCCTGCTTCAATGATCTCAAACTTGGAAGAATCGATCATGATAGGGATCTTAGCGATATCCGGCTCTGCCTGCAACAGGTTGAGGAAAGTGGTCATGGCCTTTACTCCATCCAGTAAGGCATCATCCATGTTCACATCCAGCACCTGGGCCCCGTTCTCCACCTGCTGTCGGGCCACGCTGAGCGCCTCCTCATATTTATTTTCACGTACCAGCCGGGCAAACTTTTTAGATCCCGTTACATTAGTGCGCTCACCTACATTGATAAAATTGGATTCTGGGCGGATGGTCAACGGCTCCAACCCGGATAGTTTCAGATAAGGCTTGATCGTATTTCGTTCAGTCATATTAATAAATTGAACCACGGAGGCACAAAGGCACAGAGTGGCACAGCGATTATAAAATCATTCGTTTAATACCATTCTTTATTAATGGTACATGGAAATTTATAAGATATCCCAGTCGTTTGTTAGTTAATTTAAGATAACTGAGCATTTGAGCTTGCCAAACATGATGAGTATCTTCCTGGGCTTTTAATTCAAGTATGATAAGATCCTCAACCATTATGTCAATTCTCAATCCATCAGCAATGACAAGATTATTATATTTAATTTCTACAGATTGTTGCCTGGTGTAAGCAATATTTCTTACATCCAATTCATGGCAAAAACATTTTTCATAGATACTCTCTAACAACCCTGGTCCTAATGCTTTATGAATATGAAAAGCAATATCAACAACCTGCTCTGCCAGCCATTGTTCTCTTGTTGTTAGAGGATCAAAATGCTCTGTGTAAATCTGTGTCATTGTGTCTCTGTGGTTCAAAATTTACGATAGTTCCTTTTCGAGCATAGGTAAGGGACGGGGTTGGATTTGGCGCACGTGTTCCGCGATGTGCCTGATATGGTCGGGGGTGGTGCCGCAGCACCCACCTACAATGTTTACAAATCCGGCTTCGGCCCAGTCTTCAATGAAGTGAGCCGTTTCCTCAGGTTGCTCATCATATTCACCCATGGCATTGGGAAGTCCTGCATTCGGGTACGCCGAAGTATAACATTCAGCTAACTGGCTCAATTCCTCTATATGGGGCCGCATTTCTTTGGCACCCAGGGCACAATTCAATCCTACGCTTAATGGGTGGGCATGCCTAATAGAAGCATAGAAAGCTTCCAAAGTTTGTCCACTCAGTGTTCTGCCTGAAGCATCGGTAATAGTGCCACTGATCATGATAGGCAGCTCCTTTTGATTGACATCCCTGAAGTATTTTTTGATGGCAAAGATGGCAGCCTTGGCATTCAGCGTATCGAAAATGGTCTCTATCAATAACAGATCCACGCCACCATCCACTAAACCTTTTACCTGTTCATAATAAGCCTCTGCGGCTTCATCAAAGGTCAATGCCCTGTATCCGGGATTGTTTACATCAGGAGACAGCGATAATGTTTTATTTAAGGGACCAATGGCACCTGCCACGAATTTTTCCTCACCCGAACCTACCAGCAGGGTGGCTTCCTTGGCAATCTTCGCTGCGGCCACATTGATCTCATAGGCCAGGTCCTGCATGCCATAATCGGCAAGCGACACCTTGTTGGCATTGAAGGTATTGGTCTCTATGATATCGGCTCCGGCCTCCAGATAATGCCCATGGATCTCCCGGATAATATGAGGTTGGGTAAGACAAAGCAGGTCATTATTACCTTTCACATCACTAGGCCAGTTTTTAAAACGCTCTCCCCGGTAGTCTTCTTCCTTGAGATGATAGCGTTGTATCATGGTGCCCATGGCGCCGTCAATGATCAGAATGCGATGATTCAAAAGCTCACGGATATCTTTCATAATAATTCGTTTAGACAAAATAGCGAACCTGGATATGGCTGAAGGCTGGTGATGCTAATAAACGAGGAATCCCTGGAGTGTGAGTTTCTACGTTTATTAGTTCTGTTGAGGCCGAACAATAAACAAATCCGCCTGCGAGGCACAAATGTAAAAAATATAAACGGGAATGGTAAAAAGATTACAACTGGCAACCTATCAATAAGGAAAATCAACGGCTGGAAACATAGCTGTCCACTGGCAACCTGTTTTGAAGGCTGCGTGCCAGTGTCATTTCATCGGCATATTCCAGTTCTCCGCCAAAGGCAATACCCCGGGCGATGGTAGTGACCCTGGTAGAAGCCGGCAGTTTCTTTTGAATGTAATAAATAGTAGTGTCGCCCTGGATGGTAGGACTAAGTGCAAATATGACTTCAAGAGTTTCTTCCTTATGCACCCTGTTCACCAGTGTTTCAATATTCAACTGGTTAGGGCCCACACCATCAAGCGGGGAAATGACACCACCCAACACATGGTAGGTGCCGCTGAATTGCTGGGTACTTTCCAGGGCTATCACATCCCTGATGTTCTCTACCACGCAAATCACATCCTGTTTGCGC
Organism: Bacteroidota bacterium; assembly: GCA_023415275.1. Classification (GTDB taxonomy): domain Bacteria; phylum Bacteroidota; class Bacteroidia; order Chitinophagales; family Chitinophagaceae; genus Flavisolibacter. The sequence continues at coordinate 62,242 of JAEZLJ010000164.1, forward strand.
ATGCTGTTGGCACAGATGGAACAGATATCTGCATCTGCCACATTATGACAACGCTGGCAAAACCTGATCTCTGTACGCATCCGGCTCATGACCTCACTGAAATGCTGCACATCTTCTGCATCTTCCTTCAACAAATGCAGCACTAAACGCAGTGCTGTTTTTTTGCCAATACCGGGAAGTTTTGAAAACTCATTGACCGCATTTTCTAAGAGAGCAGAAGAGAATTGCATAAGTGATAAAGGTACAAAAAAGGCTGCTGCGGAGGGGTAAAAAATGACTTTCGACCCTTCAAATTGTTGTTAAGAAATTGGCTATCCAATGCCTTGAAATCACAGCCCGGGCCCGCGTTCAAATTCATTATCCCAGTTGGGTTTGATGGTTACTTTCTGACCTGCGGGTATTACCAGTTCTGGCTGCTTTTTGGTTCCGAAGAACTGCCCTGGATCCCATTTGCCATTGTCATTGGTATCATACAATATTCTTAGCTCGTAATCGCCGGGTACAAACTGGTTTTTACTAAAGTTGCCTGATTTTACGGAAGCGGAGTATATCACCTGGTCGTTCTGTACAAAGAGCAAAACAGGATTGCGGGCCAGGTCAATATTGCGCAACCGTATGCTGACATTGCCGTAATCCGCCTGTGATTTGGTGAGGAAGGTAAGTGTATCTGTTTTTAATAGCTTTTTACCTGCCGAGTCGGCAGCAAAGTCTTTATCCAGCACCAGGTTGTAGCGGGTGGCTTGCTTCCAGGGAGTATGAATGGTTAGCACTTTAGCCGAGCTATCGAGTTTTGCAGTATAAGAAACGGGATTGAAGCTGCTATCTATAGTCAAAGCCATTTTGGTGCTGTCAAAGCTTTTCAATGCCGTACCAAAATTGATCACAAGGTCTTTATTCAGGTCCTGTTGTCCACCCGAAACTTCGGAAGTGAATATAAGGCGGTTCTCAGCCCTGGCCCGGGCCAGTGGATTGGCAGTAGTGGCTGTGGCCGGGGTCACCTCCCTGTATGCGTAAAGGGTCAGTGCTGTATCAATGGTACCAGTATGAACCGGGGAATCCGCAAAAGCAAATAACTGGGTCTTATTAATATATTTTCTCCCAGACCCGGCATCTCCTAGCGCATAAATAGCGAATGTACCCTGGGGGAGATTATGAAAACGGAAGTTGCCCGAGGCATCCACTTTTGTTGCATACATAGGCCTTTGTTTCATAACGGCTGAATCCTGCAGGTTTTTATGCAACACCACAATGAGGGTAGAGTCTGTCTTACCAGTTTGTGCCAGGATCACTTTACCCTTCAATTCCAAAGAATCCAATACAGGGCCTGTGGAAAATGTATAGGTAAAGTTCTTTAATACATTCCCTTCATTATAATCCCTGATGGCATTACCGAAATTGAAAATGTAAGTAGTATTGGGATCCAGTGTATCCCTGAAATGAACAGTGATGGTCTTGCCCTTGACATCTACTCTGGGGTTGTTTTGAAACAATGGGGTAAATAAGAGGTTGTTCTGCACATCCTGCAGATCCACATATTCATCAAAAGTAAAATTGATCCTGTCACCACGAAAGTTCAATGTGGAATCACGTGGGGTAGCATTTAGCAACTGGGGCGGAATAGAATCCCTGGGCCCACCCTTCGGGGGAATAATATTGGCACAGGAACCGCCAAACAAACTAGCAACGACCAGGCAAAACAATATAGCTACCGGAAATACTGACCTCATTGGTAAGCAAACATAAAACCTTTCCCATGAATCATTGACTGGCTGGTACTAATAAAGCCTTAAAAGCGATCAATAAGAAGCCTGATGCTACATTACCCTGAATTCAGAAAGCTCCTCTTCCTGGTCCACCTCATGCAGGGATGCATACAGCTTGTGTTCTTTCACAAAATTGCACCAGTGACAATCAGGCTTACCACAACCCTTATAAAAATCGTGTGCCTGAATGCGCTCCCAACTCTGTTGCACCTGGTCCATCACTATTTCTTCATGATCTGGCCTGATCACTATTTTCATGCGGTCGAACTCATCCTTATCATTGGGTTCTATGAACAGGAACTCAATACCCCTCAATTCTTTGTTCTTTGCTTTCTGATGGTCAAACAGGATCTTATAAAACACTGCCTGCCTCCAGTAATTACCACCTTCAGGCTTTTTAGGATGGCCTGGCTCTACAAATTCGCATCGCCTGTTGCTTTTTTCCAGGCTGCCTGTTTTAAAATCGGTGATCATTACCTCATTACCCCAGTATTGCAGCTTGTCTGCAAAACCTTTTAATGGCACATGGTCCACTACAGCTTCCATGGGAACCTCTGTACGTACAAACTCTTCGCCTGCACCGGCAAAGAATTGGTCATAGAATGAAGACAAACACCTGGAGCCATAGTCGGTAAAGCGTACCAGGCTTTCCCTGGTAAATACTTCCCGGTTGGCCTGTAAATGCCATTGAAAACGGTTGATCAATACTTCCTTTGCAGGGTACTGGCGACCAGCCTCCATCATTTTGATATAAAAGAAATTCAGGGCATCGTGCATGCTGCTACCGAATTGTGCACTTTCACTGATGGCAGAAGGTATTCTAATGAGATTGTTATAATAGAACTTGATCGGGCACTCGAGGTAGTTATTGAGTGCCGTCACATTCATTTTAAAATTTGACAACAGGTTATCTATAAAATCCTTTTCAGCCTTCTCCAATTCCGGCTGTTGTATCAATCCATATCGAAGGGTTGAGTACAGTAACCTGGTATCCTCGGACAGGGTCACGGGTTGAACTTTCAGGTCAAGCGCATTCATTTCGGCAATGAAGCGAGAGGCTTCCAACGCCTTGCCTTCATTGGAAAAAGAAGGAAAAGAAATATATAAGTGCTTTTCAGCCCTTGTGGCCGCTACAAAAAATAATCTCCTGAGTTCCTCTTCCTTTTCTTCAGGTGACTCGCTGGTAAACACATTAGGTGGCAGCTTATAGCCCTGGCTCACCTTCCTTTTTCCTTCCCACACACTGGAATAGCATCCGATAAAGAATACATATTCATATTCCAGGCCTTTGCTTCCATGGCAGGTAAGCAGGTTGACACCCTTTTCATTTCCGCTGGTCTGCACCAGGGGTACTGCAATGCCATTCTCTTCCAGCAACTTGATCTGCCTGTTCAATCCCTCCATATCCAGGTCAGGATTACGCCGGCATTCATCCTGCAGAAAATCGAAAAACCCATTCAGTAATTTCATTAGCCAGGCCTTATCCGGCTGCTTCATAATATAGGAAAGAATACCTGCCTCGTTGAATAATAGTTCAAACCATTTCAATAAGGGTAGATTCTCCGCTTCTGTAATCAACTTTTCCAATACCTGGTGAATGCGTATGAACTTATCCGTGGTCTCATCATCACTGAACAGCTTTTGCTGGTTGGCCGCGGCTAATCTTCCCAGGTAGTCTCTCAGTGATACGGGCTCTTTTTTGGTTCTCTTATTATGGTTTATTTCATTGCATATGGTAGCGATCTTCAGTGAAGGCAGTGAATGAAAATTATGATGCAGTATCTCAAAAAGTAAAGATTCCCCACTGAAAGGTATCTCCTTTTCTTCCAGGATGTATTGAGGATACAAGAGGATCTTTTTTACAAGGGTCTCCTTCAGGAGGTTCAACGATTTACGGGTGTAATAAGGGATGTTTTGCAACTGCAGGAACTTCTGTAGTTCTTCGCCTGTTTTATGTTCTTTATAGATCACGGCTATGCGGCCAGGCTCCACGCCATCTGCAATCAATTGCCTGATCTCTTCGGCTATCATGATATTTTCCTCAAATTCATTGTTCACACTCCTGATCACAGGAGCTATCTGGAGGTTCTTGTGCGCTTCATTGGCTGAGGTAAGAATCTTCTCCAGGTCTTTATATTCATTCACCAGGCGCTGCACATTGTTTTGAATAAGTGAATGAGCAGCATCCAAAATGGGTTGCACACTCCTGTAGTTTTGTGTGAGCACTACGCGCAGCAGATCCTTTTCATACTTGCGCGCCAACTGCATCATGTTCTCCATATTGGCACCCTGGAAACGGTATATACTCTGGTCGTCATCGCCCACCACGAAAAGATTAGGGCTTTCTTCCTGCCAGTAGCTGACCAGCAACTCTACAAGCTTATTCTGCGCACCACTGGTATCCTGGTATTCATCCACCAAAAAAAACTGGTACTGTTCCTGGAAAGAGGCAAGCAACTCCGGATCTGATTGAAAAGCATCAATGACCCAGTTGATCATATCGTCAAAATCGTAACGTTGCTTTTCCCTGAGTATCTGCTGGTACTGTGGGAAGGTCTGCACAGCAGCCCTGAGACGGGACATTTTCTCAATCTCCCGTTTACCATCCACTGTCAGTTCCACAATGCCCTTTTTAAACTTTATCTTATTGTAAAAGGTCTCGGGAATAATGTGCTCCACATAATCATCTATCTTTTGCAGCAGGAACTCCGGGGTCCAACCTTCCCTTTTCATGCTGCCAAAAAGATCTTTCAGGTAATTGGCTTCAAAATAAGCATCAGATTTGAACCGCTTTAGAGGATTATCATTATCAAAAGAATCGATCAATTCCATGAGGCATTGCACCTGCTCCAGTTCATTAATCGGCTGCAGATCCTTTTTATGAAACAGGTGCCTGTTCTGCTGGATCACCATATTGCAGAAAGAATGAAAAGAATGGATCTGTACTGTATAGGCATCTGGACCGATCAGGGAAAGTAACCGCTTTCGCATGGCCAAAACCCCGGCGTCGGTATAGGTGAGACAAAGTATATTGGAGGGCAACACATCTGTTTCCAGTAATATTTTCCCGATGCGCACACTTAGGATCTGTGTTTTTCCCGTACCTGGACCAGCAACAACCATCACAGGACCATAGATCTTATCCACTGCCTGTTTCTGTTGCTCGTTCAGCTTATTATATTCAGCATTGAAGTTTTGGAGGAGCTTATCTTTCAGTAAGGACATATTTCAAAGGTAGAGGGGATTTACTATAATTTTTAGTACTGTGGATAATCGGTTTTTAACAGCCCATGTCTACCCAACCCATGATAAGCGGCCTTTCTCCCCTTGTCAAACAAAATACAGGCGTAAAGACCAAGGACTTTCACAATTCCTTAAGATTATAAATCTGAATCATTCGTTTAATGGTTAACCAACCAACATGCATACACACAAAATTCAGCATGACCTCATCATTCATGCCCTGCCTTCCAAGGTGTGGAAAGTTTTGACCTGTACCGAATATGCACGCCAATTCCTGTTCAATGAAGAATTACGCTCTGACTGGATGAAGGGAAGTCCCATCTTGCTGGAAGTAGAAACAGATGGAGTGCGTCAATCTATCAGTAAAGGCACTGTACAGGAAGTGGTACCGGGAATTTCCTTACAATTTACCCTGTACGAATTGCCCGAACTTTCGGCAGCCACTGTAAGCTGTTCTTATGAACTGGCACCGGAGGAACGAGGCATCAGGCTCATCATTTCCCAGGAACTTGAATTGCCTTCCCCCGCTCTTTACCAGCTGGTATCAGAAAACTGCCAGGTGATGTTGCAAAAGGTAAAATGGCTGGCTGAATACTGCTGACCGGTTCCATCCACAACGCGAACTTTCTTTTGACGAATAATTAAAAAGAAATAGATTTATCCTGCAAGGCCTTCTTCTTTGATGAGGCCTGCATAAGAACTACTGCTTTACCTCCTCTGACCAAACCAGTGTTATAAAATCAAAATCATGAAGCTGACAGGTATATTGCTTCTCCTGGTACTGGCAGGATGCAAGCATCGCCAGGATGACTCCCTGCTGGGCAGGTGGCAGATCATTTTGTTAAAAGGTAAGGATGCTGCAGGCAAAGAGGTGGCATTGTATAATGCCCGAATGGATACAACAAAAAGATATTTGTCCTTTATCAATGACACCACCATTCATACATCAAAACCTAAGGAAGGAAAAGCTGCTGACACAGTGAATTACCTGCTGGTGGGTGACACCATTTTTTCAAAAAGAGGCATTCGTAACTATTCACTGCAGGTACTCAACAGGGATTCCATAATCATTACAGGCGATGACCAATCCAGAATCACCATTGTGAGAATGAAAGAAAAAGACCAATAGCAGTTACAACTTCACCCGGGGATATCCTTTGTCCAGCCAGTCTGTTTTCATATTGTGTGGCAGATCCAGCAATTTATAATGCGTGAACTTCATTTCCTGTAACAACGCCACCGCAGGTCGCACATTGGGACAATGCTCATAGGGACAGCAGCCACAATACACTACCACTTCCTTATCCCTGTCCATCCCCTTTAATTCTTTAGAAAGTTTTTTTAAGTTATCCTTTTCCTGTGCCGGCCCTGCATTGATGGAATGAGGGATCAATGCACCAGGTCCTACGCTGATGATCACGGGCAGGGAAGCTGTAGAATCGTTCAGGCGTTGAGCCAGTTCGGAAGGCTGCATCACATGTTCGGGCGTCCAGTTCACAGGATTTTGGGCATTTGCCTTATTGGTTAAAAGCAGGAATGAAAGGCCCAGGGCCAATGTGCCCGTCAACAAGCGGATTGATTTCATGGATTAAAAGTAGGGATGATTATGATTGGAACTTCGTTAAAATCAATCACCATCCTATTAAATAGCTGGCATAGCTTTTTCAGGATTTCCTCTAAAACAACTTTGAAAGATAAAATATATAACCCAGGTTCCAGCAATGAGCAATCCCCGGCAGAAGGCATGGGTGCCGTAAATAGCTTTAACCCTGAAGAGGTGGAAGATATGAAAGGGCAGGAACATGCGCCTATCCCTAAAAACTTTGAAAGGGAAGATCGCAGGACCCAGAGCGATGACACCAAAAGAACAGAGGAGTAAAGGCCTGTTCAATCTAATGGGTAATAAAAAAGGGAAATCGTAAACAGGAAATTGCCGCCTTTTTCGCTTTGTGACTGGCCAATATGTTCAACGGTAACCCTATTGTACTCAAGCCAATCATTGACTTTGGCCTCTACCAGGCTATGTGTTTTTTCAGTAAACACTTTCATTTTCAGCGTACACTGATCATTACTTATCAGGCGGGGCATTCCTATTTCTTGCTGCATACAGCTTAGCGTTTTATATTTTTTATTTGATTCATCACATTGTTCACCATCTTATCGCAATACACCAGGTTGAACTCGTATATATCTGCAGTACTATAACTTTCTTCCAGTCTTTTTTGCAATACTGTTTTAGCCCTGCTCAGTCTCACTTTTACACTAACAGGCGAAATGTCTAAAAGTTCAGCTGTCTCGGCCACTGAAAAGCCTTCCACTTCTCTTAATATAAATACTGTTTTATAGATCAGGGGAAGCTGGTCCAGCTGATAGGCTACCACCTTTCCAAATTCTTTACGCATAAGGTCCTTTTCCGGCGAGGTAATGTTTGAATGCATAGGTTGTGCATTTTCCTGAATAGCAGGTGTAAAGCTTTCGCGTTTATACGATCCGTAGGTTTTCTTATAAAGGCATTTATGGATCATGATCCTGGTGATCCAGGTTTTAAAAGAAGAACGTCCCTGGAACTGTGATAGTTTCAGGTAAGCATTGATGTAGGTATCCTGCATCAGGTCTTCCGAATCCTGGTGGTTATAGCCGTAGCTTCGGGCCACTTTGTACAGGCTGGCATTATTCTTCCTGATCAATTCTGCATAAAGATCTGATTCCCCATTCAATATGGATTGTATCAGCGTCAGTTCACCGGCATCAGCACCGGCATTTACCATGGTTTGCATATGCAAGTTTTTAAAGTAACAGGACATTCCACATTTCATCGTCATCATGAACCTTGCTGCCCGTGGCCTGGTATTAAAATTACCAAAAACAGGATGCAGGCAGCAGGGTTATTTTATCTATCGAAATTGTCTTTTCATAGGTAGTTCTCGATTGGATTGTAAACGGGCATTATAACAACTATGAATTTTTTATACAATTGAATATCCTAATTGATAAATACGCTTCCCCAATTAAAAGGATGTCTCACGACTCCAGGCAAGACCATTTTTTCTTTTCAAAGGTCCATTATAAGCTATAGAGCAGTTGAAAGATGAAAAGGTTACAAACTGTCGAAAAAATTAAAAAAGGACAAATGTCATATATAGGGAGGAATATTATTTGCTGGTATTCTGGTCATCCATGCCAAAATCAAAAAAATCAATATACAGCGCCCTGGCGGCCAATATATTAATTGCCATCACCAAATTCATTGCCGGAACGGTGAGCAACAGCTCAGCCATGATTGCTGAAGGGGTGCACTCCGTAGTGGATACTATCAATGAACTATTACTGTTGTATGGCATCAGGCTCAGTAAGAAGCCTGCCGATGCCCGTCGGCCTTTTGGCTATGGAAAGGAATTATACTTCTGGTCCTTTATTGTAGCCATACTGATTTTTGGCCTGGGCGGAGGTATTTCCATTTACCAGGGCTACCTGCATATTCGCAACCCTGAACCTTTGGGCGATCCTACCTGGAGCTACGTAGTCCTGATCATGTCCATACTGTTTGAAGGTACCTCCCTGGTCATTGCTTTTAAGGAATTCAACCAATTGCGGGGAGAAGAAGGCATGTGGTCGGCCATTCACCGCAGTAAGGATCCCACCAGCTTTACCATATTATTTGAAGATGGCGCCGCAGTAATGGGATTACTGGTTGTATTAGCGGCTGTGTACCTGGGACATCGATACCACCTTCCCTACCTCGATGGAATAGCCACTGTTACGGTAGGTGTCATACTGGTGGGTGTATCATTGATACTGGCCCGTGAGTCCAGGAGCCTGTTGATGGGTGAAGGCATTGCCCCGGAAACACAGAAAAAGATGACCACATTGATTGAAAAAGATCCGCATGTTAAAAAGGTCATTCATATTTTATCTACCTACCAGTCACCAGAAGAAATTGTGTTGATGCTCGTGATAGATTTTCATGAAGACCTGGATACTACCGAGATCAATGAAGCTATTGAACGCATAAGAGAAAATATTAGGGAAGCCTATCCACTGGTGAGATATGTATTGATTCAACCCGAGTTTTATGAGGAAGCTCCCAGGGACAAGGCCATTAATTCATGATCATATACAGTAGTTTTTACTGCATCCATTGTATCGTAGGGTCTATTTTTCCATGAACCGTCTAAAGCCATCATAGCTAAGCACCTTAAAGGCAAGCCATAGTACACCAATCACCTTTAGTATAGTAGCCATCAGCAACACGGTATTCCATCCCTGCCAATGCATCAGGCGCATTTGTTCACCCAGGTAGCCCAGGCAAAAGCCCAGGGCGATCATTAGTATGGTATATTTTGCCTTCATAAGAACAATTCAAATACTTAAGATTATGCTTTAATAATAACGACTTGCCTACTAAAACATTCATTACTTACGCCTTCAACTAAGAATGCCTGGCCCTAAAAATTAAACATTGAAAATTGTTTATCGAACATTATTTCTATTTACTTTAAGAAATGATGCTTTTAATAATACCTCTCTCACCCACTCCTTCGAAATTCAATATTACTTTTGTCTGCCATAGATTTAGCGAAGGCCGGTTGTCCTAATGTTCAACATTCTCTTCCCTCCCCTGGAAATTGAACATTGATTGTTGAACATTGATCATTATTCAACCTTCCACCTTCAAAAAGCCCCAATAAAAAAGCCTCTCCGCCTAATCCTTCGACATTCGAAATTCCTTGTTCTAATGTTCGACATTCCTCTCCCCTGTGCCTCTCCGTGTCTTCCTGTCTCCGTGGTTCAACTCCCCTTCAACTTTCAAAATTCCACTCGTCTGCCGAAGCTTCAGCGAAGGCCGGTTGTTCATCTGTTCGACATTCCCACCACCTTCTCCCATAGTTCAGGGATCCTTTTGATCCAGGCCACTTCCTTTCTCTTTTTAGTATAATCCTCTGCAGGCGTACCCCAGTATTTTTTGCCTCCCTCGATGCTTGTCACTACTCCACTCTGTCCAAATACTTCAGCTCCTTT
>JAEZLJ010000170.1 GCA_023415275.1 Bacteroidota bacterium
CCTTTGTCATCCGCATACTTCCCAAAGTAGGACCATTGAAGGCACTAAAATTTAAGACCCCGGGGCCGGAAGCAGAAAAGCTCTTTATCCTCAGCTTTGATTCCGTAGTTTATCATTACCAGCAAAATGTAAAATCACGTGATCCCGAAGATATCCATTGGGTGAACAAGGATTTTGATACCGGCAAAAAAACAATGGCGGGTGAATATCCATTATGTGATAAAACATATCTGGAACTGGTGCTTAAATTAAAAGAGCATGAATTTAAAAATGTCACCCAGGATCTTCGTGAGAATATCCTGCAATTCTACCAGGATGACAGTGTGATCAAAAATATGGATGATAAAAAAAGAGAGGAGTTGTCAAATGCTCTGAAGCTGCTTAAAAATGTAACAGCTTACAGGTGACCACTGTGCATAATTATGTGCTCAATCAGTGCAAAACGAAATTTGGAAACCGGCACCTGGAAATAGTAATTTAGATTCAGAATCGAGAACGACAGATTTCCTTCAAAAAGATTCCTGTCATGATCAGTTCAAAAGCATCGGGTTAGTAAGTAGTATATACTTCGGTATATATAAAATGCAAACTTGGTGCTTTTCTTTTTTTATTACCCTCTCCAGGTCTTTCACCATTATTTCCAGATGCTAAAACTTAGCTTTAGCTTTTTCTGTTGAATCAATATCCGCCAGTCAATAAACAGGATCAGGAACAGAAGCCCAATGCCTCCAATACTCCCCAGTAAAGCTTTTATGGAAAAAAATCCTTTTAGTATATTATCAATATTAACTGCTGCATATTCCCCTGCGTACACCATAATAGCATCGCTGATGAATTTCCCTGCAAAAAAAGCAGGTATGATACGGATTGGGTGGATCTTGGCCAGTCCTGCCACTGTAAAAAGAGGAGAAGAAGGGACTGGTATCAATGTGTAAAAAAGTACAAAGGCCTGTGTTCTCCATTTGTTGCCGGAAAGCTTTCCACCGAGGTATTGCAGATCATTTTCTTTTCTGGAATTCAAAACCCTGGAGCTTATATAAGGAATGTACAGGGCAAAGAGGTATCGCCCTATGGCCGATCCAATGACCCCAGCGATCAATACCATCCAGATATTGAGATCGTATTTGAGGTAGAAAAAGACCATAACTGTCCATGCCGGGGGGCCAATAAAGGGAATCAGGTCCACCAGCAAAGAAAACAGGAATACAAAGAAGTACACCAGCATACTTGTTCCTTTTTGACAGTTTAAATTAAAAATGATTCTTAGTATATAGTATGACGATAATATCATAAGGTCATGCTTTTAATCATATCGCAACTACCTGGGCTTACTTGTTTTAAATAGTAGTTACATTAGTAGTATGAATGAATCTGCCTTTTTGGATGCCTGCCGCAAGGGTAACCTGGAAGAGGTCAAAAGATTGTATGATGAAGACAATAGCCTGGTTCATGCCAGTGACACCAGGGGTTATACTGCATTGATCCTGGCCGTGTACAATCAAAATTCAGAAGTGGCTGAATTCCTTTTGCAACATGGGGCTGATCCTGATGCCATGGATGCTGCAGGCAATACTGCCTTGATGGGAGCTGCATTTAAAGGATATAATGACCTGGCCGCAAAACTGATAAAGGCAGGAGCGGATGTAAACCTTCGAAATAGTAATGGTGCACCCGCACTAACCTTTGCCGCCACATTTGGAAATGCCGGGATTGCCAGCTTATTATTAGCCAACGGCGCTGATATCAACCTGCCCGATGCCAGGGGTAAAACTCCGTATGACCATGCCCGCATACAGGAAAATGAGGAAATGATGAATATTTTAGAACAGTATGCCAACAGGCATTGAACCCTGCATCCCAGCCATTTTTTATTACCTGCTTATTATTTTAACAATTTGCGGCAAAACTTATGCATGGTTTGGTAGTCTCTGATGAAGCCAAAAATTCAGGACACTTAAAACTTAACTATGAAAAAGTTATTGATACCCTTTTTGTTCGCTTTCCTGTTACCAATGTCATTTTCGTGCAGCAGCATGCGTTTTGGAAGTTATAACCTTACCGAAGCCGATGCAGCTGCCGCTATTCGTGAAATGCTTTCTTTAGGCGCCAAACAGAGCAATCTTTCAGGAGCCTTTAGTAAAGAAGCCGTGATGGCTACCTTATTTCCGGAGTCTATGCGTAAGACTCTTAATACCCTGAATCAATTGGGGCTTACGGGTGAAATAGACCGATTTACTACTACTTTGGGCACAGCAGCTGAAAAAACAGCCACAGCTTCCGTTCCCATCTTTATCAGTGGTATTAACAATATGAAGTTCTCTGATGCGATGAGGATTATCAAAAATGGAGGAACATCCGCTACAGATTACCTCCGGTCATCAATAGGCGACAGTCTGCGTAAAGCTATTACCCCAGCCATGGCATCTGCTTTGAATGAATACAAACTCAATGAACAGTGGGAAAAAATCATCAAACCTGCACAGGTATTGGTGGGTAATAAATTAAATCTTGACCTGGCCAATCTTATGGCAGGCATGGTCAGTGAAAAAATGTTCCAACAATTGGAATTAAAAGAAAAAGAAGTAAGAAGCACGGCCTCTGCAAGAACTACCACGCTTTTGCAAAAGGTATTCTCAAAGAACTGGCAGTAACCGGCAACTTAAAATTTCTTAACAAATTTTATTATAGTAACTATTTGAAAATAAACACCTTATCCGATCATCTGTAGAGCTTTACACCTATTAACATTTACTGACTATGAATGGCACGGTGTTGGCAAAAAGACTAGGATATGAATAAAAATTTACCATCAAAAATGACGACTATGAAAAAGATATTATACTTGTTCCTTGCAATTTCCATCACATCTACTTTATTGGTGGCCTGCAACAGTAACCCTAAAGTAAACAATGAAGATGTGGCGCGTAAAGTGGCTGACTCACTAAGATTAGCTGCTGATACAGCAGGTCTGTCTCAGTTCCAGGCATGGAAAGCTCAAAATGAGCTGCCTAATGTTCAGAACCAGGATCAGGCACAGCAATTTGCTGCTGCTCCTGCCGCAGCCTCTACGCGTAGCTCCAGGTCTACTTCAAGAAGCAGGTCTTACAGCAGTGGCTCAATGAGTTCTTCATCTTCCAATACAGCTAAAGCTAAAAAAGGTTGGAGTAAGGCCGCCAAAGGTGCCGTAATTGGTGGTGTGGCCGGTGGTGCAGCAGGTGCTATCATCAACAAACGTAACCGTGTTGTAGGTGGCGTTGTGGGTGGTGTATTAGGTGCAGGTGTGGGATATGGTATTGGCCGTAGCATGGATAAAAAAGACGGACGTTATTAACCTATAAAAACTATGATAAAAAAGCGGCTATACCAGCCGCTTTTTTTATGTCCCAAATCTCTTTGCTCTAAGCGGCGATAAAAAATCGTATGGCCTCTGTTCTTAAGCAATGAACAGGTAGAAAATAAGTAGGGGTCTTTAATGAATACAGTGCCCTTCACGATTTATTGCATCTACTCTTTTGAAAAATGTTAAACAGTTTTTGCGCACATCTAAAATCAGAGTATCTTAGGATAGACCAACTCTAAACGCATCCCTTCTAAACTTCTCATCCGTCTCTTTACCCGGCCTTTTTTTATTTATTAATCAATAAAAGCTACGCTCATGAGAAAGTTTCTAATTGGCTTATTAGCCCTTCCTTTCATTGCTTTGGCCCAGGACAAAACAGTAGTATCTGTAAACCGCGTCTTCCCCAAGCAGGATAAAGTACAAATGTTCGAAAAAGCTTTGGCCGCACATGCCCAGAAATACCACAAAGGCGATTTTGCCTGGCGGGTTTATTCTATTGAGTCAGGACCTGATGCAGGCGGTTATCATATTACTGAAGGTCCGGCATCCTGGGACGCCTTCGACAAAAGGGGCGACCTGGGCGCAGAACACACAGCCGACTGGGATAGGAATGTGGCTCCATTACTTACAGATCGGGTATCGAATAGTTATTCTGTTTTTCGCCCCGAGCTCAGTTCAGTGGAACTAACCGCCTACAGCGATAAAATATCCATCACCCACGTATATCCAAAGCCAGGTTACTCCGGCGACCTGGAAGAAATGCTTAAAAAGTTGAAGAAGGTATGGGATGCCAGTGGACAAACCATTGCAGTGTATGAAAGCAGTGGTTCCGGTGAGCCACAAATGGCTTTAGTAACAAGGTATAAACAAGGGTTAAAAGAAAGAGAACGCAATTTCAGGGCTCCCATGAAGGAAAGGTATGAATCAGCCAATGGTAGTGGCTCCTGGGAAAGCTATACCCAGTCTATACGCAGTGGCGTTGAGCGCTCCTGGTCTGAAATGTTATTCCTCAAGCCTGCACTCGGTTCTAAATAATTAAAGCCTGGCAGGCATACATAAAAAAGGGATATTGACAGGCTCAATATCCCTTTATACTTATCTCATGTACTTTTCCTGGTTATTCGTGGTGTGAAGTATCAACAGGATTGCCTGGCTCCGGCTGCTCCTGGTTCTTTTTCTTCTTTTTAAATAAGCCCTTAAGTACTTGTCCCAAGGACTTCTTTTTTTCCTCTGGCTGTTGAACTACCGTATCTTTCTTTTCTGGTTCCATCGCCTTGGGTTCAGGTTCCTGGAGTATCGGCGGAGCAACTTCTGTAGCTGCTACATGGTTGTTGCTGGAATCTTTTACAACTACTGTTTTAGCACTGTCTTTTATTTTATGTGGTTTGATTGATGCCGAATAATCATGTTTAGGTGAGGCCAACAAGCTGTCGATGGCTAAGGTGGTAGTATCAACAGACGCAACAGAATCTATAATCACTTTGTTCACTGGCCTGGCAGGAAATGATTTCGCAGCATGGGTATCCGCATTCACTGTCCTGGTCACTACCGAATTATTCTGATGCCTCTTAGCAAGGATGTATTTTTGGCCTCCATAAACACCGGCTACTACCAATAATGTTACCATGGCTGCAGACATCCATTCAAATGCATAGGTCTCTTTTTTCCGGTGGTCAATAAATTCTATTTCCTCTTCATGATGTATGGGTTGAGCTGTAGATGATAAAGGTTTCGGAGGCTGCATTGGGGCTGTATAATATTTGGGAGTGAAAGACAATATTTTTTGCCTTATTTCTTCCGCCCTCAATTCAATATCGTCGTTTGACGAAGCGTCAGTAATTTGGTAATGCACCGATGGGAGTGTATAAGGAGCTCCACTGAAGTAAGTCTTTAATTCAGGCACCTCTGATGGATAGGACCATGCTTGGCTGATACCTTCAACCCAAACAAGGTCTGTAGGACGTAAATGTTGCTGTAGTAATTCATCAACAGTGAAAGGTCCTCTTTCGTGGTTGTTGCGAAGCAACAGGTATACCTTTTTCATAACTCACCTTTTTGTCGTTCACAGGAAGGTTGTACACTGGATCATAGGTAGTGGAAAAGGAGAAAATGTAGATCTATACCTTATTACAGAGCTAATAGTATGCCTGATATACCATTTAAGGTAAAAACTTTTTGAAATATATAGTGTCCTGTTTTTACAATTCATTCAATTAAATGTGCAAATGGTTTCATTAAACCTGGGATCTTAAGTTTTTTTACTCCATTTTTAGTCTATAACACAGGCGAAACATGAAGAATAGCATTGAAACAGCAAGGCTGTACCTGCACCCATTAACGTATGAACAATTGAAATTGTACCTTCAAAATGATGGTTCCCTTGAAAAAGAATTAAATATCAACTGGAAACCAAGGGACATACACCCAGATTTAAGGGAGAGCCTGCAAAAAACCCTGTCGCCTGAAATGGAAGATCATCAGAATTTCCATTTCTTCACGCTGTGGACCATGATCAGCAAAGAATACAATTGCATGATCGGGGATCTCTGTTTTAAAGGCGAACCCTGTGAAAATGGCAGTGTGGAGATCGGCTATGGCATTTACCCTGCCTTTGAAAGAAAGGGCTACATTACTGAAGCCGTTGAAGTGCTGTGCCTTTGGGCCATGAACCAGAAATATGTGCGCTCGGTAAGGGCTGAGACCTTACCCGATAACATAGCCTCACAACGTGTGTTGCAAAAGAATGGATTTGTGTTCCTGGGCAACAGCAATGGATTTATGAAATGGCAGCTTCATTCTGATTTTATGCAGAAGGCCAAACAAAACCATCCTCACTTTCATTACTGATCCCGGTCTGTTTATTAGGCGTACTTGGCTGATTGGTGCTCTGGCAACACAATGGTAAACTCAGCTCCTTCATTCAGCTTGCCTGTTGCTTCTATGGTTCCATGATGCCGCTGAACGATTTTTTTACATAGCGAAAGGCCCAGCCCTGTTCCTTCATACTTGTCCTTTGCATTCAGGCGGGTAAAGGTCTTGAATATCTTTTCTGCATATGCCTGGTCAAAGCCAATACCATTGTCTGCCACAGTAAGTCGTTTGTATTGTATGCCTGGCTTTAAAGGTATGTTGTGTTTTACCTGTGCCACATTGTAGTCAGAGCTGGAAAGGCGTATCCTTGGTACTGTACCTGCAATAGAAAACTTAAGAGAGTTATTGATGAGATTATAAAATAGCTGGTAAATTAATATCGGCGCCCCTTCAATTACCGGCAACTTTTCATACTCTATCACTGCATTTTTTTGCTCGATCACTATCTCCAGGTCGCTCTTAATATTTTCTATTAATTCGTTCAGATCTACTGGTTCAATCACCTGCTCAGAGGCTCCTAACATGGAATATCCCAGCACACCGTCTATCATGCTATTCATCCTGGTAGCTGCCGATTCCATTTTTTCCAGGTAGGATAAGGCTTTTGCGGGAAGGGTAGACCCGAATTCATCTACCAGGCGGCTGCCGTAGGTTTTAATCTTTCGTAGCGGCTCCTTTAGGTCATGGCTGGCCACGTGTGCAAACTGTTGCAAGTCCTCGTTCGACCGGCGCAGTTCTTCTGCTTTATCCTGCAAGGTCCTGTTCAATTGTTCCAGCTCCAGCGTACGCTCCTGCACCTGCTGCTCCAGCACCACCGAAATATCCTTAAAGTGTTGAATGTCTGTAGAGGCACCGATCCACTTCAATACCTTGCCTTCATCATTCTTCAACGGCTGGATGTTGCAAAAGAACCAACGGTAATGACCTGTTATTTTATTCCTTAACCTGTATTCCGCAGAAAAAGACTTTCCATCCACCAATGCTTTTTGCCATTTTTCGGACATTACCTGCACATCCCCGGGGTGCATCATTTCTATCCGGTTCTCCATGGCCTCGATCACTGATTGACCGGTGATCTTATACCATTGTTCATTAAGGTATTCCATATGGCCTTCGGCTGAACTTACCCAAACAATTTGGGGAATGGTGTTGGTCAATACACGAAAGCGCGACTCACTTTCTTTTAATAATTGTGCTGCCTTACGTTGGGCTGTCACATCTTTATTGACGGCAACGGCCCCTATGTGAATCCCCCTGGCATCCATCATCCTTGCCACTGATACCAATACGGTCAATAACTGGCCGTTCTTATGTTTTTGATACACTTCGCCATCCCAATGGCCTTCCGTGTTGAATTCTACATCCAGGGCCTTCCTGTCATTTTCAGAGAGGAATGTTGTCTGAAGTACATCATCAACATTCTTTCCCATGATCTCTTCCTTTTTCCAGCCATACAATTCTTCTGCACCTTTATTCCAGTTGGTAATCAGTTGGTTTAGATCCGTGCCCACAACCGCGTCTGCAATGTTCTGGGTTAGCGTGGCCAGGTATTGCAATTGTTCCTCAGCAGCTTTCTGGGCAGTGATATCCTGCATGATCCCGATCACACGATGTGGTCTCTTATCCGGGCCGCATATCACCTTACCAATGGAGCGGATCCAGTATAATCCTTGCTGTCCTTTTTTGAATACCCTGTAAGCTACCTGGAACACGTTTTCATCTCCTTTCGCCAGCGCTTGTTCCATGGCATTCACCACCTGGTGCAGATCGTCTGGATGAATGGTCTCCCTGTGAATCTCGAAAGGTTTATCAAATTCAGGCCCTATGCCCCTGATCTTTTTGGCTACATCTGAAAGAAAAAAGGTTTTATTGGCAGGATCATATTCCCAGGTGCCCATTTCTGTGGCTTCCAGTGCAGTGCGCCAACGCTTTTCTGCCTCCTTCACCTTTTGCTCCACCAGTTTTTGTTCATGTATATCGGTAGCTGTACCCAACCATCTCAGAATGGTACCATTTTTATCTTGCTGTGGATAGGCCCGGCTCAGGTGCCAGCGATATTCCCCATCCTTCATCAACACCCTGTGCTCAATATCATAGGTGCCCCCTGTTCTTACTGCTTCCTTCCAGGCTTTATCGGTGCTGGTCTTATCATCCGGGTGTAACAATCCTTCCCACATCCAATTCCCTTCATTGTCCTTATACGCACCCGAAAAATCCGTGATCCGGTCATTATAATATACTACTTCTCCGTTGGGCTGTGCTATCCATACCAACTGTGGCATGGCATCGGCCAATTGGCTTACCTGGCCCCATACGGAACTCAATGATTGATCGGTACCATAAGGCCGTTCAGTATTTGCTACAGGAGCGTTCTTATTTCTTTCAGCATGGTCGGTGGAGTGCATTTTAGGCCATTCAATTTTTACGAATCTAAACCAGATTACGAGGTATACAGGGTTTTTTCGTTAAAGTTTATAAAACTCACGATAAAATAATATGCGAAGGTCTGTAGCCTTCATATCCTCAGTGATATTATTCATTTCATGCTGCTGTTTGCTCAAATCATGCAATGCTTGATTGCCTGGTTCTTGAGCGCATCCCAATTTTACAACTCAAACAACCAAACCATGCAGCCTTCACACAAAAAATATCGCCTTCTCCGTATCAAAGCAGGCCTGGGTGTTATAGCACTCATTGCCGTTTCTTTTGCCTTTATGTCTTTCAAAATGCATAGGCTCTATGCAGATGTTTGGCAACAATTAGGTATTAGCAAAGAGAAAGGCTTGAAGAATATTGAAGAAAGTTTTTTAAATGGAGCATTCTATTATTACGGTGCAGATAAAGCTAAAAATATCCTGGCTGGAGACAGGGCGGCTGTTGCCAAAGATCTGCTGGCATATGTGAAGCAGCAGGTAAACAGCGATGCGTTTAAAAAGCAATATCATCAACAGCGGAATTATGCAAAGCCTGTTAAGCACGAGCAGGTGAGTAGAACAAAGGAAGATATCAGGAAGGAAAAGATAGCAGAAGCAGAAAAGTCCATCAAAGAAACAGAAGCCAACCTGAAGACCATGAAACCTGAAATGGTCAAGGCTTTGCAACCCATGCTGGATTTATTGAAAAACAACCTGAAAGATTATAAAGATCCTAACAGCAAGATGATAGATCTTTTCTACCAAAGTGAGCTGATGAGCCAGGATAATAATCTGCGCTCTCACGAGGAAAGCATGAAACAATGGGAAGAAGAATACCCTGCTGATTACAGGCAGGTGATCAAAAAAAGATTGCAAAAATTCATAGACCTGGCAGGCACGGTGGACTTTTCAGCCGAACTAAAAATGGTCAATGGAAAGAAGAAATTTGTAAATCCTCTTTATGAAGCCAAGGCCTACGACTGGAAGCAAATATTCCGTGCAGGAAAGGAAGTGATAGATCCTGCAGTTGCTTTTGCCCGGCAATGGATCAATGAAATAAATTAAGATAAAGGCTCATCCAAAACCAACAACCAAGATAAACTGGCGGCTGCTACAGCCGCTTTTTTATTAGCTCCAGTCCCAAATCACCACTGCCCATTCATCCATATGATCGCGATGATGATGTATGGTTTGAAACCCGATCTTTTCATGTGCCTTCATGGAACGTACGTTTCGGGTAGATATTTCCGTTAGTATGAACTCATATTGATGGCCATAGGTTTTTCGATGCTGATCATATAGCATATCAACAATGCCCATTCCACGGTATTCTTTGGCAATACATATCTGTCCCATGCAATAAAAATTATAAGAGAACAGGGACCGGCCTTTAAATGCAAGGCCTTCAAAATTTTTAAACATCAGGTCAAGCTCAGGGTGAAAACTTCTTGCTTCCCTAAGAGTGGTAAGCGCATAACCTGCCAGGTTGTCCCCGTCGGTAACTATGACGCTTTTAGCAAGATCGTTCATCCGTTTCAGCAGGTCTAGCGGGTAAGACCAGGAAAGAAAGCCCTGCTCATTTTGCTCTGTCGGGCTTATATGTTCCTTTAAATTCTTTTCGTTCAAAGCACGAATCTGTTGCAATTGTTCCAAATGATCAACCAACCCTGGCACTAACATCATAAGGCAATATAGTTTATTGTATGAATGCAGCCGCTACGGCAGAGGTGGGTAAATTGTTTTAAAAAACTAACTTTGTTTGCACCGCCTTTCAACAGGCCAGGCCGTTCGAAATCCTAACTGGAATAAGATGGAATTTATACTGCTGCAAAGTTTTACCAATTATATAGAGGCTCATATCATTATGGGTAAGCTCGAGGAAGAAGGTATTGTTTGCTGGCTAAAAGATGAAAATACCGTAACCATTAATCCTATATGGACAGGGGCTGTAGGTGGTATCAAGTTGATGGTACCAAAAGAGCAGTTAGAAAGAGCCCTTCAACTAATGCAGCAATACACCGATGAAAGAAAAAGTACCGTGGCCTGTCCTAACTGCGGCAGTCATGAAATAGAATTTATAAGCAGTCCCCGCAAACCTTTAAACTGGCTTAGTGCCCTGGCAGGTTTTTTCTTTGGCGATTATGCTGTGGCCTCAGATAAAACCTGGCATTGCTTCTCGTGCAATGCAGAATTTGATCAGCCTGTAGAGATGATGTCTGAATAATTATAAGATGGATGCATAAAAATTAGTGCATCCAGATGCAGGTAATAGCTTCTTGATAATACTATTTATTAAAATTCTCCTTACGTGACTTTGATCACTTTTCATGGATATAATCTTCGTGAATTTTACGCCAGCTCAGGGATTGATGATCATCAACCAGCAGGTATACCAACCTGGAATACCTAGGGTGGGTTTGGCAGGCAACTGATCATTGACCATCATCCATGAATAAACATTTCACGATAAAAACAATTAAATATGCTGTCCTTTTTAAATAAACCTGGAAAATCCCAGGCCAGTCTTTCTGAGGTATTGAAGCAAGGAGCTATTATCCTTGATGTACGTTCGCCTTTGGAGTATGCCTCCGGGCATATAAAAGGTTCCCGGAATATACCGCTCGATACGCTTAAGGAGCACCTTGAAGAAATCAGGGATTATAGCAAGCAGGTCATAACAGTTTGCCAAAGTGGTATGAGAAGCGAAACCGCCAGGTCATTCCTCGAAAGCCATGGAATTACGGCTTACAATGGCGGTTCCTGGTTGCACCTCAATAATATTATCTGACCATCCAAAAGCAATCAATAGCCCGGTTTTTGTGATGGCAGGTTAAAGAAATGTTGCTCCAGGGAGCATGGGATGACTATACCGGGTGCTTTCCGGTTATCTATTTCATCCACATTCCCTCCTGCCCGCAGCATTGGTTTTTAACTTTGCATGACTATACAACAATTACAGTTTTTAAAACACCTGGATAATTATGGACATTCTCAGGCAACCCTGGCCATGGTACGTGGCAGGACCTTTAATTGGATTAACAGTTCCCATATTGCTTTTATTAGGCAATAAGGCCTTTGGCATCTCATCTTCCCTGCGGCATATTTGTGCTGCCTGCTTACCATTAAAGATCCCCTTCTTTTCCTACGACTGGAAACGGGAGATCTGGAACCTTTTCTTTGTAGCTGGCATTGCAGGGGGGGCTGCCATTGCCTGGTTCCTGTTTCAACATCAGCCCGGCCCTGTGGACCCCCGCCTGGTAGCCGATCTGCAGCACTATGGCATTAATGGCCACGATTCCTTTTTGCCTGCAGAAGTATTCAGCTGGAAGCAATTGCTTACACTGCGCAGTGCCATCATGATCATTGGCGGCGGCTTCCTGGTAGGCTTTGGAACCCGTTATGCAGGGGGATGCACCTCGGGGCATTCCATTATGGGTCTTTCTAATCTTCAATGGCCCTCACTGGTGGCTACCATTTGCTTTATGCTGGGTGGATTCATCATGGCCAACCTTATCTTACCCTTTATCCTTAAACTATAATAGCCATGAAAACAATAGAAACTACCCTGGAACCTGTCAATACTGATTTTGAGGTCAGGTCGCTGGATGCCATCTGTATCAACGAGTCTGAATTAAAGCACCCCTGGTGGTACAACTTTAAATATGCTGCCATGGGCATGATCTTCGGCATCATCCTGGTCAAATCAGAAGTAGTGTCCTGGTTCCGCATCCAGGAAATGTTCCGGCTGGAAAGCTTTCACATGTATGGCGTCATTGGATCTGCTGTAGTTACCGGCATCATTTCGGTCTGGCTCATCAAGCGCTTTAAGGTAAAGACCATCTATGGCGAACCGATCCTGTTACCTAATAAAAAATTCAATAAAGGACAGATTATAGGGGGATTGATATTTGGATTGGGATGGGCCATAACAGGCGCCTGTCCAGGCCCCTTGTTTGCCCAGATCGGCACAGGCCTGGTCATCGTTTTGGTCACCCTGCTAAGCGCTATTGCAGGCACTTGGGTTTATGGGTTGTTAAGAGACAAACTCCCTCATTAAATTCAATAGATAAGCCACTGAAGCTAACACCTTCCGCAATGGAACCATGGTGATGCAGCCTGTAAATCTTTGACAATAACCCGGGAAACCAGCTATCAAAGGCATAGCTACGGTATAGCAACGCCCTATCTAAGCCCAGGATACTCC
>JAEZLJ010000180.1 GCA_023415275.1 Bacteroidota bacterium
GACAGGGAGTACCCCATCTCCTCAAAAATCCTATGGAATCTAATTAATCTTAGATCTCTTCCTTCGACATTCGATATTCCTTGTTCGATATTCTGCGGTTCATTCCAGTCTCCTTCCCACCAAAGCCCATCCTTCTTCCTATCTACGCTATACTTAGTGCGTGATCACCACGCAGTATCTATACCGCAGATAGGAGGTAAGTAGGGCGTTGCTATACAGTTGGTTGCCTGGAGATGGTTAACAGAATGATACCAGGTAGCAGCAAATTTTACTGGATATCAACCTGGAAACCCAGAAGTCGTTCAGCTGGAAGGCTTTAAAAGATTTATCCTTTTATGCTACCGATATGGTTATCCTAAGGGAGTCCGTTAAGGACAAACATGCTCATTCCCTGTCAACAAGTCAACCCTTGTACTTGTCAACCTCTTTTACACAAGACATTTTTCATTTTCCATTCCTCCCAATTTTTACTTTTTCCTTTTGACTTTTGCCTTGCTCTCTTCCCTTCCAGCACTTAGTTTCTTACTATTTTCATTTATTTGCTGAAATTTGGATATGAATAAACCTGTTATAGGCATTTCCTGCGGCGATATCAATGGTATTGGGACGGAATTGATCATTAAAACTTTTTCTGATCACCGGATACTGGAACATTGTACGCCTGTGATATTTGGATCGAATAAGCTGATCAACTTTTATAAAAGGTCTGTACCTGAAGCTCATTTCAACTACCAGAGCATTAAGGATTTCAGCAAGGTCAATCCTAAACAGATCAATATTTTCAATTGCTGGGAGGAAGAATTGGCCATCAGCCCGGGACAATTGAATGAGATGGGCGGGAAATATGCTGTAAAGTCGCTGTTAGCAGCAGCTGACGCATTGCACCAGGGACATATACAAGGATTGGTGACCGCTCCTATTCATAAGAATAATGTTCAATCTGATGAATTCAGGTTTACCGGGCATACTCCTTTCCTGCAGGCAGTGGCCGGCGCCAAAGATGTATTGATGCTGCTGTATGCGACTGATATACGGGTGGCACTGGTCACAGAGCATATCCCAGTGAAAGAAATTGCCAACCACATTACAAAACAGGCTATTTTATCGAAGCTCAACCTGCTACATACCAGCCTGAAAAAGGACTTTGGAATTGATAAGCCCAAAATAGCAGTGCTTGGATTAAACCCGCATGCCGGGGATGAAGGACTGATAGGCAATGAAGAAGAGCAAATTATTAAGCCTGCTATAAAAGAAGCAAAGAATGACAAGCTGGTATTTGGCCCATATAGTGCCGATGCATTTTTTGCCCGCAGAAGCTACCTGCAGTTTGATGCCGTGCTGGCCATGTATCACGACCAGGGCCTGATTCCCTTCAAGACCATTGCTGTAGGTGAAGGCGTGAACTTTACGGCCGGCTTGCCCTTTGTGCGTACATCGCCCGATCATGGAACAGCCTTTGACATTGCAGGTAAAAATAAGGCCGATGCCGGCTCCTTTACCAACGCGGTATTTGAATGCCTGGATATCATCAACCGGCGCAATGAGTATGAAGAGCGCAACCGGAACCCCCTTCGAAAGATAACTGCTGAAGTACTGAAGAATGTAGAGGATGAAAGGATAGATGATACTATCGATAAGCGATAGTCAATAACTCAACTGAGATTATTGATATAAAAGCCTTCTGACAGGGAGGCTTTTTTCATGAAATGCAATGAAAAGCCTACCTATTTTTAAAATTTTTTTACCTACATGCAGGCTAGCAAAAACCCTTAGTTTTCAATGCGTAATGGTAAAATTATTGCGGGAAATACGGTAAATCTGTAGATTTTTTTAGTAGAAACACTTGCAATAGTGAAAAACACCTATTATGTTTGTTCTACCAATCCTTTGAAAAGCACAACAACAATAATCTGTACCTGGTCCTTTCACTTTAATGCTACACATCTGTAAGTATTATTTCCTCCACGTACAATTATTGATAAAAGCCCAAGACCAAAACTTTATCCTTCGAAATCCGCTTTTAAGTCCACCTATCTTTTTGAAGCCTGATTCCAATCCTTTGCATTTACCATACTAATTGCCAAATCTCCTGAGAACAACCTTCCCAATTTCCTTAGAGAATTCATAATCTATAATCAAACTTAAAACGTACCGTCATGAGAAGGATCTCTACCTTATTTGCATCATTATGCCTTATTCTTACTAACCTTTCCGCCCAAACAGGACCTACAGGAACAATTAGCACTGTTGACCCAAATCCAACACCCGCATGGGGAGCACCGTTAGTAGTGAATGATATTCCAAATGGCTTTTCAAGTACTAACACGACAACTATCAATGCATTTCCAAAAAACAAGACTACTGAATTAACTTCTCCTGAATATTATTATAATGGTTCTCAAACAGCCATTTACTTTCAATATCTTTTATCAAATGCTGCGAGCCAACCTACAACTGCTACTCCAATCATAAGCATTGTATACGGTTCACCGCAACAAATACTTTCATACTCAGCATCACCTTTTACATTCACCAGTGGCGGAGGAAATTACTACTTTACTTTTGTACCAGGATCTACCTTTCCTGCAAATACTAATTTTAAAATCAGGTTATCTCTTTCTGTAGGAAATGATAAAACTATTACCGCCTTATCATTGACAACCAATGCAAGATTGGCTGCGAGCAATGCACCATTACCATTACCTGTGAAACTGGTGAGTTTCAATGGATCTGTAAACAAAAGCAAAACACAGTTGCAGTGGATGGTAGCTGAGAATGAAACCGCCAGGAATTTTGAAGTACAAAGAAGCACCAATGGTATCGATTTCGTTACCGCCGGAACTGTAAGCGCCAGCACAAAATCTGGTGATGCTCAATACAGCTTTACAGAAAACATTTCTGCCGAAAAAGTAATGTACCGCTTGAAGATGTATGATAACAATTACAAAGCAGAATACTCAAAGATCCTTGTATTCAACAGCTCATTGTCAACACAGAAAAGCCTGCAGGTGATCACCAACCCTGTAAGAGAGAAAATGATCATCAGCTTTAACAATGACGCAAACGAAGCAGCCCAGGTAACGATCTACGATCATACTGGCCGCACTATTCAAAAGCAAACCCTGAATGCTTCTGCCGGTGTAAACACAGCTACAGTAGCATTGAACGGAAACTATACCAATGGAATGTATATTGTGGAATTAGCAACCAAAACAACAAGGCTTTCTCAAAAGATCATGTACAGCAATCAATAAGCACAGCAGTCAAAACAGCCCTGCTACAGGGCTGTTTGATCTTTACCACTTGCTTAAATGACCTTCGCCCACCATCCAATATTTCTTAGGATATGAATTTGAATCTTTCAATTCAAAACTGAAGAAATGAAACGAATCTTTACCCTTTTGATCACTGCCTTTGCAGGCCTGCATGTGCAAGCCCAGGCTATCCTGAACGAGGTGTATGCCATACCGGGAAGCGCCAGGCAGGAGTTCTTTGAATTTTATAACAATAGCCCTACATCCACTTCCATGGATAACTATACTATGGTTACTTATTTTGAAGCAGGAGGACAAAAAGGCTTTTATGTTTTGGACATCCCTGCACTAAGTGTAGCTCCCAAAGGATTCTTTGTAGGTTCTTCCAAGGTTCCATTCAATTACCAGGGAGTTTCAAACAGTCCTAATTCCCAGTTCAGTTGGAATGACATAACCTTTCTTTCCGATAATAATGGCTATTTGAAAAAATGGATACTTGGTACCAGTGTCAGTGCAGCTATTGACGGAAACGCCAGCTATGACCTTGACCCTATTCCTTCTAATTTTAATGACTTTTTTAATAAGATAGGAGGTCAGGGTGCAACCTATAATGTATTTGTTTATAAAAACGGTATGCTGCAAAACACATTCCTGGGCGGAACCGGGGGTGCTACCTTCTTACCTTCGTATATCATAGGATTACCCAGTTTGTTTGTAGATATGACAGGCACATCACCGGACTTTACCATCAATTTTTCAGGCTACGCCAATGTGAATCCTGAATATGTGATACAGGATGTGGGATCAGATAACGGATATATCAGGTTGAAAGATGGCTATTGCGGCACATGGACAAAATCAAGTGCACAAGTAAACCACTCGCCAGGTGTGAGCAATGGCGGAGCCAGTTTAGTAGTCATACCCGATATTAGTATTGCTGCTGCCATCGTTCATGGAACAGCTTTGGGTGGATCTACCATTAACTACGATGCAGTAGCAGGACCATTGGTTGACTTTCCTGTAACGCTTAACCTATATGTAGATAATGGTTCCGTGCCAGGCGACCTGGATGCCGGAGATACTTATTTAATAAGCAAGACGGAGAACACAGTTGCTGATGGGCCTTTTTCTACTTTATTTTTTCCTTATGATGCCAATGTACTGGTGCAGGTAATGACCAGCGCAGGATGTATTGATAACATAAGATTGATACCCAATGTGAATGTTTTACCTGTTAAACTAATTTCTTTCAGCGGTACAAAAGACCAGGATAAAAGCAGGCTTCAATGGACAGTGAGTGAGAATGAATCGGCCCTGCAATTGCAGGTAGAAAAAAGCAATGACGGCATTAATTTCAGGAGTGTGAGCCTGGTAGCCGTGTCAGATAAGCAAGGAAGGGCCAGCTATCAATATATAGAAACATTGAACAATGCCCCAACTTATTACAGGATAAAGATCACCGACAAGTCAGCCCATAGCTTTTACTCTGATGTGGTATTCGTTGAAGGCGGCCTGGCCGGGAAAACAGGAGTACAGTTGGCACAGAACCCGGTCGATACTTACCTAAGCTTCAATTACTATTCCGCAACTGGCGGAAAAGTCAAGATCAATATTTATAATGTGGCGGGCAACAGGATGATGAGTGAGGAAAAAACCTTTGTCAAAGGCACCAATACCCTAACCTTTTCTTTGGATGGTAAGCTATACACAGGTACTTACATACTTGAGATCGGAGACCAGCAAAGTACACAACATGTTAAGTTCCTAAAAAGATAGTTTACCTTTTTTCGGTACGGATTATAGATTCGAGGGCTCCTTTCCAGGAGCCTTCCTTATTTTTTTATGTATTCCTGTAAGGCCTGAACGTACACTTCAAACGCTTTGATACCTGCAGAAGTGACCTTGCATAAGGTTTGGGGATAATTGTCTTTAAATTGCTTGGTTACATCAATATACCCGGCATCTTTCAACTTTTGAACCTGCACACTTAAATTGCCTGCAGTGGCTCCTGTCTTTTCCTTTATATAAGTAAACTCTGCTTCCTTAACACCAATAAGCAGGGACATAACGGCCAGGCGCAATTGAGAATGTAATATGGGGTCCAGATCTTTAAACACTTTCTACTACTTTATTTCGCTGGTGCAATTTCCTGAATTCGTTATTGGCAATATGGCCCGGAATAATATAACCAACTAATACTGCTGCTGCATGAAACAACATCACCTGCTCAAAAGATTTTGCAAATAAAGAAGCAAATCCAATGCCCCAGGTGAGATAGGCGGCAATGATGGAGGGGCGAAAGTTGAGGGCGCTACCATATATCAGGATCCAGAAAGCATAGAGGCTTACCAATAATGAAAAGCCTATAGTTGGTGAGATGTTGACATTGATGGCCACAATAATAAACATCAGGCTGATAAAAAAGCCCGTATTCAAACGTTGAAAAAGATCTTTGGTATAGGTGCGGACCTTTTCTGTTTTCCGCAGGAACAGGTAGCTGATGGATTGATAAGAAAGTGCAACAAGTGTGATGACTCCGAAGAAATTCCAGAAAAAGAATGTTTGAAACCAGCCGAAGTGAATGTTCAACACTGTTAATACAGAGGCCAGGAATAACATCCATCCCCAAATGATCCAGCCTTTACCATCATCCTTTTGTTCCTTCTTGGCTGTAGCGATCATTTGCTGAATGAGCAACAGGCCTTCCTGTTCTGTTATCTGTTTTTCTTCCATTTTATTGATAATTAGCTGTGCGTAAAAGATGGCCGGGAATGATATAGCTGCATAAGATAGCTGCTCCTGCCAATAACAACTGGTAATCGAAGTTTACAAAGAGACTGATGATGGTAAGCAACCAGCACAATACCCCTCCAATGACCAGGGGTTTAAACTTCAATATCATACCGGAAACAAAAGTGCCCAAACCATACATCAGGATAAAAAAAGGCCAGGCATTTAGCCATCCACCTGTGGTACGGGTGATGATCATGCAAAGAATAAATATGCTTATGCCTATTCCTGTCCACAGGTAACTCATACTCTCGCCAATATAGGTCTTTAACTTATGCCTGTTGTGCCTGCGTGCTGAGTATACAAAACTGATCACAGCTGTGGGAATGGTCAATAGCCAAACAAGATAGTGGTGCTCATAACTGAGCACCACTTTTAAAATAAATTGCCCGATAATGGCTATGAATGTGACCCAACCCCAGAGCAAAAAGTAAATGCTGTTCTCACTAAGGTTTGATTTTGTTTTACTGATCATAGCCTGTATCAGATCCAGGCTTTGCCGGGGTGAAAAATTATCTTCCATAGTTTATGAGGTTAAATGACTTTTGAAGCAATCATCATTTCATCTGGCTCATTATGTATTGCATAATTGGCCTGCCCCAGTTAGGATCAATATCAGATGCAGGCTTAAATGTTTCATATTTTTTACCTGCCTGCTCAAATAGTTTCTTAGCTTCTTCTTTGCTACCACCATATTGCTCGGGGGTATAAAATTTATCCTGGGCTTCCAGCAGGTACACCCTGGGATTTTCGGGGTTCAATCTTTTGGCAGTTTCCAGGGCTTCCTGTGCCTGCGGGCCATAGGTCATATAACGGTTCATTGGATCGCCCATCATGCGCAGCGTAGCTATCATTTTCCTGACAATGTATATTTCGGAGTTTTTATCGCTTAGGGCTTCAGCTTTGGACAGTAGGGCATCGGCTTTGTCAGCTATAGGATCAAGCTGGTCTGCCATCCCTCCCATCTTACCCATGGAAAGCATATAGCCAGTATTTACATGCGCCAAAGCAGCATAATAATAAGGCAGCCATTGAGTCTTTTCTGCATCTCCAATACGTTCGAAAGCACCGGCGAGGTCTTTGATATTATCTATGTTGTGGGTAGTGTCCATAGCCTGCACTTTTTGCAACATGGCATTATGGTATTTATCGCTTTGAGCAAATGTGCTTAACAGTATAAAAGATGATAAAACTGTCAGGAAGATTTTTTTCATATTGATTGTTTTAAAGTTATCTGTTATTATTTTAAAAATGTTGAGAATGAATATTTATAGGTTGCTGTTGATCACTTCTTGTGTTCTGTCCACACCAAAACTCAGGAACACACCCAGGTAAACAAATGTCTTGGTGGGAGGAATGATGGCCTGCTTACGCAGTCCATTGTAGGAATAATTATAACCAAACACCTGGTTGCTGCCCAGCACATTCGTTACAGAAAATACAAAGACAGTGAATTGATTGGCTCCCTTTTTAAAGACATTAGGCAAATAATTCACGCTAAGGCTTACACTGTTGAAATCTTTAGTACGGCCCTGGTCATAGACGTTATATTTATTATTGGCATTGTCATAGCGGATGTTGTAATATGGCCGGCCTGAGGCATATTGATAGTTGGCATTGAACTGCGTGCGCAGACCACTGACAAATTTCTTCAATACAAGGTTCGCCGTATGCTTCGCAGCAAAGTTGGGTTCCATTTCTCCAGGGAAATTCAGGAAGTCTCTTTTGGTATCGAGGTAGGAATAAGATATCCAGTAATCGAAATTCTTCACAGTCTTTTTATCTCTCCAAAAGAACTCAACTCCTTTGGCATAACCAAAGCCCTGGTTGGATGAGGCGGTTTCCTGGTTATTGTTGATAGAAGTCTTGAGCAGGTCGTCGTACTTTTTATAAAAAGTCTCTACCCTAAAAGTGGTCAGGTTGGTGACCTTTTGATATTGGGCAATATAGTGAGTAGCTTTTGAAAAGGTAAGTGCATTTGGAGAAGGAAGATATCTTCTCTCAGGATTTTGATAGAATATGCCATAGGCCAGGGAGGCCTGTGCTTCTCTACCGACCTTATAGGCCAACGATGCCCGCGGCGCCAGGTTAAACTTATTTAACAGCGCTGAATGCTCAAGGCGGCTGCCGATCTTGGCTGCCAGGTCATTAGTAAGGTATATATCTGCTTCTGCAAAACCAGACACCAGGGTTTCCTTAATAATATTAGGATACTTGTTGCCGTTATATAAAGTATAGTCAGCCTTGTCGTTGCTATAATTATACTCTGAGCCGAACCTTACAGCGCTAAGGCCTCTAAGCCTTCTTTCAAAAACTGCCTTGGCATTGAAGTAATCGCCATGTGCGTCAAGGTGAAAGTTCTTGTATTCCAATCCTTCCAGTGTCACTTTGTTATTACCGTCATCTTCGGTGCTACCTTCTATATTGTCCTTGTTATTAGTGTAGGAAACACCGCCATTGAACTTCCAGTAAGCACCTATGTTCTCCCTCCAGGCCAGGTTGTGGTACATATTGAAATTTTTCAAACGGAAAGCGTCCTTATATCCTAATGTATCCAGGCTTGGGTTTCGGACTCCCAATTGATTTTGGCTGAAATAACCATAGTATTTTAAAATACCTGAATTAGATGTCTTGATCCTGAAGTTAGCATCGCCAGTATGAAACTCAGG
This sequence comes from Bacteroidota bacterium, assembly GCA_023415275.1. Lineage (GTDB taxonomy): Bacteria > Bacteroidota > Bacteroidia > Chitinophagales > Chitinophagaceae > Flavisolibacter. Next base: position 8,714 of record JAEZLJ010000180.1, read on the forward strand.
CATGTGGAAATAATCCACCCTTGGGTTAAGTACCTTATAGGCTAAAACAATATTGGTATATCCATAATTCACTCCCCATGATGCTTTTTTATTTTTAGTGAGCTTTTGAATGCCTAGCGCACCACCAATTGGAGAAATGCTGATGTTGGCACTGCTTCTATCAGGAAGGTCAATAGATTCAAGGATCAATGCCGAAGACAATGCCTGGCCATATAATGCAGAATAACCTCCTGCACTGAATACAGTGCCTTTGAAAATGAATGGCGAGAACCTTCCTCTCTGGGCTATATTGGGCACACTGGTATAAAAAAAGTTATTCACCAGGGTGCCATCAATAAAGGTCTTGGTTTCGGAAGCTGTTCCGCCCCTTACAAAAAGGCCTTCGCTTTCACCAACCTGCTGAGCACCAGGTAAAGTTTTAATAGCACCGGTAATATCCGCATTGGCACTTGCCGTGGTGACGATATCAATTGAATTCAATACGGTGGTTCTTTTTTTATCGCTGGCCTCGAAGGCACCGGCAGTGATCACAACAGCCTTCATTTCATTGATCTCTTCTTTGAGATTTACAGAGAAGGCTAGCGTAGAATCTTTTAGAGTAATCTTTTGTTCCCAGCCATTATAACCAATGGCTGTAATAACCAGGGTTTGTTCACTCTTTTCATAAGTTTTAAAGGAAAAGGTTCCTGTAGAATCAGAAGTGCCACCATCATAGCTGTCTTTTATGGCTATAGTAGCGCCAGCTACCGGGTGGCCTTTTGTGTCATTTACCGTGCCTTTGATAAGGACTTGTGCGGAGAGGGTATGTATGGTTAGTAGGAATATACCCAAGGCTAAGATCTTTCTCATAATAGTCGATTGCAACACAAACGTAAAGTAGTTTATAATATAAACCAAATTAATTCTAAGGGTTTTTTCTTAACCCATTTCAGACAGTATTGTGAAAAGGCCATAAAAAAAGCGGCTACATGAGCCGCTTTTCAATTGATAATGAGATTGTTATTTATACTGAGGAATCAGGCCATTAGCTAGTTCCACCATTTTTTGAACACCATCTTCCGGTAAGGCACCTTTCTTAAAGGCAGCCAATACATCAGGAAGTTTGTTTTCCATCTCCATTAAGAAATGCTCCTGGAATTCGTTCACCTTTCTTACTGGAACATTACGCAATAATCCTTGTGTACCGAGGTAGATGATAGCCACCTGCTTTTCTACCGGCATTGGAGAATATTGCGGCTGCTTCAGGATCTCCACGTTACGGGCACCTTTATCCAGTACTGTTTTAGTAGCAGCATCAAGGTCACCACCAAATTTAGAGAAGGCTTCCATTTCACGGTACAGAGCCTGGTCAAGCTTTAAGGTACCAGCCACCTTCTTCATGGATTTTGTTTGCGCATTACCACCCACACGGCTCACAGAGATACCTACGTTGATGGCAGGACGGATACCTGCATTGAACAGATTAGACTCCAGGAATATCTGGCCATCAGTGATCGAGATCACGTTGGTTGGGATATAGGCAGATACGTCACCAGCCTGTGTTTCAATGATTGGTAAAGCTGTCAGGGATCCACCACCCTTTACCAGGTGACGGATGGATTCCGGAAGGTCGTTCATTTGCTTAGCTACAGAGTCATTAGCAATGATCTTGGCAGCTCTTTCCAGCAAACGGCTGTGCAAATAGAATACATCTCCAGGGTAAGCCTCACGGCCCGGCGGACGACGTAATAAAAGAGAAACTTCACGATAGGCTACGGCCTGCTTAGACAGGTCATCATAAATGATCAAAGCAGGACGACCGGTATCACGGAAAAATTCACCAATAGCAGCACCGGCAAAAGGAGCATAGAACTGCAAAGGAGCAGGATCAGATGCAGAAGCTGCAACGATGGTAGTATAAGCCATGGCACCTGCATCCTGCAAGGTTTTCATTACACCTGCAATGGTGGATGCTTTCTGGCCAATAGCCACATATATACAATAAACAGGTTGCCCTGCATCGTAAAACTCTTTTTGGTTGATGATGGTATCGATACAGATGGCAGTTTTACCAGTCTGACGGTCACCGATCACCAGTTCACGCTGTCCACGACCGATAGGGATCATGGCATCGATAGCCTTGATACCGGTCTGCAGCGGTTCTTTTACAGGTTCGCGATAGATTACACCTGGCGCTTTACGCTCCAGTGGCATTTCATAACGCTCCCCTTCAATTGGACCTTTACCATCAATAGGTTCTCCAAGCGTGTTTACCACACGTCCTGCCATACCTTCCCCTACCTTGATAGAGGCAATCTGGCCAGTGCGGCGTACCTGGGATCCTTCGTTCAAATTACCTGTGTCACCCATTAATACCACACCCACATTATCTTCTTCCAGGTTCAGGGCGATACCTTCCACACCATTGTCAAATTTCACCAGTTCACCTGCGCGAACATTACCTAAACCATAGACACGGGCAATACCATCTCCGATCTGTAATACGGTGCCTACTTCTTCCAGGTTAGCTCCGGCAGAAAAGCCACTTAGCTGCTGGCGTAATATGGCACTTATTTCATCTGGTTTTATTTCTGGCATATTATCAGTTTAAAAATTTTGCTTGTAGTTGTTTTTATCTTTTATAGTTCCCAGGCTTAGCGCCTGTATGTATTTTACCTGACCTTATAAATAAAATCATTGTTCTCAAACTCACGGGAGATCTCTTTCAGGTCAGATGCTATGCTGGCATCTACCAATTTGTCTCCTGCCTGCAATACAAAGCCACCAATGATATTAGGGTCCACCTTAGTTTCGAGTTCTATATTTTCCATGTTGCCGGTTTTCCTTACCTGGGCAACAATGGAGTTTTTTACTTCTTCACTCACAGGCGTAGCTGTGGTCAGCTTTACGGTATGAATGCCTTTGTGGTCCTTGTATTGAGAAATAAAGGAAGTAATGATCTCAGGCAGGTCTGCCTCTCTTCCTTTAGATATCAACAAATGGATAAAAGAGCTGGTGATCGGGCTAACCTTTCCGGCAGTAACAGCATCAACAGCACTTTGTTTTTTATCCGGAGCTACAATAGGGCTACGAAGTAAGTTCAAAAAATCGCGGCTGCCGGTGTTCAGTGCCTGCAGGTATTGCATATCGGCATACACCGGCTCCAACTGGCCTTTTTCTATGGCCAGGTCCAAAACTGACTTTGCGTATCTTGATGCTAAGCGTGGATTAGGCATTTATTCTGATTGTCAATTTGCGAATCGTTCTGTTTAGCTGTTTTCATTTCCCCCGTCCCGTTATGATATCACTGTACTGTGCACTACACCGGGAAGGAAAAGGAACTAGCTTAAGTTTACTTCTTTTACCAGGTCCTGGATGTGTGCTTCCTGGGCGGCCTGGGAGCTAAGTTCCTTACGCAACACCTTTTCAGATACTTCCACTACCATTTTACCAACCTGGTTCTTTACTTCAGTCAGTGCTGCCATTTTTTGGGCATTGATCTGAACCTGGGCTTCTGCAATGATCTTGCTGGCTTCTATTTTAGCCTGTTCTTTAGCCTCATTGATCAACTTGTCCTTAGTCTCTCTGGCTTCTTTCAGCATCACGCCTCTTTCCTCACGAGCCTTAGCCATCAACTCTTCATTCTCATTTTTCAGCTGGGCCATTTCCCTTTTCACTCTTTCTGCAGTTTCCAAAGAATCTGCAATGGTTTTTTCCCTGTCGTTCAAAGAGGAAAGAATAGGCTTCCAGGCAAATTTTTTCAGGATAAGGAACACTACCACGAAGGCAATTAAGGTCCAAAAGATCAATCCGATACCTGGTAATAAAAGTTGCATATACTATTTTGAAATTTTGATATTTAAGTCGTTTTTCCCTGGCAGTAGTGTATCAGCTCCTACTGCATGAAATTGAATTACTGCATCCGCCGCCCTGTGCTTAAGATGCAGTAATAATTTGGTGCCTGTATTATTTCAATACAGCCAGGATA
>JAEZLJ010000048.1 GCA_023415275.1 Bacteroidota bacterium
GTATTAGTATAGGGTCTTAGCCAGGGGTAAGGTAAAGGGAAAGTGAAACTAAAACGATGCGTCCCGAGTGAAAGTCAAAATGCAGATTGGTGCAGCATGGACTCACCTGGAAAGAAATGACATATTAGGTATGACTAATTGATTGTTAGCGCCACTATTCCATGTTTGGGCAGGGTGAAAACCTTCCCGGCACCTATGCTGCCCAGTTCTTTGTGAAGCCATAAATCTCTTAGCTGGCTGCTTTTTTTGATGCCCAGGCGCTTTACAGTAAGGGTAAAAACAGTGTCCTGGCTTCCCCGGTTCATTATAGCCACCGCCTGCGTTTTACCTCTTTTACCTGCCAATGGCTTTATCCATACCTCTACGTTATTCTCTGTAAAAAGCCGTCTACCTTGAACAAAACGGGTATCCTGGTTGAGTGCGATGATCTCTTGGTTGGTTAGTATTTCAATGGTTTGTGGAGTCATATAGCGTAGATCATTGCCTGCCAGGAGGGGTGAATTCAGCATACACCACATGGTGAAATGTGTTTTGTCTTCATCATACGTCATGCCTCTTCCCACCTGCAGCATATCCATATCATTATAATGACCGGGGGATGAATAGTGATAGAGATCGGCGTTGAGATCAATGATGTTCAGGATTGAGGAAAACACATCGCGAATGTCACCTGATATTCTCCACGAATCAGCTTTTTTGATAGCCCATTGACCAGGAAACTTCCAGCGGCAGATGTTACATACAATATCGCTGTTGATGGCTTTTACTGAGTTGATTATTTTGGTGTATTCGGTTGCTTCATCCAGGTGTTGCCTTTCACCACCACACCAATCCACTTTTATAAAATCGTAGCCCCATTCTTTAAAAAAGGTTTGACAGTCTTCAGGCACATGACCATAAATACCTACGCCTATGCCTAAGGAGTCCTTATCGTATATAGAGCCACAGGTATTTTTTCCTGCATCAGTATAAATGCCTGCTTTCAACCCCTTACCGTGGATGTAATCGGCCAGGGCTTTCATGCCCGAAGGGAATTTAGTTCGATTGGCAAACAATTTCCCGTTCGCATCCCTTCCACCAAAATAGCCGTCGTCAATATTGATATACCGGTAGCCTGCATCATACAAGCCTGAAGACTTCATGCAATCAGCTTGCTCCCTGATCATCTTTTCATCAATGTTCACATGGAAATGATTCCAACTGCTCCAGCCCATGATCGGAGGCCTGGGCTTTTGAGAGAACAAGGTGCTTGACCAGAATATGAATACAAAGCTTATTAAAAATGGTTTACTCTTTATCATTGGAATATCTAAGATAGGTTGGTTTGAGTGTGGACCATTATTGACTGCGTTGGAAGGTAGCCAGAATGGAAAGAAACGATTCACCAATTAGCCTTGGATTAAGATGCCAGCTTACATAAAGTTCTTCAGCCATTTTATGTAAAACCAGTTGTTGTGCATGATTTTAGTGACCCTTCCACTATTCAAATTTTGTGTATTCCAGATCAAGGGTGCTCTTCACCCGTGCGTATAAGCAAACAACTGGCATCCGGTGGCATTTTCTACATTGCAATAGCCAACTCCTGTAACTTTTCAGAGTTCAATTACCGATTTTATATGGATTTGGTCCAAAAATATTTCATCGTGCGAAACTACTACCAGCGTGCCCTGGTATTCGTTGACCGCCCTGGTCAGCATCTCTACGTTTTGAATATCCAGGTTGTTGGTTGGCTCGTCGAGGATGATGATGTCGGGCGCCTGGTTACTAATCGTTAAGCAACAAAGTAATAGTCGCATTCTTTCGCCACCACTTAATGCACGGCAAGGTTTTTCCCAACTGTCTTTCGTAAATAAAAAGCGGTGAAGCCTGATTTTGATTTCATGTTCCTGTAATGCGGATGTATTAAATCGCTGGCATTGTTCGTAAACCTTTAGTTCATGATCGATCAACGAATAATCCTGGTCGATATAAACCGATTTGTTTTCTGCCCGGTAAATGGTTCCTTTTTGGGGCTCCATATCACCTAATATCAATTTGATCAAACTGGTCTTTCCTGAACCATTTTGTCCTTTGATGGCTATGCGTTCACCACTTACCACTTGAAATGTTTGGTCTTTTTTCCAAAGCAATTGCGTGCCGTACGAGAAATTGATATCATTGGCTGAAAACAAAATTTTCCCTTTGTGCAGGGAAGCCTGGTCAAACCCCAATTTCATTTTATCAATCTCGGGCAGCGCATCACGAAGTGCCTGTAAGTCTTCTGAAATGCCCCCGATCTTTGCAGCATGAGCAGCCTTCAATTTTGAAGTGCTGTTTTCCGCCTGGTTTCTCAAAGTGTTCATCATGATTTTGGCCACCCCTGCCTTTTCCTGTTTGCCTTTGCCACGGGCGTCTAATTTTTGCTGCCGTTCGATCGTTTCCCGTTCTTTTTCTTTGGCTTTCCGTAATGCCTTTGTTTTGCTTTGAATGTCCTGGTCCAGCGCATCATTTTCTATTTGCTTTTGTTCCATATAAAAATGATAATTACCGCCATATTTCCTGATGCCCTGCTGGCTCAATTCACAGACAGCATCCAATAGATTTAATAATTTCCTGTCATGGCTGACCACTATCAAAGTACTTTTCGTGGTTTGAATAAACCCGTATAAATCTTGCCTGGCTGCATAGTCCAGGTGATTACTTGGCTCGTCCAACAAAATCAATTCGGGCTGGTGAATGGAGGTGGCAGCCAAAAAAACTTTGGTCTTTTGCCCCCCACTCAGGGTTTCCATTTTTTGCGATAAGTCCAATTCGCTCAATTTCCAATACTGAAATGCTTCACGACAGCGGTCTTCAATGGTCCAATCATCATTCAACAAATTGAAATGCTCCATACTGGTATTTCCATCCAGGATCTCTTTTAAAGCCCTCAATTTATCTTCAATACGCAAGGCTTGTGCGATGGTCAAATGATTGAATTGCCCGAAATTCTGAGGAATATAAAAGGGTGCAGTTTCTGCATTTAAAAGTCCGCCAGATGGTGGCAACTGTCCTGCCATGATCTTGAGCAGGGTAGATTTACCGGTTCCGTTGTTGCCGATCAAAGCTATTTTTTCATGCTTGTTTACTGCAAGATTGACATGGCTAAACAGTAAATCTTTATTAGGATGGGAATAGGAAATGTTTTGTAAAATCAACATGATTTCTTTCTTTAAAGATTGCGAAAAAGCCAGGCGAGCTGCTGCCCTGGCATCGTTACCTGTCCGGAAAGAAATTTATTTTACATGGGGATATTCTAATAATTGGGTTTACAAATTTACAGCTATTTATCCATTAGTCGTAATAAACCAGATCCCTTCCTGGTAACATGTACCTGGCATCTGGTCCAAGAAGCACCGATCTCAATTCATTGATACAATGGTTGCCTGTCGCGCTATCAACTTCCAGACTCCCTTCTCTTTTGTCCAAATGTTGGTAAATCGTCTCAGCACAGTCTTGTTGGCGTGCTGCGTGGCGCCCTGAGGAATAAGCGTTTCCAATCCCATAACAATGGCTATTCCATTACTAAAAGAAATGTTATCTATTCGCCTTTCAAATTGCGAATAATTGATTTTCCCGGTTTTGATCCGATCCATGACCTGGCGAAAACCGACAATAGCATTTTCGGGATTTTGCACTACAACGTTCCTGGATAGTAATTTGGCCAATTGCACTGTATCGCCTTTCAATATGGCCATTCTTTCCTGGTCCTCCAGTTTCCTGATTAATGCTTCCCTAGATGACTGGGAAAACGAATGCATTGATAAAACCATCAATGGAATTATGACAAGCAAACCGCAGATTTTCATGATCATTATTTACAGGTTATCAATTACGCACTTTAGAAAAGGGAAGGCCCGAGTAAGGGCATTGGAATTCCGCCAGCTTAAATTTATTTCAAAAATTAGAACAATTCGTTGACCTGTGCTTCTTAAAGAGAAGTAGTAATGGGCTGGTATTGCCATCACTGTTTCTGAGCCAACAACCATTTTATTAAGTCACCAGGTTCTGCAATGCTCCATGAATGAGGATGTCTTTGATTGGCTGGTTTTCGATATCCCTGATTGATGGTCGTGATCAAGCTCACCTTCTTGCTTCCCATTTTTTGTAAATCATTGGTAAGGGCCGCCAAATCAAAAGCATTCATCCCGTAATAATCCACGCCTTGCTTCAACCACCACTGAACATCCGGTTCTGTATACAACCGGATGGGCAGGTTGATTAGTGGTTGGATAGCCCGTTGTACCGTATCATGGAAAGAATAAGGTGAGCTTTCAAAATAGGCATTTCGAAAAGCAAGGGGCGAACCGCCAAACTCGCTCTCAAACCTTTGAATCATGTATTCATTTTCAGCCACAATTTCCTTATCGGTGCCTGCTAATCGCAGTTCTTTTACCGAAGTGGTATACATTCTTTCAAAATCGAGCGGCGCATCAATAGCAAAAACGGCTGAGGGCTTCACAGGATAATTATTGGCCAGGGCCAATTCCGCATACTTCATGGCACAAGTGCCTCCAATGGAAAATCCACCTACATAGAATCTTTGGTCTATCAGTTTATGCCGGCTAGTTACATGATGGAGGATGTCCAGGAAAGAAGCCTGGGTGGTCGTGTCAATGCCGAAAGAAGCAATCCCTGTTTTAAACGTTGGGATTATTGTGAGTAAACCTTGCCGGGCGGCCATGGCTGGTAAGCCTGTTTGCTGTAAAACGTCTTCTGGTTTTTGGAACATTCCCGGAATTAGAAACAGGTAACCTTTCCACGGAAGTTTGGTGGGATACAGGATGATGTACTTATTAGCCAAACTGTCCCCGGGATTCAAATAAACGGTTTCCTTTTTTTGGCTCCATCCAAAAGTGCAGGTCAAAAACATCAATATAAAAAAGCAGAATTTTTGCATCAGTGTAGTTTTTGGATGGCAGATAAACTGTACCAGCCTTGCAGAACCTGAGTAATCAATGCTCATGTACTCAATACTTATACAAAGCTGTTTTTATCCTTTAAATATATTACGACAGCCCAATTTTTGCAAAACTGGTATTGGAGCCCATGAAATACATCACACTATAGGCTTTGTGAAGGTGAAAAATTCTCTTTTAAGGTTTGCTTTTTTAGCCCACCGGTTAAAGCAAATTAAAGCAGGAAATTGAGAAGCAAAAGAAAAGAAGATCACTTGCTAAACTCCGCCATCTTCTTTGCAATATGATCCATTACTTCCTTCAACTCCTTTTCAGGACTGAAATCAATCAACTTAACATCATTAATTACGATTGCTGTATGACCTGGCTGCATATAGAATACATCCCCCGATCGAAGATTTTCTTCCTGTCCATCATCGTACCTGATCAGGATGTCGCCTTCCAGTATATATCCCCAATGTGGACACTGGCAACTATTATTTTTTAATCCCTGCAATAAAGGAGCAATATCTGTACCTGCCGGCATTTCATTGAAAGCAACTGCCATTCCACCCCACCCGGCAAAGCCCCCCATCACTGTTCCCGGAGCTTCCATAGTGATTGGAATGTCTTCTTTTTTAACTTTCATAAAATGATTTTTAATGTTTACTAAAACTGGTAATAGAGATGATGCATACTATGAGTAACAATGAGTAAAAAATTTATAGTCGCGTTTCATCACTTTGACTCGTTACCTATAGGGTATCTGATATGCAGGCATTAACCTTCACGTCCTTGGCATTAAAATCAATAACCCTGTCAACCAGCTTTATATACAGCTGCAAAATCTTTGGCAAAGTCTTCCAGTTTAATCCTGCCAAAGTTTGACGGGCGATGTTGTAAATATTCTTCCCACATTTTACCTGTGCGCATGGCCGCACCCATCTCCACATATTTTTTTACCATTTCTACAGGCATCCCTGCCTGGATCATGCCATCAAAACTTTGTTCATCCGTAAATGCTATCCAGGGTAGTTGGGGTTGACCGATGGCTGCACCCAGCACTTGTGCCACTTCGCCCTGTGTTCTTTCATCGCTGGCCAGGTAACGTACCGAATGGCCATGGAAAGAAAGATCGAGAAGGGCTTCTGATACTGCTTCGGCAATATCGGCCGGGTGCGAAAGCACGATTCTCGATGAGCCATCACCCGAATTGTTACCCATGATATGCATGTCACGCACCATAGAAAGGTTTCCAAAGAAATTGATATAGAAAAAACCCGGGCGCAGGTGCAATACATTCACCTCACTAAGCTTATTGAGCTCTTCCTCAGCACCATGCAACCCGCTCACGGGGCCACATCCTTCCGGCATATGCGCACCAATGCTGCTTAGATTAACCACGTAGCGTATGCCATTGGCCTGGATAGCTGCTGCATATGTTGCAGCCTGTGTCTTGTAGGCTTCCAGTTCCCTGGCAGCCAGCTGCGGAGGATACATGGTATATACAGCGTCGGCTCCCGCAAAAGCCTTCCTTAAAAATTCAATATCCTCTACCTCTCCTATAGCAGCCCTGGCGCCCTTGCTCATTAATGGCTCCAGGTGCTCCTTATGCCGGCCAATCACGGTCACCTCATGACCGGCAGCTAACAATCTTTCACTGAGGGGTTTCGAAATATTCCCGGCTGATCCGGTAATCACGTATTTCATAGTTTTTGTTTTTTAATTTGATTCCAATTACCAACCCTATCATTCACTGATGCAAAGGCTATAGGGCTACCCCATTGCACCGTAGCTTCCTGGAAACCTGGCGGGCTAAATCTTTCCAGGGTAACGGGATGTGCAGGTATGCATCAATGAAAGCAATACTTACTCCGTCCGGAAATGAAAACCGGTAAATTGAGCACCCGCTTTATATTACGGTTCATGGATACTTACCGGCCAGAACTGCCAGTCAATCTCCATCTGCTGCTTATTGCATCTTCTTTTTTGATTTCATCTTAGACATGCTATGTCGTGCCACCGACCCATTCATATACACACAATCTCCATTTTTCAACATAGTTGTCTTTCCATTCTTCATTTTTACTGTACCATCGGTCATAACCTCTGTTCCATTTTTGAGCGTGGTGTCGTGGTCCATTTCCATTTTAGTTCCATGCATCATGGACATCATCTTGCCATCTTCCATCATGTAGCAGTCTTTCATGGCCATATGCGTGCCCATTTTCTTTTTGGCGGTGGTTTTATGGGCCATGGTTTTTTTTGTCATGGAATCCTGCGCGTGTAGAGCCAGGCCGAGGCAACAAACCAGGGCGAGAAGAAATACCTGTTTCATATAGCTGCGTTTTTGGTTAAAAAAATGGTCCTATTAAGTTACCTCAATTCATTCAATAACTGCACATTTTCACACCTTAACTACTTCTATAGCACAGCTGGATTTTATATGAAGGGTCGTGATTATCAAAGTTTTAAACAATTGACATGTTGGCCAGCCACATTCTTTTTTTTATTCAGAAGAAAGGTTATGGCAACACAATTGCATTAATGGAGACCTATAAAAGCATGCTGGTATGCGGGCAAAGAAACAAAAGGTAGAAGCAGTGAAACCGAGCCTTGAGATAGATGAAGAATTAAAACTTCATGAAAAGGGTTGGGCTATTCAAAGGGTAGGGCAAATCATCGTGGTGTTGGTGATCATTGCCGGGGCCCTGGGCATGTTTGGTGAAGGGCTTATTAGTTCAACAACACCTCATAGTGGTGCTGTCAACGTGGAATACGAACGGTTCTTCCGCTACCAGACAGAGATGAAGATACTGGTCAAATCACGGGAACATATCAGCACTATTTCTTTTCCACAGAAATACCTGGAAAAGTTCAAACTGATACGGTTTATGCCCGAGCCGGACGCTAATAACACCGCCGGTGAGGAAACCATTTATCATTTTTTGCCTGGGCAAAATCATATAGTGAGTATTTACCTGGAGACCCAGAGCTATGGCAATATTTCGGGGCTTATGACCATCAATGGCAAGGATCCTTTTCAATTACAACATTTTATATATCCATAATTATGAATCCTGTATTTCGTGGCGCAGTCATTTACGTGTTCCTGCTGATCCTATTCCGGATCATGGGTAAAAGATCGCTTAATGAGACCACCACCTTTGATTTTATCCTGCTACTGATCATCAGCGAGGTGACCCAACAGGCATTGGTGGGCGAAGATTTCTCTATCACCGCTTCAGCACTGCTGATCACCACTTTAATGGGGCTGGACATGATCTTCACCTTCCTCAAGCAGAAGAGTTCTTTGTTTGGCCGCATAGTGGAGGGCGCCCCCCTGGTGATAGTAGACCATGGAAAGCCACTTAAAACACGCATGAAGAAGACACAGGTGGATGAAGAGGACATCCTGCATGCGGCAAGGTTCAACTTTGGACTGGAGAAAATGGATGAAATCAAATATGCTGTACTGGAAAAGGATGGCACCATCTCTATCATTCCTTTTGATAAAGTCGCCTCTTAATCCTGGATATTATTAATATGCCTGCATAATTCCCAGTAATCAAACAACTTACGCAACATGTCCTTGATGGCCTGGAAGCTGGCGGGCTTTTGAAAATAGCCCTGCACACTCAGCTGGTGCGCCTTACGCACGGCAGCAGCACTGGCATTGGTGGAAATGAACACAAAGGGAATCCCTTTTTCCCGCAGGTAATCGTCGTGCTGTATGTTTTCTTTAAACTCCAGCCCATTCATTTGCGGCATATTGATATCAGAAAGGATGATAAAAGGTTGTTCAGGGGTGGTGGATAAATATTCCAGGGCATTTTGGGCTTTATCAAAGTACCGGATCTGGTTGGGTATATTTATAGTCCTGATGGCCTCTGCATAGATCTCCTGGTCATCAATATCATCTTCTACAATTACTATGGGTCCTTTCGTCATTACATTACCTGGGCTTAGGACCTACAAGGTAGGTAGTTTTTCACCTAACTTATTTTTTACCAGGACCTTGTTGCCATTTTTCAGAAACCTGGTCAACAAATGGGTATTGGTCTAACCTGCCCTGCCAGCAATTACTTCATAACAATTGCGAATAGGGATGACTGGTGCTTCCAGCCTTTCCTGATTTGGATAGCGTATGATGGAATGAACGGGACATGGCGTGGCCCAAGATTTGCGTATATCTGTTTGTTGACCTGGCTTGGAGGTAATTGGATTTTGCGGTTATACTACCATGTGTATCGGGGCTAAAAAATCTTTTAAAACTGTAAGGGGCAGGTGGTAAGAATTACAATTTTCTTTTTTATCTTCAACTACTCAAGAATTCGCTTGCTATAATTCCATTCCTGCTGAAAAGCGCTTTTTACTCCTGGCAAAACCAATCATTGATTATACAACTGTAGTGATACAGTGCAGCATCTCTTAACGCTATTAAAACCAGTCGCATGAAAAAAAACTTTACCCGCTTGATGTGGACAGTTCTGTCCCTATTCTTCATTTCTTTCCATTCAAATGCCCAGTCGGGGCAGGCGCTCAATTTTGTGCCCAACGAATATGCCACCTTGCCTAGTAACATTCTCTCAGGTATAGGCACTAATAGTTTTACCATAGAGGCCTGGGTATATTGGAGAGGAGGCGGTGATTGGCAAAGAGTGTTTGATATTGGAACAGGTACTAATAATTACATGTATCTGTCTGTTTCCGGAAACCTGGGAAGCAGCCAGGAAATTGTATTTGGCTGGAAGATGGCTCCCTATGCTGAAAGGCGGGTGACATCTGTATTTTCCATGCCTATTGGTATATGGACTCATATTGCGGTTACAGTAGATAATTCTGTGCCCGCAGACCCTAAAGCCTACTTATATGTGAATGGCGTTAAAACCGGTCCTTCTCCACAAGACATGCTGGATTGGGGTGGCACTAATACGCCTTACACCATTGCAGGCATGGGGGCTACAACCAACAATTGGTTAGGTCGCTCACAATATGCTACTGATGCTTATTTCAATGGTGCCATTGATGAATTGCGCATTTCGAAGACCTTGCGCTATACTGCCAACTTTACACCTGCCAACACCTTTGCTGATGATGTCAATACAACGGCCTTATATCATTTTGAAGACGTACCCACCTCCCAAACAGCTGCTAATTCCGCGGTATTATCTGGCGCTGGCGTTGGACCAATTACATTAGGCAGTACGACAGCCATTGAACCAGGTGTGGATGCCACCTTTATATCCAACTCCATCTTACCTGTGTACATCCTCAACTTCGATGCCCAGAAAGCAGGCAATGCTGTGAAGGTGCAGTGGAAGGTTTATTCAACAGGCGAAGGCGGCCAGTTTGTGATTGAGCGCAGCAGGGATGGCAATAAGTTCCAGACCGTAGGCACCCGTGATATTCCGAATTCGCAAGGCATATTCAGTTTTACCATGGAAGACAGGTCTTTCAATAGTGGAAAGAATTACTACCGCCTGAAAGTATTGGAAAACGGCAGTGATCCCAAGTTTTCCAATATAGTGGTGGTTGACGCTTTGGCCACTATGTACACGGCTTATCCAACGGTTACCTCCTCACAGTTGTTTGTTCAAATGCCAGAAGCTTCTACCATCAGCATCTATAATAGCAATGGTGCCATGGTGAAAAGAATGCAGCTGTCCAGTTCACAGAACATCGATGTATCTAACCTGGCTAAGGGCACCTACCAGGTATTGTTTGAGGGCGCCAAAGAAAGCGTTCGCTTCATTAAGCTCTAAACCATCCCACACATACAAAGCCGCACCTGCAAGGGTGCGGCTTTTTTTATGTGCCTTGGTTTAATGACCGCCTTAAACTTTCTTCAAAAAATAATATTCGTACCTGTAGGCAAGTTTTTTTTACCCGTTATGGATTCTTGATGCTCAAGGCTGCCGACTGCTTATTCCCGACTTCCGACTTTACTACTACCTAGTAACGCTATACCTACCCCCTATTAATCCCCAATCAACGCCTGGGATACTCCGTACCCGCACGGAGTATCCATACTGTAGATAGGCAGTAGCTATAGCGTTGCTATGCTTTAAGTAAGGCTGAACCCTTGACATTGAACTTAGATTACTTTATTTTCCCGTCTACAGACTTCAGGCTATAGTCTGCCCACTTCCGGCCAATCCCGTATTTTTGCCCCCGCATTAACCTTTCATTAACCCATAGGAAAATACATTTGTTGCAATTAACCAATTATATGAGAAGAATTGTTCTGACCGCCCTGGCTTTTTGTGCTGTTCAACTGGTGTTCGCGCAGGATACGACCATTGTTCGTAAAACCGTAGCGCCTGTAACACCCAATGTGGGCGGCAATGATCATTTGCTGTTACAGCTTGGCTATACCCAATGGCAGGGAAAACCCGACTCCATCAAAACGAAAGGACTATCGCGCACCTTCAATATGTATTTCATGTTTGCCTTCCCTTTCAAGACCAATCCCCACCTGAGCGTGGCATTGGGACCAGGGTTTGCTACCGATCATATGTTCTTTGATAAGATGGATGTGGGTATCACTAAAAACACTGCGTCCGTGCAGTTCAATGATGTTTCGGATACCACCCATTTTAAAAAATATAAATTAGCCACCGCTTTCCTGGAAGCACCGGTAGAGTTGCGCTTTAGTAGTAAACCGCTTGATGACAAGCACAGTGTAAAAGCGGCAGTAGGCGTGAAGGTAGGTACCATGCTTGCAGCCTGGACCAAGGGAAAGACCGAAGTAAACAGCAATGGCAATACCCTGAGGTCATATACAGATAAGGAAAAGAGCAAGCATTTCTTTAATACCACGCGTCTTTCGGTCATGGGCCGCCTGGGATATGGAAAATTCAGCCTGTTCACTTCTTATGCCATCACTCCTTTATTTAAGGAAGGTATAGGGCCACAAGTGCGCCCGTTGACCATCGGAGTCACTTTAAGCGGATTATAATTAAT
>JAEZLJ010000126.1 GCA_023415275.1 Bacteroidota bacterium
GGACAGGATAGCTGCGGCTATCCTGATGCCTGGTTACCTGCCTCGCTTGCAATATAAAGAAGATTCTGCCAGGGCTTATTTCTATTTCAACCTGACAAAGGATAGCAACTATATCAAAAAATATTTACGCAAAGGATATACGCCCACCCCGGTGAAAAAACCACAGGATACTCCAAAGACAAGGGTGGTATATCGTAAGTCAGAACTATTTGAACCAGAGAAAGGCTTTATCATTAAAAAGAAAAATACCACTGTATAATGAATCGTAATGAAGCGGGTATATCGAAGGGTATAGATGTGAGCCTGATATGGTTGTACCTATTGTTGGTAATAGTAGGTATCACGGCCATTTTTGCCGTTACCTACAAGGAAGGAGATCCTGTGCTGGCCAGTTTTTTCTCTTTCAAGACAGACTACAGCAAGCAGATGTATTACTTCTTCATTGCTTTTGTGCTGGGTATATTCATCTTGCTGACAGACAGTAAATTTTTTACCGCAACGGCCAATATCTGGTATGCGCTGGGTATTGTATTGCTATTGCTGGTATTCCCTTTCCACTCCAGGGTCAAGGGCACAGAATCGATCATTCGTTTTGGGGGTTTCCAGTTTCAGCCAGCAGAGTTTTGTAAGGTGTGCGTGTGCCTGGCATTGGCCAAATACCTTTCGCTTCCCAACCTTGATTTCAGTAAAACAAGATCACAGCTGATAGCTGCGGGTATTGTTTTATTGCCTTCCATGCTTACTATATTACAAAGTGAAACAGGATTAGCCCTGGTTTATTTTTCATTTTTCATAGTGATGTACCGGGAAGGTTTGCCTGCCACGGTGCTCATTGTAGGATTTTCTTTAGCAGCGCTGGTGGTAGCCACACTGCTGGTGGAGAAGAATGTGCTGGCAGTGGCCCTGACCGTGGTGGCAGCATTGGTCGGTTATATTATCTACAGGCAATCACGGCGTAAGCGGGGTATATTGACGAAGGTGATCTTCATCTGGATCATTTGTGTAGGCATACAGCGGTTCGGTGTGCCCTTTGTGTTTCAGCATGTGATGCAACCATACCAGGTTGAGCGTATATTCAGTACTATTGGACGTGATATTCCGGAAGAATACCAAAAGAAGGGAAGCAAGCAGGAACTTCAGAAGCCCGGGAAAAAAGATGTGGACTATAATGTAAAGCAATCCAAGATCGCTATTGGTTCGGGAGGCTTTACAGGTAAGGGATTATTAAAGGGCACACAGACGCGCTATGATTTTGTTCCGGAACAGCGTACAGACTTTATTTTTTGCACCATTGGTGAGGGGTTTGGTTTTATCGGCACCACTGTAATGTTGGGAATCTATATGCTGCTTTTATTCAGGATAGTAGCGGTGGCCGAAAGGCAGCGCAGTGTATTTAGCCGTTGTTATGCTTATGGGGTAGCGGCAGTGCTTTTCTTCCACGTAACGATTAATATCTGTATGACTATTGGCCTGGCACCGGTAATTGGGATTCCCCTTCCGTTTATTAGCTATGGAGGTACTGCATTACTGACGTTTACCATATTGTTATTTATACTTATCAGGCTGGATGCCGACAGGCAAATGGTGTTAAGGTAATTGATGTTTTAATGTAATTATTGCGATGAAAGTTATACCGTTATCCGAGGGCTCATTTACTATAGACAAGACCAAGCTTTTTGTTCCTTTTGAAGAAGGTGAGCACGTGTTGAATGAAAGACCCATTGGAAGCCTGCTGGTAGAGATACAGCCATTTGTAGTGATCACTCCAAAAGATATTTTGTTATTAGATACAGGCCTGGGTTTTAATGATAGCACACATGGAAAGATGCAGTTACATGCCAACCTGGAGAAGGAAGGTATAAAACTGGAACAAGTGACAAAGGTGCTTATGTCGCATTTACATAAGGACCACGCAGGCGGTATCAGCCTGGAAAATGATCACGCAAGACTTAGCTTACCGAATGCTACCTATTATGTGCAAAGGAAGGAATGGGAGTTTGCCATGGAAAAGGGCTCGCCCTCTTTTATACCTGAAGAAATAGAAGTTTTGGGTAATTCACCGCAGGTACATTTTCTTGATAGCGACCAGGGGTTCATAGATGATTATATCAGTTACCAGCATACGGGCGCACATTCACCTTTTCACCAGGTATTCTGGATCCGGAATGGCAATGAGACCATCTTCTTTGGTGGTGATGATGCACCACAACTGCAGCAAATGAAGGTGCGGTATAAAACCAAATATGATTACCATCCTGAGCAGGCCATGAACCTAAGGAGAGAATGGTGGGAGCAAGGTAACCAGGAAGGATGGACCTTTCTTTTTTATCATGATATCAAGGCGCCTGTATATACGCGTTCATTGACATCCTAACCTACCTCAAATTTTTTTGGGAAGATTATGATTCAGTTGTGGCAAAACCCAGCTTTCTCTCTATAGCTTTTGGCAATTGCGGCAGTCTTCTTCTTTCTATCAGGAAGGAATTGAGCTGTGCGATCTCTTTAAAGATATAATGCTTGTCTGCTGCTGCTTTCAGGTAGTCTTTGCCCGAGCTTCCTCCCGTTCCTATCCGGGTACCTATCATCCGGTGCACCATATTCATATGTCGGTGACGCCAGGTGCTTAATTGTTCATCTATCTCGAGCAGGTTATTAAGTAACTGGAAGGGCAATTGCAATAAAGGATAACCGCGGTACAACATAATGAATAAAGCAGCCCTGTTTGCTTTGCCTGATAAGGTATAATGCGATTCCCTTTGTTGAAAGAAAACATCGTCAAATGCTTCCAGGTTATTCTTTTCGGCTTCGGCCAGGCTATTCCGGTAGCTTTCCTTGTATTTTTCCCAAAAAGGATGTTCATAACCTGAATGGGAATAGTCTTTCCAAAGCTCAGCGTCGTCAAAGAAGGGCATGCGTTCCAGCCAATCATTCACCAATTGTAAGAATGAGTGATCTGTTTCTGCTTTTTTGATCAGGTCCACATGTTCAGGGCGCAATTGCGCTGTATAATATTCCTTGCCATGCCTGTATTCATACTTTAATCCCAGTTTGGCCTCGAGAAGCTTGAATTGCCAGCTTTGAAATCCTGATGCTGGGCGCAACATGTCGCGGAAATCAAGGAAATCCATAGGTGTCATGGTTTCCAGTATGTCTATCTGGTGAATCAGCACCCGCAGGATCACTACCATCCTGTTCAGGCGGTGCACAACAGTTTGCAGTTCTGGAGAGTTGTCATTGAGCGATGGCTTGCGCATGATCTCCACCACTGAATCTGCCTCGTGGTGCAATTGCTTGAACCAAAGCTCATAGGCCTGGTGAATAATAATGAAAAGCATTTCATCGTGGGCAGATACATTATGGCGTGCGCTTTCAGGTGACTGGGCATTCAGTATCTTATCCAGCTGCAGGTAATCGTGGTAATGAACATCTGTCATATAGCAAGTTTGAGTACGTAAATTATCGGTCTATCAAAAAGAATAGTGCTGCCAGGCATAACCGGCTTTATTCATCTTGGTAATTTTCTGAAACGGTATCAAGAAATTCAAATCCAATATCCCTGCGGTAATATTTATCAGTGAACTCAATAGCCTCAATCAATTCTCTTGATTTATTAATGGCATCTTCTAATTGATCTGCCAATGCAGTGGCGCAAAGCACCCTGCCACCATTGGTAACTATCCTGCCGTCTTTTTCTTTAGTGCCTGAATGAAAGAGCATGGTATCGCTTATGGTAGTATCCAATCCTTCTATTTCCAATCCCTTCTTATAGTCTTCGGGGTAGCCACCGCTTACTGCTACAATGGTGGTGGCGAATCTTTCATCCTGCTCAAGTGTTACGTTTTGCAATTGACTATGTGCAGTTGCTGTCAATAAGGCTACAAGGTCATTTTTGATCCTGGGGATCACTACTTCAGTTTCAGGATCGCCCATACGGCAATTATATTCTATTACATAAGGATCATCGCCTACTTTCATCAATCCAATAAACACAAATCCTTTATAATCCAGTCCATCCTTGTTCAAGCCATCTATAGTAGGCCGAACAACACGATCCGTTACCTTTTTCATAAAAGCTTCATCTGCAAAAGGTACCGGGCTGATAGCTCCCATGCCACCCGTGTTCAAACCTGTATCGCCTTCGCCTATACGTTTGTAATCTTTGGCTTCGGGCAACAGGATGTATTCCTTTCCATCTGTTAAGACGAATACCGACAATTCTATCCCGCTTAAGAATTCTTCAACTACCACTCTTTTTCCTGCCTCACCAAATTTGGAACGCTGGATCATGAGCTCAAATTCAGATACGGCCTCCACGTGATTTTGGCATATAATGACGCCCTTTCCTGCTGCCAATCCATCTGCCTTCAATACAATAGGCAGTGGGTGCTGCTTTAAATATTCAATTCCTTCCTCAAAATTGTTGGCAGTGAATTCTTTGTAGGCAGCGGTTGGAATGCCATGTCGCTGCATAAATGATTTGGCGTAGGCTTTACTTCCTTCCAGTTGCGCAGCTTCTTTAGATGGGCCAATGATCAACAGGTTCAAACCTGATTCACTTACCAGGTAATCAACAATACCTTTTACAAGTGGTTCTTCCGGGCCCACGATCACCATATCAATGTAATGCTCTGTACACGCAGCCCTGATGGCCGGGAAATCGGTGGCTGAAAAAGGTAGGTTAATCCCACATTGGGCAGTACCTGCATTTCCTGGTGCAATAAACAGATCTGAGCATAAGTTGCTTTGCTTCAGTTTCCAGGCCAGTGCATGTTCTCTTCCTCCCGAACCAAGTAGTAAGATATTCATGATGGGTGCGAATATCGGTACAATTGTTAAACAGGAAACCAATTATGTTTGCGTAGCAGATTTTGTTTATTTTGAGCCACTTAATAGCTAACAGCTTGTTTTTAATTAATAATTAATCTATGCCAGAGATCAAAGCATCTGATGAAATCCGGGTTGAGCCCACCACCTCAACCAAAGGGCACCCCAGGGGACTTTATGTATTATTTGCCACAGAGATGTGGGAGCGATTCAATTATTATGGCATGCGCGCCATACTGGTTCTGTTCATGACCAAGGCGCTGTTGTTCAGTGATGCATTTGCTTCTAACCTGTATGGTAGCTACACAGGTTTGGTTTACCTTACTCCCTTGATCGGTGGATATATTGCAGACCGCTATTGGGGAAATAAGCGATCCATCATTGTCGGAGGTTTGCTGATGGCTATTGGAGAGTTTCTCTTGTTCTTTTGCGGCTCTGTCTATGCCAGTTCATCTTCATTGTCCACCATCCTGTTCTTCTCTGGTCTTGGTTTTATGATAGCAGGTAATGGTTTTTTTAAACCTAATATTTCTTCTCTTGTCGGGCAATTATATCCTAAAGGTGACAGAAGGATAGATGCTGCCTATACTATATTTTATATGGGTATTAATGTGGGTGGTGCACTCGGACCTTTTGTGTGCGGCATCTTTGGAGATACCGGCAACCCTGCTGATTTCAAATGGGCTTTTTTGATAGCGGGCATTGGTATGCTGATAAGCGTATTGGTTCAGAAGCTGTACCAGGATAAATATGTTCGTTCTCCAAAAGGTGAGCCCCTGGGCGACACA
>JAEZLJ010000178.1 GCA_023415275.1 Bacteroidota bacterium
AAAGGAATTCTTTCACAGGGTGTTGGTTCCATATCTGTTTCCACCCTCAACCCTGGCATGTATATCCTTCAATATATTAATGATAGAGACCTGTTTACAGAGAAATTTATGAAACAATAAGATATTACCAGATCCGTGCCCATTGGTAAGTAGGAGGTTTTTCCGTAACTTGGAAAAACCTCTTTTTATATGAAATGGAGAAAATTCAATGGAGAAACCATTAATCTGCCCATTTACGATGCTGTTGAAAATGTAATCAGGCGTGAATCGACGGCTGCCTGAGCTGGACTCGGTTACATCTCTTTTCACAATTCTCATGTAAGTCTCATTTTTTTATTTCCCAATTTACGACAAAAATGAAGGAAAAGAAGTGTCTCTGGACTCCCTACTATTTAGCAAAAAACGTTTATAAGCGATAAAACGTACCAACTGTGCTTGGTAGTGGATAAGCAGCTATAACCATCTTCTTTGTTGCTATTATTCCAGTTAAATAACCTTATAACCTTGGATCAACCGCTTCACTTTCCAACGCCAATACTCCAAATACGCACTCGTGGGTGCGTCTAAGTGGCTCTTGCCGTACAAAACGGCTTAAAGACTCCAGCCCCAAGGTAAATTCCTTCAGTGCCAGTTCCCTTTTCATTTTCACATTGCGAGACTTTAATCGTTCGATGTTTTCTGGTGCATCATACTCTGGACCGTAGATGATCCTCAAGTATTCACTACCACGACACTTCATGGCGGGTTGGATCATACGGCCTTTGGATTCTGAGATATAATCCAAGGGCTTCACTACCATCCCTTCGCCACCTTTGTCAGTAAGATCTATCCACCAGTCAATGGC
Source organism: Bacteroidota bacterium (assembly GCA_023415275.1). GTDB lineage: Bacteria > Bacteroidota > Bacteroidia > Chitinophagales > Chitinophagaceae > Flavisolibacter. Next base: position 845 of record JAEZLJ010000178.1, read on the forward strand.
AGACTGTTTGCTTTCATCATCGGTTAGGTCCACTAAGATGTACGGAGTGACCATTAGGTGATTGATATTAACCTTACAGAAGGTCTCGATCTGTTCCAAGTGCCAAGTGTGCTGTTTATCAAAGTAGGTTTTCTGTTCTGTGGCCAGGATATGGAAGGGGGCGAACACCATCCCTTCAATCCCAGTAGTCTCACGAGAGTAGTTGCGGTAGGAAGTGATGTATTTACTAATCTTCTGCTGTCTTGAGCTGTACTCTCCAAGTAAACCTTCCACAGGTATGCCCCTCTCTTTAGCTGTTTCAAGGGCCTGTAAGGAAGCGGAAAGACCGTTTGAAGCGGCGCTCCCCACGGTAGCATACTGCTTTACCAAAAGATCCTTTGCTTTGGCGCTCCAAGGCATTAGTTCCCCATCCAAACACACCCAATCGGTGCCAAACCGTTCCCAAAAGCCTGATTCTGTGAGTGCGATGTTGAGTACTTCCAAAAAGGCAAACTCGGTAGCCTGCACTTCAAAGAACTTCCGTCCCGTACGGGTATAGATGGTACCCAGTGAAGGAGTTGAAAACCCGAAACGATTCTTGGCTACCCCTGGCTCCTTGAGTACAATGGCAATTGCCCTGGACCCCATGTGCTTTTCCTCGCAAATGAGGCTGGTGATCCCGTGCTTACTGTAATACTTAAACACCTCTTCGGGATGCTCCAGGTAGGTAGGGTGTTTGCTGGTCTCTGGCGGTGGCATCGTTGGCGGCAGGTAAATGAGCCACCTGGGATCAAGGGCAAAACGGCTCATGACTTCCAGCGCTGCTACGGCATTCTCTTCCCTTATAATAACTTTACTGTTAAAGCCTGTTTCAATGATGTTTTTCCCATTGATCAGCCCCACGTCCAATAGATCATTGTCTTTCTCTTGAGTAGTGTTGTGCTCCTCCGCAGGTATAATAGGACGCACAGGTTCTGCGTAAGTGGCCTTACTTGAAACTGTGACCAGTTCCCGCTCAGGATAGCGCAGCGCCGTTAACCGACCGCCAAAGGCGCAGCCCGTATCAATATTGACAGTGTTGTTGATCCATTCGGGTTCAGGAATCGGAGTGTGGCCATATACCACTACCGCTTTGCCGCGATAGCGTTTAGCCCAGTCATAGCGTACGGGAAGACCAAATTCGTCAATCTCTCCTGTGGTCTCTCCAAAAAGGCAGAAGGTGCGCACTCCCGCAGCAGCCCTTCCATGCATTTGTTCAGGAAGTCCTGCATGAGCCACCACCAGCTTTCCATCGTCAAGCACGTAATGCGCGATCAACCCGTAGAGGAAGTCCTTTACTTCTCGCTGAAATTCCTTGGTCGTTCCCTGGAGTTGGTGGACGGTTTTATCCAGCCCATGAGTGAGCGGCACATTCTTTCCACTCAGGTACTTATTGAGCTTCTCGTCGTGATTGCCCGTGATGCATAGCGCCTGGCCACTTTTAACCATATCCATCACCAGCCTCAGCACCTCAGGTGATTTGGGGCCGCGATCAGTAAGATCGCCCAGGAAGATCACCTTTCGTCTTTCAGAATGCGTCACCGTATAGTGACTATCTGAAGATATTACCTGGTAGCCCAAATTTTTAAGCAAATCCTGGAGCTCGTCAAAGCACCCGTGCACGTCACCGATTATATCAAATGGCCCGTGTTCTTCTTTTTTGTTGTTCCAGAGCTTTTGTCGAGTGATCGTGACCTCTTCTTCAGGGTTAAGGTAGTATACGTAGCTGAAGCCTTCCTTCTCTATAGAACGCATGGATCGTTTAAAATCATCGAACTGCTTTTCCAGCACCGTTCTTCCAAAGTTGCGGTCCGTGCGGGTAGCGTGTCGGTCAAACAGAGATCGTATCGCTGTTTCGATCACAATGGCGGCAGCCAGGGCATAGTTGTCTTTGGCCAGCTGGACCATTTTTTCACGGTCTTCTCGTCTGAGGTTTAAGGCGTCGACAATCGTAAGCCTTCCTCGTTTCAGCCGTTTGGCAGCAATCATCTGGAGCACTTCAAAGGCATCGTCGGTGGCATCCAGGTTGTTCTCGTTATCACTCACCAGTGCACGGCAGTTGTCAGATGACAAAACTTCAGTAGCGCCAAAATATTTACGAGCAAAGGTGGATTTTCCAGAACTGCTGGGACCTACCAACAACACCAAAGCTATTTCAGGTAATTTGATCTCTTTCATTTTTTACTTCTTGTGAATACGGCTATTTGTGAAGGCGCTCCGACCTGGGGTTCTTCTTCACCCACTGGGTAGATCGTTACATCATAATTAAACTGAGCGCAGACCTTTGCGCACCACTGCTTAAACTGTTCTCTGGTCCACTCAAAGCGGTGATCTACGTGACGGAAGCTGTCGGCATCCAGTCGCTCGTATACCGTGTTGTATTCGGCGTTGGGAGTGGATAGGACCACGGTAGTTGGACTGGCATTACCAAAGACAACCTTCTCCATAGAAGGCAGCCGCTCTTCATCCAGGTGTTCAATGACTTCCACCAGGGCGGCGGTGTCAAATCCCTTCATCCTTTCATCTTTATAAGTGACAGATCCCTGGAACAGTGCGATACGCTCTCGCATCAAAGGCGAAGCCGTATCCAGGAACAAGTTTTCTTTAGCTTTTTGCAGCTCAGAAAACGAAACGTCCATTCCCACGATCCGCTTGAACTGCGAGTCCCGAATGAGCTTTTTCATCAGTTTACCCTCGCCGCAGCCAAGATCCAGAACCGTAGTAGCCCCGCTTTGTTTAATGAACTCATATGCCTTCTGGAGTCGCTGTTCGTGAAGGCTCACCCAAACTTTGGGCTTGGTTTCCTCTTCCAACAGGACCTCTTCCCCTGCGAGCCTTAGTAATGCCTGGCTGGTAAAGGTTCTCAGGTTTTTCAAAAACCGCTTGGTAATCCATTCTTTCTCTGGGTGGCGCTCCAGCCATCCCTGGCCCCTGCGTAGTAGTGTGTCTATATCACTCTGGGAGATCCAGTAGTGACGGTCATTGTCCAGTGCCAGGATGAACACGTACAATTGGGAGAGCACCTCCTTTACAGTGGTTGTCTTCTCCAAGGTAAGATTCACCGCTTTGCTTGTGCCCCAGGAAGGAAAGTGATCATCCAGCGGCAGGGTTTCGACTTGCACAGTGTAATCCAATGGTTCGAACAACTTGTATATAAAGGAAGCGTCGCAATCAGCCCTCAGGGAATACACCGTGGCCTTTAGTGGCAGGGGCGTATCCACCAGCTCTGGCTTTCCTTTCGCAGTACCGTTCATGGCTGATCCAAATGCTTTTACCATCGCGGTGCTCAGGAAGGAATTGCTGGTATAAGGACGATCATTGACATAGTGTTCCTGGAGAAACGCCATTTGGCCGCGGGTACGCACTAAGTCAATGGGGTTTATATCCAGAAGCAGACAGGCCGTACAAACGGATTCAGTAGCCTCAGGATAGAATATATGGGCTTTTCCGATTGCAAGTTCAACTGATTGCAAGCGGTCGGGGTGCTTATTCAACAAAAAGCCAAGATCGGTGGCTGGTGTATGAGTAGTTGTGATTTCCAGTAACATTAATGAAACTTAAAGTGGCCAAAGATAAAAGGGAAGAATTAAAGGCTTTTATACATGGTTTGAGTTACTTATTCAACAAGTTTTCAACAGTTATCTAAGCATATTGCATAATACTAAAAAAAGTAGTAATTTTCTGCAAAAATGTATTAATGGCAAACGAAAACGACAAAAGTAAAGGAGGAGAACACGGTAATCCGAACCAGCCAGGAAATCCACCAGGTAACTCAGGCGGCCATGGGAAACCAACTGATAAACCCGATCCAGGACCAAAAAACCCTCCTAAACCAGATAAAGACCGCCAAGTTGGATAATGACTCCATGGTTTATTAAGTACCCTAATCACTACCAAAGGGAATTAGCTGCGTTTAATGATTTAGGCGTCGATGTTACTGAAGACGATGATTTAAGAAAAAAGAGTGAAATCATCCGTTGGACGTTGACCATACAGGGTTCAAATCCAAACTTTGATATCGATGATAAGACAAGAGATTATACACTAATAATTGTTTTTCCTGATTCTTATCCCTGGTTCAGACCACAGGTTTACGCCTATGATCTTGATCTCCCGCGTCATCAACATTTGCTTGGGAAAAACCTTTGTTTACTACCGAGATCTACTCGTTTCTGGTATCCCGAGCAAACAATTGCAGATTTATTAAAGACTCAGTTATCGCTTGTCTTAAAAAAAGGTAGTGTCACAGACTTCGCTGAAGTAAAGAATGATCCTGACGAACAGGCAGAGCCAGCATCGGATTATTATTTCTATTGGCATAATATAAGTGTACTTTTTGATCCAACTGAGATCGGTGTTCAAAAGGTTTATAATGATTTTGAAGTAATTGGAAAAGCTGAATTTGGGTTTCCTGAAGATGCCCCTATGCCTGCGCGAATTGCCGTAAAAGCTGTACACATAAAGGGGCAAAACAATATTTCCACTCTTCCCAAAGCACTTGCTCTCTATTTCCCAAAAAATCTGAGCGGCGTTCTTATAAGGTCATCTCAGCGTCCACCCATCGGGAATGATGACAAAACAGGAAACGGTACTTTAGTCTATGATTGGTTAAAAAAGGGGCTTGGCGTACAAGCCAAGGTTCTTGAAGGCACATCCAAACTTTCGTTCCGCGCTGGAACTTATTATAACGTAATTGGTATTAATTTTCCCGATGAGACGATCAAAGGTGAAGAAGGGACAAGTTGGATCTTTTTAGTGAGAGGAGCAATGACACCGCAGGATGGAATGAAGAAACGTGAAGTTGCGTTTTTGGCTAAAGCATCTTATATAAGTAAAGAGGCAACAAAGGACCGCGTCCCTAAACTAATCCCATTAAATACTAAATCTGTTGCAGTCTTTGGACTTGGGGCATTAGGGAGCTTTACCACGATAGAGTTAGCGCGTAGCGGAATTAAAGAGCTGCGATTAATGGACTTCGACACAATCGATCCTCCTACTACTGTTCGATGGCCTCTTGGCCTAACAGCCGCTGGCTTACCCAAAACTTCAGTTTTAAAAAAATTTATTCAAGAAAATTATCCTTTTACCGCTGTAAGAATTGAATCTTGGCGGATTGGCGACTTGCGGATCGAAGGTCGAAATATTTCACCATATGAATCACGATCTGAATGGCAAATATTAGAAGACTTTCTTTCTGACGTTGATATGATAATAGACGCAACCGCAGAGGAAGGGGTTAATAACTTTCTATCGCGGCAGTCTTACCAATTAGGCATTCCATATCTTTCCATGTATACAACTCCTGGAGCATTAGGTGGTGTTATAATGCGGTATATTCCAGGCTTGACTGGTTGTTGGTCCTGTATGAAAGAATGGCAAAAGTCAGATCCCGAGAATTTAGTACCACCAAGTGATGATAATGGTGAAATACAACCACCAGGTTGTAGCGATATGACTTTTACTGGTGCAGGTTTTGACCTTCAGAATATTGTACTTGCTGGGGTTAGACTTGCCGTCAGTACTTTATGTAGAGGAGAAAATGGTTATCCAGATTTTGATTGGGATTGGGCAGTTTTAAAGTTAAAGGACGACCATCGTCTGGCTATTGCTCCACAGTGGACGACTCAACCTTTGAACATTAATCCTAATTGTCCATATAATGGTTATCACTAACAAAACAATATTTCTCGAATACAGACACTACTTATATATTTTAGAAGAATGCATTAAGTGGGCGCCCAAAGAAACTGGTGGTATCATAATGGGTTATAATAAAACCGATCAATATTGGGTTACAGATATTATTGGCCCAGGCTCAAAGGCGCGACATGAACTTTACACATTTAATCCCGATAATGAATTTCATGAGAAGGAGATGGCGAGGGTTTATAATGATAGCGGTCGTATACATACATATTTAGGTGACTGGCACACACATCCGAACAATAAGTCTTATTTAAGTGAACTTGATAAAAAAACATTAAGAAACATTTCTTCCAATCCAGAATGCCAATTACCTGAACCACTTATGTTCATATTAGGTACCGCGCCTTTGGAGCTTAAGGCATGGATTTACCAGCCCAGAAATCTTTTCGCATATAAACATCCAATAATTAAATTAGTGAAATCTTGTATGTAGCAACATTTTTCAGGAGATTTGGGCTTTATTGAATTTTAAAAAGTTCAATCATACTGACATGTTAGAGTTATCTCCATGTGAAAAAGTTATTGCTTTTACATACTTATATAGCGTAGGCTTCGTAATCGACATCATTGAACAAATTTTATCCACAGTTAATTTTTTCTCATTGTATAGGTCAACTACCAATTGACGTTTGTCTTTGTTTAATGATCTTGGTCGTCCACCCAATCTTCCCCTGGCCCTCGCAGACGCCAATCCTGCACGTGTACGCTCCACGATCAAACTCCTTTCAAATTCTGCCAGCGCACCAAATATGTGAAATACCAGTCTACCAGTTGGTGTAGACGTATCGATGTTCTCTTGGATGCTTTTTAATGCAATTCCATTCTTATCCAGGTAAGCTCCCCATTCCAATAGATCCTTCAGCGACCTTGCGAGGCGGTCTAAACGCCAAATAACCAGAGTATCACCTCGACGCAACTGCTCTTTTAACTTTGTAAGTCCTGGTCGTTCAGCTATCGTGCCTGAGATTTTATCAGTAAATATTTTTTCGCATCCTATTGCATTCAGCGAATCCTGTTGGAGAAAATCACATTGATCGCCCGTGCTGATACGAGAGTACCCAATAAGCATAGTTTGAATAGATTTAATCGTTAAGAAACCCAATTCTTGCTATGTTAACTTTACATTGATTAGTTAACCGAGTTTCTTTACTAAAGGTGGCCGCAAAAACCAACACTTCCAAACTTTCAGGGTATAGTTAACCTAAACCACCGTTTTATTTACCAGGGGATACCACAGAGCGAAGGTGTTGGATTTAGGAGTAAAGTTGTGCAGTTGTTGTTAAATCATCGTTTTGAGTATTGTTTAATATTCTGGAAACAACCCTAACAAATTGATTCATTCCATCATTGGTTACAAATGCATTGTTGGGGTTATCATAATCGGAGTTGTCATTCATATCAAATTTCAAAAGGGGTAGTTTACCGTTATCCATACCTAATAAAATTCCATCCTGGTATAATTTGAAGTTCAGAATCTTGTCATATGGAAATGAACGGTTAATGTTGTTACGTCTTCCAGCATAAATAATGCGTTTGTTGGTGAAGTACAACCAACCATTATCTTGTTGGATGAAATCCTTAATAACTTCAGATGAATAAGATAACCGTCCACTTTTTAGGCCATTATTGTTCCACTGGTAACCAGAATAATTAATATTCCTTCTTACAACCTTTTCCTCAAATAACTCACAACCACGTATCCAATGGTACAAAGTCTCAGTTTCATTTATGTTGATTTTATATTGAGAAAATGCTTCGGCTTTATGTGTTTTATGCAAGGGTTTATACTGAAGTGAATGACGCTGAGTGATATCTAATAAGAATGTGGTGAAAATATCCTCAGCCTTTTCATTTCCATTAATACCCAGGTAGTTTTTTACAGCATCAAAGTCTTTATAATCCACCCAGTCAGGGATATTTAATTTGGTCATTAATCCATCCCTATCCAATGCAATGTTATCATTCCATACTTCTTTCAAATTCCTTAATGCACTTTGTCCTGGTTCATTTAAACTGTTGATGGTTGCGTCATAAAATCTTTCATTCTTTTCAGCTATTTGGGAATGAGCACTGGGTGTTTTCTTACCACCTATGATTGCCAGAATTATAATAAATACTACAAAAACTACGACGAAGGTCATTTTCAGTTAAATTTTGATTAAGACCCTAATATAATAAATATTTAGAATATCATTCAATTCTCATATCTGTCGATGCTAACTGTAGTAAAAAATAAGGACTAAACAGAGGCAGATAAATTGCCAAAACAAAGGCATCCTTCGAGGCAGGGAAGCCAAAGAATAGTGGACAGAAACCAGGGGTAAAGAATAGGTCTATACAGGAATGAGAGGCCTTATCCAAACTGTTCAGGATAAGAACCTGGAGAACCTGGAGATGAATTTAATTCATATGTTCCCGATCACAAGCTGTAAGCACAGCTACCCAGGTCATTGTATAGGGTTTAAACTAAAAAGTAACCACAATTACACGTCCATTTACATTTGCACTGCTCAGATGCTAATGGTTGTTTGAGGAGTGCTTCATCCAGTGTCATTACTAATTCATATAAACCATCGCAAAAATTGCAGCAACCGATACCAAGTATTTTTACATCCTTGGTGGGTTGGGTTAGCTTCCAGTATTTTAATTCATATTCATGCTTCAACTTTTTGATATGGTTCATATTCCGTTTGGGGGCTGAACGGTTCATGAACATCCACATTTCCTGGTATGCTTCAAACATCAATTTTGTGTACATCTCCTCTGGTATTGTTCCAAACTTTTTACCAATAATGATTACAATTTGTTGGAATAACATCCAGGCCATATCAGGAACTTTAGCTTTTTCACCTCTTTCTTTTTGGAACCCTTGCCATAATTGATGGATAAAAGGTTCATACCAACCAAATTGGCTGAAGTATTGTTCATGGTCGGTTATCAACCTCTCAATTTTATAAGGTGGAAAATATTCTTTTGCCATGGAGCCAAAGTACAAAATGGGTTGGTTATGCCCTACTACATACATAAAAGAAGAAAATTAAATTAATCCACAAAGAACTATTTAACAAGGTCCTTGGAAAATGAGATGAACTTAAACTTTAAGACTTGACCCAGCTGATAGATATCATTCTTGTATGAATACCCATTACAATCAATTGGATGAAAGGTAGTCCTCAGATACACTTTTTTCCCGATTTAATTGATGTCATCCTAAGTCTTTTCAAACATGTCATCAATTATAGATTTTTTTGTTGCAAGCTGATGTTAATCGCTTGCCTTTCGTAATTCAGCGTCAATTAATTGCTGATATTGTTTAATTAACTTTTGATAGCTGGTGTAATGCTGGTCTATGAGGGGTTCAAGTGTTTCCCTAAGTGTTTTAATGTCCGCGTAAAAATTTTGGGCTTCGGGTGATGGTTTGCTTAAAAATTCCCGTTGGTTTATTTTCAAGATTTCAGTTATTGAAGGATCGCATTTCAATGATTCGAAATATTTCTTTTCGATATCAACGAATTCCGCCTTTAAGTGGGAAAGCTTATTTGCTGTTAGTGAGCTCATCCATTTAACATAATCATCCTGTCCATTTCGATTAAAGCAGTCATTTAAAGATTGATCAAGGTGAAGAGATTGAAAAAAGCACCCGTATGATGAGGAGGCTAAATATGTAGCCAAATTATCAGATTTAGGTGCTTCACCTTCATCAGGGTGGTTGCTTTTGTCAACTTTTAATTCTCCACAGTATAGCCCCAATTGAGAATCATGTAAAAATATTTCAAAAGATTTAGTAGGTGCTCCTTTATAGTATTTGGCATTCAGTTCACGAGCTGTGAAGTGGCCAAGTTCATGATAAAATACTCTTTCGAAATCATTCATATGGGTAAAACAGTGCTGTTTAAACGTAGACTAACGTGAAAGGACTTGCAGTCAGCATCGATATTTAAAAAATTGGTGCTTCGGCTTCGATCCCGTTGTTGAATAAAGATAAAGAACTCAGGACATTTTCATATGCTCATTATGTAGCAACTTATGTTAGCGGCTGGGCCTCTTTTTTATTGATTAAATTGTAAAAAGTCCAGAAGTTTACACTGTCTCCCATAACCCTCAACTGAAGCTTTGATCTCCTACGCTTTATGTGAACACGGTAAAATATCCATTGTACGGATTGGGAAGAGCCTTTACATCCAATGTTGTATTTTCTGCTCCTCGCATTCATTGGAAGATACTGTTGCTATACTTATAAGTTCCCCTACATTTTGAAAGCTTACTGTTCCTGTTACACTGCCAATTGTTGCATTAAGCAATCTGATCGATTTGGAATGAGATCTAAGAAGTTATTTAGTAACTAAATTTAGTTAATAAATTATTTATTTCAAATATACGTAATTTATTGATAACAAAATAATTGGATATATAATTCGGATTATGAAAATTTGCAAAACAAAGGAACTTTAGTGGTTGTATTTCAAAGAATTAACAATCGCAGATTAACTAAGTCAGACATTTAAAAAACAAAAATTATGGAAAAAAGGGTAATTAAAATCAAACAAACTGTCGAGCTTCCAAGTACTATTTACAATAACATACATGGTGTTGAACTGGTCGAACAACATACATTATGTAACAATTGTTTTGACATTCACCAACATTTTAAATTAAGTTTTCCCTATATGGACCTTGTTATTTTTCTGAGCCAAGAAGATTACGCATCTTTTAAAAAGAGTGAAATTGATAATTACACCGTTAATAACTTTTTCGATTTATACCAGAAAGGTTATTGCTTATACCATGAAAATTTTCGTTATCTGTTGATGGATCATGAAAATTGCAAAGGCAAAGCTATTGTTGAAAGAATTTTTGAAGATACAATTCTGGAAATAAATTATAATTACGATAAGTTTAAGATTATAAAGGACATTCTTGAATACAATGAGGAAAAATTTGAGGATGATGTAAATTCTGGCAAGTTTGAAGCTAATGCAATTGACTTGAATGAGGAATAATCCAATTCAGTGTAGCGCATTATTTTAACATCAGGTCCATTTACATTGCTCAAAACAGACCTGATATATTCGTCAAATCACTTTTGTTTTTATTTTCTCCAGGGACCCGCCTCAAAAGCGGGGACCCGATGGTTCAAAAAAGACTTGATATCTATTCTTAAATATCAGGTATGTTTTTTCAATAAAAGAAACCTGGTATTGAAACAGTACTTTTAAAATCCTTGGAAGCCCCACTTTGGTGGGCTTCCCAGTGGAGGGAATGAAGCTATGACTCAACCAGCGAAGCTTAACTTGATACTTAATATTCAATATCACCAATTCTATCAGGTATTTTTTACTATTTCAATATTTATTTCCTTTCAGTTGGTAATACCTAACACAATACATCAGGTATCTTTTTAAACTTCTCAACTTTTCTTCCTATAATTTTAAAGTAAATACATCAGCGCTGAGCAACCAGTCACTTCACCAATTTTGATTCCAAACCGAGGATTTGAAGCAGCACTTCATTTCAACGAAACTCAATACCAACAAGGTTTTTATTACCAGGATAATGGTTTGAAATTGTTAATTATTGCTTCAATATTTCAATGCTGAAAGCTTGTTGGTTGAATGACCGTTTCTTACTCTTGTAGAAAATTTAAAAGCATCCAAAAATCAAACAATTAAAATTCAATTAAATTATGAATGATCTATCAAAAAAACTTTATGTTCTGCCAAATACCTCAGAAATTATTTGGAAGATTATCAATGAAACCCACACAGTAGATTTTCAGCCACAGGGTATGACCAAAACAGGAAAACCTAAAAAGGTTATACCAAAAGTTAAGAATTTAAAGTTAATGTACCCAAAGTATATTTACATCATACACACTTTAACCAGGGAGGCCAGAAATAAATTAAGTGATTACCACCTCACGAAAGGTTATGGATTGAGCGCCTCTGTATTAAAAAAACGAATTTGTGAAGATGGTCCTATGGTCAGCCTCATTTTAAACAAATTAAAGGAGCATGGAATCATATTAAAAACCAGAAAACATTCTACATTCCGAAAAGGCTCAGCATCAAAGTTTAAACTCACCCCCGAATATGAAGAAAAGGTATGGCAAGCCACTCAGGAGACATTTGCAAGATCCGAGTATGGCAAAATGATTGAAATTTTGATCAATGTTGACGAGGAATATGATGCAGCCAACAAGAAGATCAACCAACAGTTGTATGGTAAGGAATCTACAGGAGCATCAATTCAACAACCACCTAACATGGTTCCAGACGATGAAAAGATCTCAGGTCATGGATCAGAGAATAATACAATAACTACTACACTTATAATTATACCCTTACAGCAGGAGGAACCAATTACAAATGGAAATCAACCCATAATTGAAACATCCTCCACAGACTCAGGTGCCTTAACCAGGGAACAAGCATTTGAAAAACTTGATGCCTGGACAAAAGATTCTGAACAAGATGGGAGAATGACAAAAGGATATGAAACCATAGATATAAGAAGAAATATCATTCTAAGTATGAATGATTATCCCTCAACCAAACCTTGGAAGGATGAATTGCTGCCATATTTGGATGATTATATCTATCAAAATCTTTTAATGAAGAAAACGGATAGAAAAATGTCTGAAATCGCATGGGAAATCCGCACACATGCCAAAGTGCAGCAACAAGAAACTTCAATGAGTGAATACAGCGATTTTTTTATTATGATTTGGACCTTGAAGAGGAAATGTAATAAGGGGTGTTGTTACTAACCAGGCCCGTAAAACAGCCTGAAAGGGGTCTGGTTCTTAAAATATGTAAGAAGCTCTCAGCGTATGAGTAAATAATAGATTTATAGATTTTATGTAGTTCGCAAACTTATACAAGACAGGGAACAGGTTTTGAAGCCAGGAAACTCTGAGATAAACTGAATCGGTGTACATTGACGTTATTTTGCCAAAATAGCATTTTTGATTCGCTGCCGTTCTTCATTCGAACGATTAGCCAAAGGGAAAAAAGCTTTGCCTGTCGATATTTTAGCCGTGTTTAAACCTACAACAAGTAAAGTGTCGTTGAGAACAAAGCCAAAAAAGTCTCCCACATGGTTGCCAGTCACCTTTTCCCATTGCTTTGTTCCAGCAGTGTCAAAACTTAATAAAAAACCAGGAGTTTCGTCCATGAACTTCATGTCGTTAATCGCTGTTACATTGGCTGACGTTATTAATGGAGCTGGCCGCAAGTAATATGCAGATGTATCATCTACCATCATTCGTTCGCAGCCCTTTTGATAATAATCCACAAGATACCAGCCTGTTTTTAAAACGCAGTTATTGCTTCCTGTTTAATTTCTGGTTTGGAAGGGACTTTATCTTGATGTTGGCATGAAAGAAAAAGAAAAAGTGTCACAATAAGTTTTATCTGCACAATAATGGCTTTCGCGTTGTTTAAACAGAATGGGTATTTATACACTGGTCATATTCACTGTTCTGTCAGTTGGGGGTAAAGATAACAGCTAAATTGAAACCATAGTTTAGCCTTTGTTCGTTAGCCCATATGACTCCACATGGAAGTTACAGGCTGTGATTCGGTGTTGTAAGCAAACCTGTTCTTATTTATCTTTTTCCAAATGAACCTGCAATCCTATTCCAGCTTGAATGGTATTGTTTCTTCCTTCATAATGTAAGTATTTGGTTGTTGAATATCCTATCAAAAATTCCAGGCCAACACTCGAATTAAAATACAATACAGGTCCAGCGGCTACAGAAAAGGTATTCATCTCATATTTTGTCAAAGGGACATCCACAGGTTCTGGGGTACTTGTAGATATGCCACCACCTTTTGAAATACTATATTGGTAATTCCCATCAATAAGAATATTAAAAGGACTACCAGTAGGCAAAAAATAATACCTAAGAAATGGCCCTCCGCCATAAGTAATACCTTTTCCAAGATTATAGTATGGAGTATTTAATATTTTGCTGCGTGTAATTCCAATACTCGTTCTTAAGCCTGTGGTGAATTTATCCACAAAAAAATATCCAATATTTGGAGACAATTGTATATTGGTAATTCTTTGTCCACCACCACCAGCACCACTATTGTATGTTATTGAGGAAAATACTCCTGACCCTCCAACTAACCAATTATTTTTAGTGATTTGAGCGTGTGATTGTTTGAATAATAAAGCAGCCGAAATAAAAAGTAAATATTTCATCATATAAAATGTTTTGTATATAAGGAGTGTGAAATTATCCTCAAAAAATAATTGAAGAAATTTTAAACTTTAATTATGTGTTAATGTAAATAATGTAGTAAAGGTTGCTTATAAGGTAGAGGATTTAGTCCTGCTTTTGTAAGCTGCTATTGTATGAAGTATTAGTTCTTTCGGAACTTTAGTGTCCGTAAAGTTTGCAAGACCTTTTCCTCATTTTTAGTTTTTAGGTTAATCCCGTACAAGTTGAAGCGGTCAATGCCTCCACCCGAGACCCACAAACTGTCAATGTAAATGCCTGTTGTCCCTCTGCCAGACCTTCTTGGATAAACAATTTTGGCGTTTCGTCCATCTATTGTCTCCCATGAAACATTTTGCTTTTTGTATCTATCCAAATCAATGCCCTTTAGTTTCTCAACTATTATTAGTTCAGAAGTGTCGGTAGGGAGCTGGGAATACTGAAGCATTGAACGTTCTACAATCAACGGTTGATCTTCAGTCAGGGTATTAGAATACCAACCAAGATCAAAATGCATTGTATCACTTGAGTCAAGGGCGATTCTACCTACATAGCTGTCAATCCCATCGGCTTTGATTTTTTTCCAAGATTTCGGTGTCTCAATAGTGAAAGCACCAAAATCCATGGTTTTTCTCTCATCCTTAGATGGTGGCTGCTTACAGGCGGTAAGTCCTATTACGATAATTGCGGTTAAAAGTTTTTTCATGGTTGGAAAAACCTACAATGTTTTTCAGTTAGCTGACTGTACATGCATTTCATGTTCCCTCAGCTTAGCCTTTATTGTGTAGCAAAATAGCGATTTATTGCTGAAGTTTTATTCATCAGATTGTATTGCAGCAAGCCGCAGTTAGTAGCGGAAATTAGCTCATCAAACGGTAGACCTCTGTGACTTTTATCCACTTGTCTTTGTCCTTCTTAAAAAGAATATAATAGTGTTCTCCGCACCCATTCCCACATGCCATTTTTACTCGCATTATTGCAAACTTTCCACTGTTGTCAAAAACAGGATGAGAGAGGAAGTACACTATACCACGTTTGCCTTCAAGCAACTTTACTTTTTTTCTGTAGGCGCTTTTACTCTCGTTATTACGAACGATGATTACCGAGCCAATCAATGTATCAATTTGAATCTTGTTCACCAGCTGCAAATCATTTAGCAAACTTTCATCCCACAGATTGGAAACCGAATTCTTGGCCATATTTTCTATCATCGTTTGTAGAGTGGAATCTGGCAAATGTGATTTTAATTCTTCTTTTAATTTGTCCTTTGTAACAGGAAACGAGATAAAGGGGAGCGGCATTTCTGCCAATCTGAAGGGCTTTACCTGAACATACAAAGGGGAGGTTTCGTTTATAAACCCCTCATAAGTGGATTGGCCTTGAATAAAAGATGTTATTAATAGCAATAGGGGTAATAGAGAAAATCGCATATGGTTGCCTATAACGTTTTAGGTATTTCTGCCTGTGGCCGCAGTCCTGGTTACCTTTGTTGGGATAAAGGTAGGGCGTTGAACATTCATTTCATAGGTTGTTACTGGTACTGAGCCGCTATGACAAGTTACACCAATGTTGGCAGCTATAGAGGCTTAGTTTATAGAAAAGATTTGTTTATGTTCATCCGCCATAGACAAACAAGTTATACGTTGTTTTAGAATCTCAGGAATGTGATATAAAATTCATAAACGATAATAGCAGTAATGGCAAGTCCGAAAGGAATTAGGAAAACCTCCCACGGCCGATAATTTTCAACAACGAAGTCTTGTGGATTGCTGTTAAAATAAATTGAAACTTGTTGTCCGACTTTACAGCTTCGGCTTAACTCGCTTTCTCCAACAGTATCAGTAACTCTGATCATTTGCCCCAGGTCGTCCGTAAACTCATATGTTGGAAAGTTAAGCGTCAGTCCATCTAAGTCCTTTTCTTGAAGTATTTCGACAATTGTGGCTATTGCTCTTCGTCCTGTTTTTCGCAGCTTTCTAAACCTTTCTCTTTTTATGTAATACCTGTAAAAAAAATGATAAAAAGTGAGTACAAGCATCGTTGTCCAAAATAATAATTTAATTATAAGTGAAGCTTCCATTTTTCAAAGTTTCAGGTTGCGCACAACCGTTAATGTATTTGTGAAGAGGTAGCAGTCAGGATTTCTGCTGCTACATTATACCGATACCGTTAATGGGTAATTTAGAGCAGAAAGATAGTACTGGTGCAGCCATTTTACAAATACAGGTGTTTGGCGAATTAACGGAAGAACTATCACAACTGAATCTCATAAAAAAACATGTGACCGCTGGTTGTGTCCTCATAATACTTAGAACCTTGACTAAAGTCTGATGGCACCCAGACTTTATATCCTTTACTGGGTTGAAACCATGATGGTGCTTCACCTGGCAGCTGCACAGGTATAGTATTTGGGATCAGGTTATTCCGCCGTATGAACTCTTTTCTCCAATAAGTTGGAGCATTTAGTTCCAAATACACTATGTATTCCTTTGTAAATTGGGATGATTGCCAGTATTTGCCACGGATTACATTTATACCTTTTGGCGGCTTTTCATATGACCAGAGTCGGTAAGCCTCCTGAGGGTCTTCAGAGTTCTTTTCCATGCACCCTATTAATAGGATAACTGACAGGAGAAATGTGTAAGTTAGATGCGATCCTGGCATTCTTTGGCTTACCATCCTGAACTGTATTGATGTATTGGTTGTTCAATTATTTTGCCTGTCTTGTCAATCGCTCCCCAGAGGCTATCACTCTTGAACTTTGCTCTTCCATTTTGAAAAGGTTCAGCATATTCAAATTTGAAATCGACAACCAGTTTTCCAGTTGTGTCAGTGTAACCATATTTTCCACTTCCAATTTTCCCATTATCATTTCGAACCACGCAAAGTCCTTCTGAAAAATCTCCAGCCCAATCGAATGCAGGTTTTATTTTTACTTCTCCCTTGCTGTCCATAAAGCCATATTTATCATTTCCCCTAAAACTTGCAAGTCCATTATGAACACTCCCTAAATATTCCATATCTCGCAATTGCAACACGTACCTGCCTGTTTCGTCAATCAGTCCATATTTGTTGCCGATTTGAACTGTTGCAAATCCTTCGGAAAACATTTCAGCGTTATCGTAGATTGGCTCGATTACAATATTGCCGTCAAGGTCACGAAAACCTGTTTTGCCGTTCTTCATAACCTGAAAATACTTTATGCCTTCGCGTTGGCCAACGTCTTTTGAATTTACTCGTGGATCGTTGAGAACTTCTTCAAATATTTCTTTGTCAGTTTCTTCCTTTGATTTCGTTTTGCAACAAACAATTCCAACAATAATTGTAATTAGTCCGATTATAATAACAACTTTCATAATTATGGTGATTTCTTTACGCTTGCATGCAACTCCCAGGTTTCTGTTTTAGGGTCAAAAATTACAGATTCGCCCAAAACACCGCCGTAGTAGATAATGAAAGTTGAATCAGTCTGCTTATTGTAATATATGGGTCCTTCCATTTTTTCTTCTATACCGATTTCAGAGAGGTTGTTTGGCAAGCGTCTATGCAGTCTCTGAAAATTGAGGACCTTATGGTAAAGGGTTTTGCCTAAAGCCTTCCTTTTGTCTGTGCAGGAGGTAAGCAAAACCGTAATAAAAATAATAATTAAAATGTTTTTCATTAAAAGTCCGTTTCTGCTATGAATGCCGCATAACGTATCGGGTATTTTTGCAGTGGTGGAATTTCCTGTTCCGTCAGCATAAAGTTTACTCCCAAGGAAACTTTTCTATTAGTTTTAGAATTGGCGAACCTCCACCATGCAACTCCGAAAAAGGATATTGCTTGACCCATTTTTCATTAGTCAAAGTGTCTACGTAGAATACTTCCCAATTGGTTGAGTCCACTTTTACTTGTTTTAAGCTTTCTATTTTGTTATCAAGCAAGGCACCTGATAAAACCATCTGTATATTCTCCATGATTTTAAACGATTGACCATGCAAATGCCCCACAACGGATTAAATGCTTGCCACTGCACAGGACATCCGTGTTCCTGACCCATAGCCCTTATTGAGATCTAAGGTAGCGTTCCTGTTGCTGGATTGCAAGAGAAAGCCTGAATGTTCGCAAAGCATACAGCGCCACTTCCTTTTCTTTACAAATGCATGCAGCGACCCTAAGGCCGACTGCTTATAGGATGCTGAGACAAAGGTAGTAAGATCATAAATTAAGTAACAGCTGAGAGAGAAAGTAATCAAACGGGAAACGGATTAATGGTATTATCAGCTGTATGGAATACTACTGTGCAGCAACGAAAGCCAGCAACAAGAGAATATTTGGAAAACCCTTGAAAGTCAACGTAACTTTATGAGAACAACCAGCTATCTCTTTACATAGGAACTAATGTTAGCGGTGGTTTGAGGTATCAACTTATATAATTTATTGGAAAGGATAATTTCCATCACCTTTACCAATCGCTTGCAACTTTCGTCCAGTTGGTCAGGTGTTGTAATTGGGAACACAGAGTTTGTCACTTTTGAGCCATCTTTCCATAGCTTCAGAAGTTCTTCTAAGCTTGCATATTTCCAGTTGCCTGGCTCTTTTTCTATGTACCGTACCAAAAGCTCGTTAGGATAATCGTGGGGATGCATACAGGCGGTAATTTGAATTTCGTATCTGCCTTTCTCATAACCCATAACTTCCGTGTAAACCTGAGCGTCTGAACTTCGTAGTTTAACGTCAAAGCCATAGTTCTTAACCAGAGGGTCTAACTCTTTTGAGACAGCTTCTAAAGCTTTAATTGCTAAATCTTGAAGACTCATAAAATCACCGCTAACGTTCAAAGGCTTACTGAAGGTTGGGCATTCCTTTTTCTTCAGCTTAACCTTTGTACAGGTGTAAAATAAATATTTGTTATTGGATTTAGCACTTCAGCCCAACTTTTAGAAAGCCTCTGTTGTGCGTTCGTGCTGCGACAAAGGATTTCTCCTTACTAAATTTATAATCCACAGCATGTATGTCCAAGTCACAAGAATTGCAACAATTGTGAACCACAACAGACTTCCGAAGAACTTCACTTGTGTAGTTTCAACAAAGTTCCATAACCAATAGGCAGTCAGCAGATAAGTGAGCAGTTGTAAAATGGTGTTTACAAATCTCACTTTCTTAAAATTTAAGAACAAGTCAGTCTTGTTAATAGTGATTTCTTTTCCCTTCAGAAAGGCTATAATTATAAAGGTTACAAGGAGAAGCAAATGCCCAACTGTCGCTGCAAAAGTTAATATCAACGTTCCTGCAATAGCAAGTGAGGGTGTATCTGCGTCGGGTGAAAGCTGCAATGACCGTATGTAGTCTCCGTCGCTATAAAGTTGAATAGAAGACTTATGGAACAAATAACAACTCAATAATGAAATAGCAAGGCTAAATGTCCAAAAAAATGCTTTGTTTACTCTCATAAGGTTAGCTCATTTGCATGACGCACAACGCAGAAGGGCTTTAAGCAGCATGGATATTTGAAAAACCTCTGCTTGGCCTATGTTCTGTTTATGATTAAAGATAATGGGTTGAAAACATTTTCAAATGCCCATATTGCTTAAAACACATGTTATCGGCTGGCAATTTTATTTTTAGTAAGTATCACTGGTTATTTTAATACTGTCTGCAAAGACTGTCTCAACCGTTCTATAGCCAGCTTCAACATACTCTCCATTTGAATATATTCTTGAATTATCATCTAATATTGCCATAACACGATAGGAATTTTCTCCGCCATTTTTAAAAATCAGATTTACCGCTTCCTTTTTTGCCAAGCCTTCCATTTCTATGCTTCCGCTCCGATGTTTAAGGGTTAGTAATTTGATATTTCGTCCTGATTCATTCTTTACTGTCACACGCACATAACCTTTTGGAATAGGTTCGGAAAGAAATTTAGTGGTAATAAAGTGTCCTGCAATTAGCCCAATGATAATTCCAGAAAGTACTCCTAAAAGAATTTTGCTCATAATTCAACAATCTATCAAGTTTGGGTCTTTATCTGCTTGCCGATAACACGCTAATTTACGCTACTGACATCACAAATGCAACCAGGTTTAAAAACGATCTTGCAACAACAGTATCAATGACATGCGATTGCGTTTTTATGTTTTCAGAATAACATAAGCTCATCTGTAGTGCGAATCCAAAAATATCCAAAACGCAATCCTCACATCACAGGTTTAAAGAAAATAAACCAGCGGGCATCCTCAAATTTCTGCATGGAAATTCCAAGGCATATTGGTTATAATGGCTGGTAAAATAAAGCTGCTCCCAAAAAGGACGCAGCACTTTTTTGGTTAGTTGTTTTTATTTTGTTTGGCTTCCTGGGCTCGTTGCTTACGAGTTCTTGCAGTTGCGTAGGATCTCCACAATGGAGTGGCGGGTTAGCTGGGTTGCGTTATGCAAGTTGGTAACAATGTTTGGTAGAACTTCAACCTTCTGGTTAATTATTCCGTATTCCGTTTCGGTTTCACCAACGACGTTTATACCCCCTGGTAATACTGAGATTAGCTTTCTCGTATACCAGATGCCATTTTAGAAAAACCTGATGTTGAGTTCCCTATTATTTCCACTCATGTGATTCCCGCAAAGAAAAGATTAGCCTGTAGACGCGTTTCAACTTTTCAGGGCCACTTGGGCCATAGTCTTCGATGGTTTTGCTTCGGCCATCTTTCAGTTTGACCGTTATAGTATAGGTAGATTGGTCCGTCCAAGGAGTTGTATAATTATCCTTTAAATTGAAAAATTGGGCTCTGTCCAGGAGCATCTTTAAGCTATCCAGTTGTGCCTTCTTAATGATGGTTTTAAATTGCCCATGTTGCTTGTTGAAAATTTTGGCATCATAGCTTGCAGTTCCATCAGCTGTAATTGTCATTGCAAAGATGGGGCATTCACCAAAGCAGCCATCCGCCTGAAACTCCATCTGCGAGATATCCTGTTTTATAGACTGGCAACTTGATAGTATCACACAAATTGTAAGCAAGTAGAGTACGTACTTCATTTGTTTATGAGATGCAGAACCGTAGGAATTCCATATAAGGCAGGACAAAACCCAGGAGATTTTATACTTGAGGGGTGTGTGCTTGTTTGGAACTGTTGGATTCAGGGGATAATTTCATAATTACATGAGATTGATACTATTCCCAAACATTTATTATGAGGTTCTCCTGGAAACCAGTGAAGGAACGACCACCAGTGAATTTTTCACGCTATGTAATATTCTTGAGAGCAGGGAACTGGCATTGAACCGATTTCTCGAACTAACCCTTTCGGATGAAATCAGAGCTGAGGAGATATTTGTAACAGTTTATTGCAGGCACTTACAAACAGGCCGACGCATTGAGCTGGTGAATACTGTTTCTCATCCTGGTGAAACCCTGGATGAATTAGCTAAAGAAGTACACTGGTTTCAGCAGGAAAACCTGGCTGTTAATCTGGCTGTGTATGATCTCTTAAAGCCTTCAATCATTAAAATTGTGTTTCCTCAACACAGGTATTCTGAGTTACGGAAAAGTTCAGATGTAGCATTACTCTTGGCAAGCCAGTACTGGATTTTTCTGGGTCGAAAGAAAGAGGTGCTCAGGTATGGTAATGTATTTTGATTGAATGAGCGAACCATTTGCCGAGATGCAAATTGGATGAAAGAAATAGTTCATGCTTAAAGAATGATATTCTTGGTAAAAAAACAGGAAGGCTTCAAAGAAAATAAACGTGCTACCATTGATTTATTTTATATTTTCCAAATATGGAAAATATTTATGGGTATGTCAAGTACAGAAATATCAAAGGAAATGGTAGCGATCCAGATCGCCAAGGCTTTGTCAAACCCAACCCGTTTACAGATCCTACTTTATTTACATCAGAATAAATGCGCCATGGTCTCCTCATTTACGCGAATGCTGAAAATTCCAGCGTCTGATGCCTCCAAAAGTCTTAAGATATTGCGGGCGTGTGGATTGGTACAGAGGGAAAAATTTGGTAAAAGAATGGTACATACTCTCAACCAGGACCTTTGGAAAGTAGTTCAGGATTTAATAACGGTATCATCATAACCATATGAATAAAATCCTTGTTGCTTTTATTCTCATTTTTTTATCTCTATCAGCAAAGTCTCAAAACTACATTGGCCTGAGTAAGAGTCAGATTTTTTCAGACACAACCTTGAAAGAAGAGGTAGGGCAGGATAGCTTGCGCGACGGCACTCCGTTTTTGATCATACGCAACCAGGGAAGCAATCATAACACGCGCCGATATTTCTTTGACAAGGTTACAGGGAGGTGCAACATGTACATCGTTGAACCAGCTGACGAGCAAGCTTTATCGGATTTCATTAGGTTGTATACAGCGAATTATACAAGTAGTGGTGACAAACGTTGGAAAACGCAGCTCAATGGATTTAACGTGATTGTTTCCTTGGAGAAAGGATCTGCTTCAGGTCGTAATTATTTTTTCTTCGAAGCAAGGGGCGAAACTACTCCCCAGCGATAGCCCCCCAGTATCCGTCTCTGTACCCCACTGCCGCCCTGCCCCCACGGTCTGTATCAATATAGTCCGTGTTAATTAATAATTTCTACAGTTGAATTTTGACCCATTTACCCTTCATCGGAATATCTGGTTATTTAACTTTTTTCCATTTCCAGACTATTTATGTGAAAAGGAGAATATACAATGGGAATTATCAAAAAGACACATGGGGATCAGCGGCTTTATAACGATACTCAAATAACCATCTCTCGTTTGTTCCTGTTATTAAGCCACCCTGGGAGGGTTAAACTAATTCTTTTGTTGGTACTTTATGAAGACCTTTCATTGGGTGAGATCCAAGAATATCTTCAACTATCTCAATCAGCAACATCAGGGCTGGTGAAACAAATTAAACAAACAGGGTTAATTACTGGACGAGAAGTGGGAACCTCAGTAAGGTATAGTTTAGATGAAGAAATGTGGGAGAATGTTAAAGGAGTAATTCAATACTTTTTGAATGAGGTAAATAATTTAGGCTGAGTCATTTGCAAAAAGCAGAACTTATTAGTATTTTACTTAA
This sequence comes from Bacteroidota bacterium, assembly GCA_023415275.1. Lineage (GTDB taxonomy): Bacteria > Bacteroidota > Bacteroidia > Chitinophagales > Chitinophagaceae > Flavisolibacter. The sequence continues at coordinate 23,848 of JAEZLJ010000178.1, forward strand.
TAAATAATCATTTAGATGGCAGGAAAAAATCTACATGACAAACCTTTCGATCAAAGTACCATAGCAAAACTGGAAATATTTGAAGATTATGCAGAAGCATGGATGCCAGCTTTCGTGATGCAGGGGAAACCTAAGATCTGCATCTTCGATTTTTTCGCTGGTACGGGATATGATATGGATGGAGTTGCAGGAAGTCCGATTAGAATATTAGAGAAGATCACCCATTTTCTTGGATCTATCTTCCAAAAGGGAGTAAAAGTACATGTGTACTTAAATGAGTTTGAACCAGACAAACGCTTACAACAGAAGTTTGCGCAATTACAGAAGGCCTGTAAGGAATATCTGGATCAGCATAAGGATTTGGCAAGTGCCATAGAGTTACATTTGTTTAATGAAGACTGTGAAGAGTTGCTACCCAAACTGATGCCGACAATTGAGAAATATCCGTCGCTGGTTTATCTGGATCAGAATGGGGTGAAGTTTTTGTCAAACAAATACCTTCTGGCTCTGGAGAAAATGCGGGAGACTGATTTTCTGTACTTCGTTTCATCATCATATATCGCTCGCTTTGGGAACACTCCTGAGTTCCGTATGCATATTAATTTTGATCTTGACGAAGCCAAGCAAAAAGGGTATCGCTTCATTCATTGTAGTATCATTGAGCAGCTGCGAAGAAAGCTACCCAACGGTACAGAGCTTAGGTTGTATCCGTTTTCAATTCTAAAAGGTGCCAACGTTTATGGGATTGTTTTTGGAACCACTCACCCGCTGGCAGTAGATAAGTTTTTAACCCTCTCATGGAAAAGAAATGAGTTAAATGGAGAGGCAGATTTTGATCTCCACCAGGATAAAAAGAAACCACAAATGTCCTTTTTCGATGATAATAAACTAACCAAGCGCGAGCAATTCAAACAAAATGTTCGGTCTAAGATATTAAGCGGAGAGATCACGGATAATTTTGGTTTATTGGAATATGCGTATGACCAGGGGCACATAGGTTCTCATGCAGCTGAAGTGCTACGGGAAATGAAAAAACGAAAGGAAGTGGATTTCGAGGGATATTCACCTTTGGTCACGTACGAAAATGTGTATAAGACAAAAAAAAGAACAGTATATAAGGTGTTACGAACCGTAACGGCAATTGATTAAAGATAAAGTTTACGATATGTCTCAAAGCTCAATCGAATGGACGGAAATGACCTGGAATCCCACCACTGGCTGTGATAAAATCTCAGCTGGATGTAAATATTGTTATGCAGAAGTAATGTCCAGACGTCTTCATGCCATGGGTGTAGAGAAGTACAAAGATGGGTTCGAGCTACGGGTTCACCCTTCGGCCCTCCATATCCCATACTCTTGGCGATCGCCGAAGGTGGTGTTCGTGAATAGCATGAGTGATCTGTTTCACAAAGATGTTCCACTGTCTTTCATCAAACAGGTTTTTGAAGTCATGAATGACAATCCTCAACATGTGTTCCAGGTGCTCACAAAACGTAGTGATTTGCTCCTTAAATACAGTTCAGAGCTTCGGTGGAGTCATAACATCTGGATGGGTGTGTCGGTTGAAAATGCCAAGGCAATGCACCGTATAAATGATCTCAGAAGAACAGGTGCGCGGGTCAAATTCTTATCTTGTGAACCCTTGATCGGACCGCTGCCAGCTATGAACCTGAAAGACATTGATTGGGTGATTGTTGGTGGTGAATCAGGACGCAAGCCACGACCAATGAAAGAAGAGTGGGCGCTGGAGATCTTGGATCAGTGTCAAACATCTGGTGTGAAGTTCTTCTTCAAGCAGTGGGGTGGCACTAACAAAAAGAAGACAGGTAGGCTGCTGCTTGATCAGACTTGGAATGAGATGCCGTATTAATCATTTGTAATTTTAAACTTATTGGGAGTTATTTGTCCTATGAATAAGGGAATGGTTTATTGGTTGCGATGGTCTGCGGTTGTTCCAGGTGCATTTTTAGGGGCCATTATTGCCTCAGTTTTAATCCGTACAATCCTGTTTTATACCGTGTTTTTGTTTTTCCCACCCAATAACCTGGTTAAAGTGATGCTGGTACCAGTGATTAATGCCGCTGGTTTTGTTTTCTTTGGCTCTTTGCTCGCTCCCGAGCGAAATAAAAGATCCCTGGCTATCCTGTTTGGACTTTGCCTTGCTGTAATAGGTGTTGTTGTGATTCGGACCTGGTTAGGGTTCGAGTTGAAAGGACAACAGTTCCAGGGTAGTGTTACAACGGTTTGATGGCAGTGCTGGGAGCTTGTTTGGGATTATCACTGGTGAAGACCAGAATGAGACGGCAGCAGTCCCACGAATAATTATTTCAACTTCATTTTTTACCATATGCCAATAAAAGGATTCCGATTAATATCAATTGTACCATATGGTGTAGGTGGTGCAGAGGCTGGAGCGATCAATTTGATTTATGCAAAACTGCTTTATGAATTTGGGCAAGACTTTTATCAAGTGAAAATTAACCAGATTGGTGAAGGCACCAAGCCCGATGAGATCATTATAAAGGGGCCTGGTAATAAAATCCATATCAACATTCGTTATCCAGCCCCAGAAGATTTTGAAGCCAGGTCTGTTGGGGAGAAGAACCGATACCGTCTTGATGTGATACATGCTGCATTGAACCGAATTGCAGATCATGATGGGAAGTACAACAAATCGAAGCTGGAAGAGATTCGTAGTAAGATTTTGCTGAATGATTTTTCATTTCAATTTAATATTAAAAAGTTTGTCAGCCCCCGAAACAAGGATTTGATTGCATGGATTGTTGTTGAACCCTTGATGGACAGGTTCCTTTATTTTGTTGTGGTTGAATACCAGGGAAAAGAATCAAATAAAATTTTGATTTATCAGAGTGGTACAGTAGATCTCTATTATTTCAAAATGTTTTTCCAAAAGGGAAAGTGGAAAGGTGAAAATGAACTGGTTCTTACAGGAAAGGAAAATGTGGTTGAAACACATGTCTTCATTAAAGAGAATAGGGTTGAATATGTCAATCTGACCCCATATGAAAAGCCGCCAATATTTGAAATGATGAAAGCTGGCATTTCAAAAGAGGAAAAAGAAAAAGCACATCAGGACTGGTTACACTCCCTGCCGCCATCTCATGCCGCGATCATTACACAGGCGCTAAACTAATTTTTATGTGGAGATCCAGACTGTTAATTCTATTAATACTACCCACACTTATGGCTTGTAACCATAGGGCTAAAAGATTGCCAAATAAGTTTTCCAACGCTGATGTGAATGAGATTGTGAAGAGTATTGCCGAAGAAAATGTTATTATGAGGGGCCGCAGTGGGTAAGATCTTGTGGTAAAGAGATAGGCTGTCGGTCACCTTGCTTTGGTGTTGTAAATACAATTATAATTGATGGATTAGGCTTTCAGCTGTTATTTTCCTCATAGTTTGACTCCTACGGCTTTCTGAGATCTTTCCATAGATACGGGTAGATTCTAAACTGGCATGACCAAGAATATCTGCTAAATCTTCCATCTTGCCACCATAATCCATGAAATGAACGGCAAAGGTGTGCCTAAGAGTATACGAGGTGAATGGATGAATTTCAGCATAGGAAGCTATCTTTTTATATTGCTTGTTGACAACTCTCAACTTTGGCAAGTCAAAGACCGTTTCTGTCCCTCCTGCCACAGAAATGAGATTGTCATATGCATACTTTGCCCTCGCAGAAAGTACCACCGTAAATATTTCTCCTGACTTCGCTCTTGGTTTTCTTATTTGCCAGTCTCCTGAGATATTGTTTCGTTTGATATACCCACGGGATAGAGAAGTGATATCACAGTATGCCATGCCTGTTGAAACCTGTAACATCATGATATATTTCGCCACCAGTTCTTTGTAATTTAATCCCTGGTCTTGCAATGCATACACCTTTTTTATGTCTGATTCTTCGAGAATAAGCCGTTCATTTCTGTCTTTTTTCTTTACCATAGGGGTAAATCCTTTGGGAATTGGCGAGAATGGAATCAGCTCCAATTCATCAGCAGCATATCTAAATATCGCAGCGATGACTCCCAGATACGTCGATCGTGTTTCGGCTTTATGTTTATATGTTTTATAATACCAGTTTTTGAAGTTTTGTAAATGTTGTCTGGTTATACCTAATAATGCAGGAACACTGTTCTTTGCCCCACTTACCTTTCGCCTATCCAATTCATCGGAAAAAAATTCTTTCAAAACTTCGTAAACTGAATCATACAGCCTTTTTCTGCTTTCTCCTAATGGCTTCTCACCGCGTCGGAGGGTAGTTTTCATTCTCTCAATCACATGTTCCACAGTTGATCCTTTTAATTTTTCAGCCATGATGCGCTTCTTTCCTCTTGCCGCTTTGCCAGTGATCCCTGTCCTTACTGTCGTTTGAATTGCGGATTTAATTTCTTCACATGAATTCCAATTATTGGCTTTCTCTAAAAACATTTTGGCTCTGTTCTCATAGCTATAAAGAGTTGTATTTGTGGTTTTTGTAAAAGTTGTAATACCCTTCAACAAGGTTTTGGGATTAGCCCATTGCTCAACCGAGCAACTTTTATTGACATTGAATTCCGTTGTGCCAAGAATAAACCCCTTTTGTGTGATGGTGAACATTAGATATAAATCATACGTGTCCAATTCCCTTTTACTTTTTTTTGGGTGGTGTTTTAATTCTACAACAAAATCGTTATTAAGATATGCAACCAGCATGTTTAATTATTTAAAAAAATATATGATAGAGTAAGCATCTATGACATTAATATTGGGGTTAGGGAGTTCGAAGTGTTGCTTCATTCTCATGTAATTCTCATCTTTTGGTTCAGTATAACATCAAAAGGAATTCTTTCACAGGGTGTTGGTTCCATATCTGTTTCCACCCTCAACCCTGGCATGTATATCCTTCAATATATTAATGATAGAGACCTGTTTACAGAGAAATTTATGAAACAATAAGATATTA
>JAEZLJ010000020.1 GCA_023415275.1 Bacteroidota bacterium
TCCTAACGATGAATGCCCGCAATCCTGTGATAGGATTTTATGAAAAATGTGGTTATCAAATTACAGGGAATGAATTTTATGAAGTAGGAATTGCCCATCATAAAATGCAGAAAAACCTCCGGTGATGCCGTTCATATAATAGTATAAATAATCGATTATAGATTTCGGTAGATTCATAACAAACAGTTGTTATGAAATACCTCTTGTTATGTTTATTACAATTGTCCGTTATCAGCGTGCTGGCACAAAACCCTACTGCCTTACCTTGCACAACACCAGAAGCCTCCCAATTTGATTTTTGGATCGGTAGCTGGACGGCCACATGGGCAGATACCCTTCATGGTACGAATACCATAGAAAAAAAATTTGGCAACTGCACGGTACATGAAAACTTTTATGATCCTAACAATAATTACCATGGAGAAAGCTGGAGTGTCTATAATCCCGCATCGAAATTATGGAACCAGACATGGGTAGATGACCAGGGAGGTTATATTGCACTGACAGGAGGAATGGAAAATGGGAAAATGATCCTGAAAACAGCTGAAAGGCAAACCCCCAAAGGCAAACAACAGATGCGGATGGTGTATTACAATATACAACCGGATGCCTTTGATTGGAGTTGGGAAGCCTCTACAGATGGAGGCAATACATGGAAACCTTCCTGGCAAATTCACTATACCAGGAAGAAATGAATAACTTCTTGGCCTCAGATATCTTTTTGCCTTTCTAATTTTATGTTTCTCTCAACACAAGTGCATCGAGTCCGGTCAGGCCGATGCTTTTCTTTGAAAGAAAACCCTCCCCATATTTAACGCCTATTCTTTTGCCCAGCAGCCTTGCCCTGGACACAATAGCATCCATAAATTCAGGACTTGATAAATAGCTCTGTGGCTCCTGGCTGTTTGGATCGTGAAACTGAGTTTTATAAGCCTTGATAGATTCCATGCGCTGTTCCCATACATCTGTGACATCAATGATGATATCCGGCTCGTAAAATCGGTCCTGTATATAGTGTAGCAGCATCTTAGGTCGCCATTTTTCCTGCTCTTTCCCTTCATATTCCGTTTTCACCTGTCGCAGACCTGAAAGGAAACAGGCATCATAGGTCAGCCATCCTCCCTTTCCATGATCCGGGTGCCTGTCCTCGAGTATATTCCCAATCACGATCTCGGGCTGGTATTTACGTATCATTTTCACCAACTCCAGTTGGTGTGCTTCGTCGTTTACAAAGAACCCATCGCGCATTTTGAGGTTTTCCCTGGCCGAGATGCCCATAATACGTGCGGCATCGGCTGCCTCCTGGTACCTGGTCTCGATCGTTCCCCTGGTGCCCAGTTCTCCCTGGGTCAGGTCAATGATGCCAATTTTTCTTCCCTTCTTTATTTCATTGATCAAAGTTCCGGAGCATCCCAACTCTACATCATCCGGGTGAGATCCTACCGCCAATACATCCAATTTCATTTTGGAAAGATAAGAAAACTGCTACATCCTCCTTTTAAACCATCAGGAAGACGACATATGAAACTGCCCTCTATTTGTAATTGAAATTACTTCCCTATGCATTATTTCTATAGAACCCCTGGCACGCCGGTAAAACGCGAAGTCAATACCTAGAAAGAATATTTAAAAGATGTAATACAAAAAGTTACTGAAACAACATCCAGGAAAAATTGAGACAATTTACCTTTTTACTTTTGACTTTTAACTTACTTCCTATCTCCCCGGTCTATACCCTGGCTTATAGGCATTGTTGTACCAGGAACTATTGATCTCCTGGACGATGGCATCGATCTGGCGATCTGTGGGGTTTGTCTGTATATCAAAATCCTGTTTCAGGCTACTGCCGAAAAAGAAAGCGACGGTCTGGTATAACCTGGCATTGAATCCGCCCCGGTATTCCTTGATGATCTCGTAACAATTATTTCCCGTTTCCCTGTAGATCAGTTTCATGAGCACCTTTCCCTGGTACACAGACAAGTTGGAGAGCGGTTCCGTAAACTTATCCTTCAATTCCTTTTCCCTTGATTTTATATAGGCCTTCCTATCCTTCTTGGAATTGACTCCAACCAGTTGATTATTTACATCATTGATAATAGTAGCAGCTGATTTGGCATAAGGCAAGGTCACATACACTGCATTGCGCAACCGGTTATAGGCTGCTAATACTTTTGTCAGTTCGTCCGGTGGCAATTTAGATACGTAGACCATATCCATTTCGCCATAGGGCATCCATTCTCCATTATAATAAATAGCCGGAACCATGATAGTATCATGAACACCCCATTTGGAAGGATCGGGATGAGTAGAATCTTCCTGTGCCCGGCTTTCTTGTGAGATACCCACAAAGAAGAAAAATAAGAGTATGGATAGAAACCGGGGCATAATTAAATATACAAATGAAATTGACCTTTTAAAACAGACAAGCAAGTTAAAAGAAACGCTGTTTAAAAAAGGCTAAATTTCCTACCTGGCATAAGTGGAATAAAAGGCTAGCAGGGAATAACTGGAAGCTATATTTCAATGACTTGCCCCGGTGCATCAACCTTAACAGTTTTTTCCCGGGCGGAAGTTTTTTTCCTGTTATTCTGTATTCGCCAGGCCATGCTCATCATGAAGCCAAGGACCATAAGCACGGTTCCCAGCCAAAGCAAATTGATAAAGGGGAACTTATAGGCCTTCAACGTTACATATTGCATGATGGCATCTGACTCCTTCAATCCCAGGGTGATCTTTTTACCGTCCACCTTTTGCAATTGCATCACCAGGCTTTCCTGCAACACGGTATCCGGCTGGGCAAAAACAGTACCCTTCAGGTTGATCACAGTAGGCTTTACAGTGAATATGGACATAGTTTTGGAAACCACTTTTATGGTGGCTACAGAAGCGCTGTCATTAGCGCTAAACTCCACACCAGGAATACTTTTAATGGAAGACACATCTTCAAGTACAGCAAATCCTTTTGAATAGAATACGGTATCTCCTATAGCCACTTCACGGGATTTGAAGGAAGTGGTATCCTCATTGGCCTTTGAAGGATCTGGCAGGGAGGTAATATAAGTAAAGATGTCGTGGGTAAGGTAATGCTTGGCATCTGGGTTGGCCATCAAACCTTCATTTCCTTTATAGTTTACAAAGGCATTGGGAGCCAATGCAAAACTTTCCTTGCCATCCTTTTCAAACTTTAAATGATAATACCAAAGAGGCTTTTTAGGATGGGCGGAATCCTTATCATAGGTAACCATGAATTCACCCATTTTGGTAGGCACTCCCTTGATCAGGGTAAGGTTCTCTCCTGGCTTCTCCTTGCTTCCTTCTCCAAAGTTCAGGAATATACCTGTGGTGTTATGAGATATCACCTCCTTTTTAGAAGAAGAGATAAGGATACCCGTAAGCATCATGGCAAAACCTACGTGAGAGATGGCGCCGCCTGCCTTTTTAAGCACGCCCTTTTGCCCTGTGAAAATATAGCTGCCATTGGAGACCAGCGAAAATACAGATGCCAGTAAAGCAAACCAGATGGCACCCAGGTATCCAATACCATGCTCCCGGTAATTGATGTCACCAAAGGCAAGGATTAATCCTCCTGCCACTAACCCAATGACAACAGGCAAAATCATTTTTTTAAAAAAGGGCTTACCGGTGGTCTTATACTTCAGGTACATGCCTATCCCAGTAAGAAGCCCTATGATGATAGCCACGAATATTTGTATGCGGTTGTAGGCAAAGGCAGCATCCTCTCCCACAGCAAAAGCCTTAAAGGTCTTATCGTTGCCGGTGAACAATCCTGCGATCTTATTGAACACAGGAATAGAGGTCATGGCAATGATAACAATGGCAGATAGGAACAATACCAGCGAGCCTATGAACATCCAGAACTCACGGGAAGATCCTTCTTCTTCTTTAGCTATAAAGGGAACGTGTTTGTATCTTTTGAAGAAAAGAATGAATGAGGGCAGCAGAAATATTAGCAACAAACCCCTGAGGTGCCATTTGGTAATGCC